>NZ_JBHUGI010000035.1:0-142642 GCF_042681925.1 Sporosarcina siberiensis
CGTCCTGAGCCAGGATCAAACTCTCCATAATATCTGAAGTCTGATATGCAGCGCATTGCGTTGTCAACTTCGCTTACTCAGTCGGTCACGTACCCAAAAGTACGTGACCTCCTTCGTGCGCTCGTTTCCTAGCACTACACTACATCTCAGCCATCAGAGAAATTACAGAAACTTGAATAGCTCTAGTTTCTATGCTGGCATTAATGAAGAATGCGAACATTCTTCAATGATGTCATGTCGAAGGATTGAATTTCAATCCTTCTGGTTGTTTCTGTTCTCCTGACGGAAATCAGCTTACTTAGAAACGTTTATACTCCCTACACCGAAGTGTATTGAGTTTAAAAATTCTATCGACGTTTTGCTGTTCAGTTTTCAAGGTTCATTTACTTATTGTCTTATCTTGTCGCAAAACATAATTTGTTAAGTTGTTTTGGCTACTCACTAAATATAACAAGTCTTAGTTCTAATGTCAACACTTTTGAACAAGTTCTTTAAAAACAGAGTGAACCTTTATTATATCTCATTACTCCAAAATTTCAAGTAATAATACAAACTTCTTACCTGTAGGTTTTTCGCTCTTCATTTCAAATGTAAAGACGCCTAATCTATTAAACTCTGACCTTAATATGATTTCATCATTTACGTGCAGTTTATTATAAAAAACGACCTTTCTCCTAATTTACAAGAGAAAGGTCGTTTTAAGTATTACTTTTTGACAAATATAAAATACGCTAAGAAAATAAACCACATTCCATACATGATTGGATGAACTTCTTTTCTTCTACCACTTAAGATCATTGTAATCGGATAGAAGATGAAGCCCATCGCAATACCTGTAGCGATACTATACGTCAGCGGCATTGCAATAATTGTAAGAAACGCCGGTACCGCTATTTCAAATTGCTTCCATTCAATATTACCAAGTGTAGAAACCATTAATACACCTACGATTACGAGTGCGGGAGCAGTGACATGCGGAGTTATCACCATTAATAGAGGCGAAAAGAATAAAGCCAATAAGAAAAGTAATCCTGTAACTACCGCAGCAAACCCTGTTCGTGCTCCTGCAGCTACTCCTGCTGTCGACTCAATATATGAAGTCGTTGTCGAAGTTCCGAAAACAGCGCCAGTTACTGTTGCTATTGAATCTGAAAGAAGAGCCTTACCAGCACGTGGTAATTTGTTATCCTTCATTAAACCAGCCTGATTTGCAACGGCGACCAAAGTACCCGCTGTATCAAAGAAGTCAACGAATAGAAATGTAATAACAACTATGAGAAACGGAACTGTAAATAAAGATGCTGGATCATTGAATATCGGTTCGAAAGCAACACCAAATGTTGGTGCTACACTCGGAATTTTACCAATGACTTGTCCGGGTATATTAATCAGACCCGCAAACATACCAACAATCGTTGTTGCAATCATTCCATAAAAGATTGCTCCTTTTACTTTACGAACCATCATTATAACGGTTAGGACGAGCCCGAAAATGGCAAGTAGTGTTGGCCCTTGCGATAAGTCTCCGAGTGTTACGAGTGTAGCAGGATCCGCCACGATAATTCCTGCATTTTGAAACCCTAGAAATGTTATAAAGAGACCAATACCTGCTCCGACTGCATATTTAAGCTGTGCAGGGATTGCATTGATAATAATTTCTCGTATTCCGGTAAGAGATAAGATAATGAATATAAGTCCTGAAAATAGCACACCTGTTAAAGCGGTCTGCCAAGGGATACCATAAGTAAGGACAACTGTGTACGCAAAAAATGCATTCAACCCCATACCTGGCGCAAGCCCTATCGGATATCTTGCAATAATACCCATTACTAGTGAACCAACTGCAGCTGCTAATGCGGTTGCAACGAAGACCGCTCCTTTATCCATACGCATTGCTTCCGGTAAATCAGCGACGGAATCGAGTGACAGCATAAGTGGATTCACGACTAGAATATACGCCATTGCAAGGAATGTCGTAAGTCCTCCGATAATTTCTTGCCTATAGCTTGTACCTAGCTTCTCAAACTCAAAATACTTTTTCATAATTACCTTCCTTTAATTCGAATTTTAAGCACTAAAAAAACATACGACACTTCATCGTATGCTTCCCAACTACAAATCCAAATAGAAGGGATATCCCTTCTATTCTAAATTAAAGAAGAATTAAAATTCATCCTTCTTTCGTAGTCGGAACATTTAAGGTGTTCCGGTAGAGACTTCTACGCCATATCCGTAGACTTATACGATTTATTCAATTGTCATAGAGCTTAACGGAATTAGTAATTACTCCCACTCGATTGTTGAAGGTGGCTTGCTCGTTATGTCATAGAGTACCCGGTTAATTTGCGGTACTTCGGTCGTTATTCGAGAACTAATTTTTTGTAGAACTTCCCAAGGGATTTTCGCCCAATCTGAAGTCATACCGTCAACTGAATTCACTGCACGAACACCTATTGCATAGTCATACGTACGTTTACCATCTGTGACTCCAACACTTCGAATATCAGGAAGCACGGTAAAGTACTGCCAAATTGAACTTTCTAATCCTGCTTTTTTAATTTCATCGCGTAAAACCCAATCGGATTCACGAACAATCTCCAGTTTCTCTTCTGTTATTTCCCCTAATACGCGAATCCCAAGACCCGGTCCAGGAAACGGCTGACGTCTTACAATTTCTTCTGGAAGACCAAGTTCCGCACCGACCGCTCGTACTTCATCTTTAAATAATGCTGCTAGAGGTTCGATTAATTCGAACTCAAGGTCTTCTGGAAGACCACCCACATTATGATGAGATTTAATGGTCTGCGAAGTAACCGTTCCACTTTCAATAATGTCAGCGTAAATCGTACCTTGTGCTAGGAAATCAATGCCTTCAAGTTTTTTTGATTCATCATCAAAAACTGCTATAAACTCGTTGCCTATAATTTTCCGTTTTTGCTCAGGCTCTGAAACACCTGCAAGTTTGCTTAGGAAGCGTTCGCTTGCATCTACTTTAATGAAGTTCATATGGAACTTGTTGCTAAACGTTTCAACGACTCCGTCCGCTTCGCCTTTACGAAGGAGACCGTGGTCTACAAATATACAAGTGAGTTGGTCGCCGATTGCGCGGTGAATTAATGCCGCCACGACTGAAGAGTCCACGCCGCCACTAAGTGCACATAAAACTTTACGATCGCCAACTGTTGCACGAATTCTATCTATTTCAAGAGCTACAAAGCCAGACATTGTCCAATTATTTTCCGCTTTACATATGTTGAAAATGAATTTTTCAAGGAAGTCTCTGCCGTGCTCTGATTGCTGAACTTCTGGTTGGAATTGAATTCCGTATATTTTCCGGTCATCATCGCCAATTGCAGCGATTTCAGATGCTTCACTACTCGCGTACGATGAAAAACCTTCTGGAAGCGCCGTTACTTTATCACCCAGACTCAAGAGTACTTCTTGCGATTCAGACTGACCTTCGAATAATTTGGAAGAAGTATTTAAAGAAATCTTTTCAATTTCATACGCACGTTTAGAAACCTTTTCCAACTGACCACCAAAATGATTTACAGCCAAGTGCATTCCGTAACAAATACCAAGAATAGGAATACCTGATGTGAAAATTTCAGGGTCTATACTGTAAGCACCTTCGTCTCCAACCGAAAATGGACCGCCCGATAAAATAATTCCGACAGCATTCATTTTCTTAATCTCTTCAGCAGTTGTTGTATGCTGGTGTAATTCACTATACACACCGAATTCACGAATCGTCCGTGTCAATTGCGTATTATACGGACTACCAAAATCAAGTACTACAATCTTTTCTTGTTCGACCAACAAAGGAACTGTTGACAATGAATCCACCTCTTCCAATTTTATTCTAGTACCATTCGAAAAGAGAAAAACGCGTCAGAAAGGCCAACTCTCTGCGCGCCACTCTATCTACTTAATGGTGAAGTCAACCCTATAACGAACTGAATTCACCTTCATCATAAAAGTAATTTCTAGTGACATTGTAGATTTCACAATGAGGATATACTAGGTTATTCTTGTTTTCATTTTACTTCTAAAAACAATAAAAATCAACCTGAAGTCCTATTGATTAAATCTTCCCAAATTTCCTTCAAATGCAACCAGTCATGATCCAAAGTGTCGTCGCCGTATAATCCCTCTTCATACGTATTCGTTAATTGCTTCATTAAGTTGCCTCCAAAATAGGCATCTACTTTATCCGCGTATGCAGTTAAGGTTTCGTTATTCTTCCGTTTCATTCCAAAACGATCTAACTGCTTTAAAAGACTCATGTATCGTTTGGAATAATTTTCCCAATCTTGTTTGCCGGATCGATATGCCGGAACCAGAAGCTTTGGCAGCCATTTCCTTCTTGCAGCATATACTTTCCATCCAATGAACAAGACCACAGCTGTGACAATTAGAAGTACGAGCGCATTCGCCTTAAACCACTTACCTACATCACCAAATATGTCTACAACTGAGAAATTTTTCTTAGAGTCTTTCACTTTTTCTATTTCCTTTTTTTTCGGTTTTTCTTGTTCTTTCTTTTCTGGAATTTCCGGATCACTTAAATCTAACTCAATATCGTAATCAATTGTTGCAGGTCCTCCAAATCCGATTGTCGGCTCGAATGGCATCCAACCGATATCCGGCATATAAGCTTCTACCCAAGAGTGAGCCTCATTATTTGTAATTTGATACACTCGGTCCCCATCAGCGTTTCTGCCGGTTTCACCTGGTGCAAATCCTTTCACCCATCGGGCAGGAATTCCAACTGAACGCAACATAACGACCATTGAAGTAGAAAAATTGTCGCAATACCCTCTTTTCGTATCAAAAAGAAATTGGTCCACATAATCTTCGTCCTCTGTGGGTGTTGCGATATCGCTTTGATTGTAAACAAATCCATTTTTCGAAAAATATCTTTCAATTGATTTTGTCTTATCATAAACGCTTTCGTTCTCCTTAGTTATTGTTTCGGCAAGATCTCTAACTCTCTCGGGAAGCTCATCAGGTAATTGTAGGAATTCGGTAAATTCACTTGCTACTATCGAATCCATCCTGGTATCCCGTAATTCCTTCAAGCTAAAATCATGCTCTACAAATTGCATGCCATAAGAGTCAAGGGAACTTTCGCTTTCCCCAATTTTTGTACGGTACTGACCCGTATCATTTAAACGGACGAATAAAACATCATCGCTTGCAAAGGCCATTGTCATTCCATACGGATAAATTAAAAACGGATACTTCTCGGACATCTCCAATTCCGCAATAGACACCTCATCCTCAGAACCCTGATTCGGCGGTATCATTTCCATACCCGGAAAGAAAACCTCTTGTGTTTCATTGGTTGTTCGCTGTTCCCATCCTTTAGAAGTATACGTATTCTTAGTTTCGATTTTCCAATATTGTTTCCGCTCAACTTCCGCTTCAAAAACAAGTGTATTGTCTTTTGTAAAATCTCCACCTAGGACTGAATCATCCAGACCATATCCACTCTTTGCAATACCACTACCCGAACCACTGCTTCTTTCTTCACTACTATCAACAGCAGCTTTTAAAAAAGGAACAGGATCTGCCCAAATCGGGCCTTTGACTGGTAGAAGATTTGCAACAGCTCCACTCCCTACGACTACAAATAATAGAGGCACTGCAATGATCGCAAACGTTCCTGCTGAAATCGCAGTATTATGCCTTTCAGCAAGTTTCGAAATGTAGAGCAACCCAAGTAATAACAGTCCCGTTATCATAATTCTGAAAATAACACCGTCTGCCGAATACATACTAAATGTATCTATAAACGCAATATAGAGAACAGTTAGTGCGTAAAATAGGAAGATGTTTTTCCTAACTTCAATCCAGTAACGAATTAAATAAGTAGTCATCCATAGCAATATAAAAAACAGAACTGTTCGAAACGGGTCTGTGATACTTTCCCAGTTCCCATTGATGAGTACAGGAATATTCGAACTCATATTTGCAAATAAAACTTGAATAGAATCTTTTGACAGGAACACCTTGCCTAAATAGATGTAATGAATAGCTCCAAACACATATAAGACTTTAATAGGAGCAGATATCCACCAACTTACCTTTGCTAGCGAAAAAACAAAAGAGAGTAAAATGAAAAGCAGAAAAAGCGATAAATGATTAGTATTACTAAGCTCCATAACCGGTAAGAGCCATTCTCTTAAAAGAATAAATGCAAGTATATATAAGATTCCAAGCAACCATTTAGATGTTCGGATGCCTTTCATAAATGAGTCACCTCTTTAAATGCTTCTGGAAATTGTTTTTGAGTTAATGTTCTTACCGTTACCCCATGTAGCTTCGCAATTCGAATATCCTCTAGTAAATGTCCATTTTTTTCACCGTTTTCCTTCAAAACTGTTAAACAAGTAAAAGAACGTACATTTCCGGCATTTTCCAAAATTGATTGGATGAATGCCCAATTGGGATTCGCAGTTATCAAGATAATACTTCCCCCATGCTTAAGCTCACTTGCCTGATGAGAAGACATGCCTGTAGTTGAATCTCCAGATGGTTTCAATTTTGCCAAATGAATAAGTGCGTGTTGCAATTGTCCATCCGATTGAATAAATGGAGTTAACAGGCGTTCATTACCTGTCGTTACAAAACCCAGTCCCGCTTGATGAGCAGATGCTTCCATTACGATTGAAGCTGCAAGTTCAACTTGTTCTTCGAAAACTTCGGAAGGCCTACTATCGAGTACGACAATCAATTCTTGTGATCTTCGGTCTTCAAACTCTTTAGTCATCAACGTTTGAGTGCGCGCAAAAGACTTCCAATGGATCCACGATACACGGTCCCCAGACTGGTAATCTCGTATTCCAGTTGCCATTGTTGTATCTTTCACAAGATTTAATGGAGAAGCCATGGTCCCACGATCGTATTGTGTATCCATGGGAATATAGTTAACATCAGAAATCTTAGGATAAACGAGAACGATTTGCTTCAGAGGAATGAAATGCTTTTTACGAATCCATCCAAAAAAGTCGGACAGTTCTATTTCGACGCCTTCCAAAATATGCTCACCGCGAGGCATCTGTTCAATTTCATAATCCCATTCGACTTTGTTTTTCATACCAAAGATAAAAAGATGCTTCTGTTTTCCGTCTGTAAGTTCCGCAGTACCTGGATCTGCGAATTTATCCGTTGCTACCATATAGAGTAAAGGGAAACGAAACCTTCTATTTATTGATATTGAAACAGCGAGTCGTCCACCGTATTTAACAATGGGTGTACGAATAATCCTCTCCGCAGCAATGCTGGATAAAGGATAGAAAAACAATGCACCCGAATAAAGGATGAAAGGTAAGATCATATAAAACACCGTCCAACTTACTTTTCCTCCTTGGAACATTGCATACAAAAATGCAGAGACTAAAATAATGATTAGAAATAAGAACCGACTGAGAGCAACCAAAATACCGAGTGCATTTTTCATTTAATTTAATACCTTGTCTACGGGTACACGCACCTTCGTCATGATACGGTCAATGATTTCTTCTGTAGAAATTCCTTCGTACTTAGCTTCCGGTTTCAAGATCATTCGATGACCAAATACAAACGGTGCCAAGTATTGAACATCATCCGGCTTAACAAAACTCCTACCCTTCAACATTGCGTATGCTTGACAGGATCTCATAAGCGCAAGCGAACCCCTGGGACTTACACCCAAATACACATAAGGATTCGTTCTCGTTGCTGATGTACAATCTACAATATAAGATTTTATTGTCTCATCGACTCTGACATCCTTTACAGCTTTTTGAAGTCCGATGAGCTCCTCTAGTGAGATAGCTGGTTCTAAATTATCAATTGGAACTTCCTTTTCCGCTCGGCGTAAAACTTCCATTTCTTCAGTATGCGTTGGATAGCCCATTTTTAATTTGAATAAAAACCGATCGAGCTGAGCTTCTGGCAAAGGATAGGTTCCTTCATATTCTATTGGATTTTGAGTTGCCATAACAAAGAATGGTTGTGGAATAAGCATTGTTTCTCCATCGATTGTAACTGAGGATTCTTCCATTCCTTCTAGAAGAGCAGATTGCGTTTTAGGAGAGGTTCTATTGATTTCATCTGCAAGAATGATATTACCCATTATCGGCCCGGGTCTAAATTCAAACTCCATTTCTTTAGGATTATAAATTGAAACACCTAGAACATCAGACGGCAATAAATCTGGCGTAAATTGAATCCTTTTAAAGTTTGCGCCTATTGATTTAGCCAAAGCTTTGACCATCATCGTTTTTCCTACACCCGGGACATCTTCCAGTAATACGTGTCCACCAGCAAGAAGCGCCGTCATGCTGAGCTCAGCAATGTCACGTTTTCCGATCATTACTTTATCTATATTATTTAAAACCTGTTCAATTAGCTTTTTATGAATCACTCAAATTCCCCCAATTCACACATAATTAAATTTAACCGAAAATTAACAAAACACACTTTTATAATACAGGATAACCTTCCCAGCTACAACTTAAGCAGAAACACCCATAGAATTGAATGTAAAAAAAGAGCCCCAATTAATGGGACTACTCATTTCCAATATTCGTCAAATACCGTAATCGGCATATGCCTTTTATGTTGTGATCTTAAAAAGTGGCTTTCAATTCTTTCTTGCGCAGCTTCCGGTACATACTTACCCTCGAGATAATCATCTATTTGCTCATAACTTACGCCGAGTGCAACTTCATCAGGAAGTGCGGGTTTATCTTCTTCCAAGTCGGCAGTGGGAACTTTCATATAAAGATGTTCAGGGCAGCCAAGTTCCTTTAAGATTTCCTTACCTTGTCTTTTATTCAAACGGTAAATGGGCATTAAATCAGCTGCACCATCTCCGAACTTTGTGTAAAATCCAGTTACTGCCTCTGCCGCATGATCGGATCCAAGAACAACACAACTACTCATCGCAGCAATGGAATACTGAACCTTCATACGTTCCCTTGCTTTTTCATTCCCTTTTGCATAATCCGATAAAAGCACTCCCGCTTTTAACAGTTCCGCAACACTAGCGTCTACAGACTCTTTTATATTAACTGTGAAGATTTTGGATGGGTTGATAAAATCAAGTGCATCTTGACAGTCATCCTCATCAAATTGCTTACCATAGGGCAATCTAACTGCATTAAACTGATAGCGGTCCGTGTTGACTTCTATGTTTAACTCGTCGATGGCTTGCTGAGCAAGTTTACCGACGAGTGTAGAATCTTGACCTCCGGAAATACCTAAAACAAATCCATTTAAAAATGGATGTTTTCTTAAATAGTCCTTCATAAAATCGACAGATGTGCGAATTTCCTCTTGAGGTTGAATAACAGGACGCACTTTAAGTTCCGCAATAACCTTCTCTTGTAATTTGATCAATGTCAAACCCCCTTAGTTATTTATGAAGTCCTCCACCATTTCTTGCACTTCTTCGATGTTTCTCATTTTGTTTTCCCAACACTTCTGACTTAAATCGACTGGATATTCTTCTGGATTAAGCGAACGTTTATATTCATCCCATAAAAGGTTTAAATTCTCTTTTGCATACTCGCGCATTTCTTGAAGTGGCGGATTTTTATAAATGACTGTTCCGTCTTCGATTACTTTTACATGCAAATCTTTCGCTTCAAAATTCGTTACAAATTTTGAAATGAATGTATGAACGGGATGGAACATTTTAAGTCGCTTTTCAGAGGAAGGGTCTTCATCATGCATCGTTATATAATCACCTTCAGCTTTACCATTTTCACGATCGATAATGCGATACAGTTTCTTCCGGCCAGGTGTCGTTACCTTTTCCGTTGTTGATGAAATTTTAATCGTATCCACCATTTCACCGGATTCATTTTCAATGGAAACAATTTTATACACTCCACCAAGGGCAGGCTGATCGTATGCGGTTATCAGTTTTGTACCGATTCCCCATATATCTACTTTTGCGCCTTGTGATTTTAAGTTTAAAATTGTGTACTCATCCAAATCATTTGAAACAACAACCTTTGCATCTGTGAAACCCGCTTCGTCTAGCATTCGACGTGCTTCTTTCGAAAGAAATGCAATATCTCCACTATCGAGACGAATCCCGTTAAAGTTAATCTTGTCGCCAAGTTCCTTCGCTACTTTAATAGCAGTTGGAATACCAATTTTAAGCGTATTATATGTATCCACAAGAAACACACAGTCTTTATGACGTTTCGCATAAGAATGGAATGCTTCATATTCACTTTTATACGCTTGGATCATTGAATGAGCATGAGTTCCGGCTACAGGTATTCCGAAACGTTTACCTGCACGAACATTACTCGTCGCTTCTACTCCGCCAATAATTGTCGCACGCGCTCCCCAAACTGCCGCATCCATTTCGTGTGCTCGACGTGTTCCGAATTCCATAACGATTTCATCCTTAACAACTTGTTTGATACGACTTGCCTTCGTTGCAATTAAAGTCTGATAGTTAACAATATTAAGCAATGCAGATTCAATGAGTTGCGCCTCTATTAGCGGAGCTTCAATCCTTAGAATGGGTTCATTTGCAAATACAAGTTCGCCTTCTTTCATAGAATAGACATCTCCTGTAAAACGCAAATCCTTTATATATGAAAGAAAGTCTTCCTTATACCCAAGTTCTTCTCTCAAATACTCCAAATCAGATTCGCTAAAATGAAAATCTTTCAAATAATCAAGAACACGTTCTAATCCAGCAAATATTGCATAACCATTACCGAAGGGTAACCTTCTGAAAAACAATTCAAATACCGCTTTCCGATTTTGGATACCGTCTGCCCAATAAGATTCTGCCATGTTTATTTGATAGAGATCCGTATGTAATGCTAAGCTGTCATCTGCGAACTTCGTACTCATGTTATTCTCCTTCTTCCACTCAATTAGTTATCTATAGTATACACCATTCAGCCATTTTTCGACGAAATGCAACAAGTTTTACTTAAAACCCTTCATTCAATTCCAACACGATTGGGCAATGATCACTGCCAAGTATATCCGCATGTATTGCGGCATTCTTTAATAAGGGTTCCATTCTTTTAGATGTAATAAAGTAATCAATTCTCCACCCAATATTTCGTTCCCGGACTTTGCTCATATAAGACCACCAAGAATAGGCGCCCTCTAGCTCGGGATAAAAGTACCGAAATGTATCGGTAAATCCTTCATTCAAAAGAGTTGTCATCTTGCCTCGTTCTTCTATTGTAAAACCAGAGTTCCCCATATTCGGCTTGGCGTTTCGAAGGTCAATTTCAGCATGTGCCACATTCAAATCTCCACAATAAACAACGGGCTTCATTTCATCCAAACGTTTTAAATGCACTAGCAAATCTTCTTCCCATTCCAAACGATAGGGAAGTCTAGCTAAGTCGCGCTGCGAGTTCGGTGTGTAGACATTTACTAAGTAAAAGTCTTCGAATTCGAGCGTAATGATTCTACCTTCTGGCTCAACTTCTAAATCACCTACACCGTATTTAACCGACAACGGTTTTTCTTTAGTAATTACAGCTGTACCCGAATATCCTTTTTTCAAAGCATAATTCCAATATTGGTAGTAGCCTTCTAACTCTAAATCGATTTGCCCAGCTTGTAATTTTATTTCTTGTAAACAAAAGATATCCGCATCCATTTGTTCAAAATATTCAAGAAAACCTTTACGCACACACGCTCTTAAACCGTTTACATTCCACGATATTAATTTCATTTATGTATAACCCCTTTATGATTGTGAACATTTTGAAACCTTTCCCATCGCTCTTCGTAATAGTAAGCAAGATAGATAGGAGTTGTTCATATGTTTTCGGAAATGAGAATTCGTCATTTAATCGGTATTTCGCTTATATCTGTTCTTTTTGGAATTGTGTTTTTCATTTTACCAGTAAGTGTAGACTTTTCAATTACAATCCCAGGTCTATTGTTTTATATTTCGTTTATTTTTTATTTCAACTACCAACTTAAACAACAACATGTTCCTGTTCGCAAAGTAGTTTACACAAAAGGTATAGCCAGATGGATTCCTACGATTTTCGGAATCGTTATTGTTTGTATAGTATTTTCTTTAAGTACGTTTTGGCTTTTTATGTTTTCGTTAAATTCGGTTTTCCCAGCGATCGTAGACTTAATTCTAACTACGGATCCCCTTCCTTCGAGCCCTATATTTCTAGGTATCGAAATCATTGTAATCGTAATTCTTGCACCTATAATTGAAGAGTTCATATTCCGTGGCGTTATTTTGCATAGGTTAATTAAGAAGACATCCATTACCGGAGGCATCCTAATTTCCAGTATTCTTTTTGGAGTTTTGCATGCAGATATGATTGGTGCTTTTTTCTTTGGCGTTATTACTTCCTTGCTCTTTCTTAAAACCGGAAACTTGCTCATTCCTATTTTGGTTCATATGATCAATAACGCAATCGCTGTCGTCCTTAGCTTCATCACACCAACTTGGCCAGATTGGATTCATATTATCGACAAAACTGATATTATCGATAATGCTGTTCCGAATTTAATTATGCTTGCAATTAGTTCCGTTTTTATCGGATTAATTGTTTTCCGCTTAGCCAAAGGATTGGATCCTATGCGAATTAAACAATTAGAAGATTAACGAGAGGAGTTTACCTTCTCTAATTCCAGCAACTGTTCTTTCATATTTAAACCTGCGCGAAAGCCTGTTAAGGCACCACTTTTTGCGATGACACGATGACAGGGAACGGACATTAATACCGGATTTGCTCCAATTGCCGTTCCAACTGCACGTACGGATTTCGGTTTTCCAATGCGGTTTGCAATGTCTGTATAGGATACTGTTTGGCCATACGGTATTTCTTGCAATGCTTTCCATACGGATTGTTGAAAAGGGGTACCGTGCAAATCCATCTTCAATGTGAATTCTATACAATCCCCATTCAAGTACTCTATTAACTCCGATGTATATGGGGATAATTTTGATGCATCTTCTACTAATGTGTATTTGGGCAATCGTTTCTTCGCCCATTTTTCAAGCTCTTCGAATTCTGCATTTGGCGTACCTATATAAGAAAGTCCGTCTTTCGTTGCTGCAATATACATACTCCACTTTTTGTCGCTGAAGATCGACCAGTAAATTACTTCACCTTCCATTTCGTACACCTCCAAATTTGAATCGTTATCCGAACACTTTCAATCCAACAGCTCCCGCAATGATTAAAGCTAGGAATGAAAGCCGTTTCCAACCCGCCGATTCTTTAAAAAACAATATCCCCATTAATACAGCTCCCGCAGCACCAAGCCCTGTCCAAATCGCATAGGCTGTACCCATCGGTATTTCCTTCATTGCAAGAGCTAAAAACAGGAAACCAAAACCAAATGTTCCAACAATCATAAACAGTCTAATTGGAGATTTTTTTTGTAAAAACAAATTAATACTCATAACGCCAAATATTTCCCCTAGACTTGCAATAACCAGATAGATCCACGCCATATTATTCTCCTCCTTCATAAACAGAGGTCGTTTGTTTATCGTCTGTCGTCATTTTAATTCCGATGACACCTACAATAATTACCCCAATGAAGAACACTTTAGTATATGAAAAGTCCGCATTAAACACTAGGAAGTCTATAAAAACAATAGCCGCAGCTCCTGAACCGGTAAACACTGCGTATACAGTACCCGCTGGAATTTTCTCACATGCTTTTATAATCAAAAAGAAACTAAATATAATCATTATAATCGTTCCAGTCCATTCCAACACGGAATCGGAATAGCGTAATCCAATAACCCAAAAGACTTCGACAATTGCAGCAAATAAAACATAAAGCCAAGCCACGAAACATTCATCCTTTCGTAAATACAACGTACACATACATCTTATCTTAGCAGAAAAACAATTCTATATAAGGTTTCACATTTAATGTAACGACAAATCAACTAACTTGAAGTAGAATGAACCAGCATTTAGTTAGCTTTCTACATACGATTGCGACTCCATTTAGAGTTCAACAATACTAAAAAGCTCTCTACAGTCCGTTCATTTACCTTTGAAATATTCTTCCATGACGTACCATGTTTTCATTCGCAAAAGACGGTAAGCATCATTCATTGACTCCTCGCTTGAAATTTGTTCATCCGTTATTGAATGGAGCTCGGTAAAAATATGTGATAAGTCTTTTTTGCAACTCTTTTCTAGAGTTCCCGAAATTAGAATTACGGGTATCTCCTTTTCCTTGGCAACTTTAGCAATACCAAAAGGTGTTTTCCCTGATAAGGTTTGAATATCTGTCTTTCCTTCACCCGTTAGTATTAAATCCGCATTTTGGATATGTTTTTCAAATGAGATTGCATCCAAAACAACTTCTATTCCCTGTTTCATTTGTCCTTGAAAGAAAGCCTGAAACGCGCCACCCGCTCCCCCTGCAGCTCCTGCACCTTTTTTATTATGAAGCGAAATTCCAGTACAGTCCTTTACAAGATTCGCAAACTTCCTTAGGTTACCATCCAGTGTTTCCACCATTTCTGGTGTTGCCCCTTTTTGAGGTCCGAAAACCGCTGAAGCTCCGTCTGGACCCACAAAAGGATTTTCCACATCACAGGCGATGATGAATTCACTCGTTAAAATTCGTTTATCAAATTCAGTACTGTCTATTTCCATTAACTCCGAAAGTGCACCGCCGCCCCCAGGGATTTCAAACCCTTCTTTGTTCCTGAACTTCATACCAAGCGCACGTAACATTCCCATTCCACCATCATTTGTCGCACTTCCACCGAGACCGATTATGAATTTCCGAAAACCCGCGTCAAGGGCATCAAGAATCAGTTCGCCCGTTCCAAAGGATGTAGTCATTAATGGATTTCTTTCAGTTTCACTTAATAACAATAAGCCCGATGCCTCGGCAAGTTCAATCACACATGTTTCCCCGTCACCAAGAACCCCATATTCCGCTTCTCTTTTTCGCCCCAGTGGATCTAGCACTAATACAGACTTTGTATGTCCATCTGTTGCTTCAACCAAACTTTTCATCGTTCCCTCACCGCCGTCCGCTCCTGATAATAAAACCGTGGTGATGGAGGGATCATATTCACAAAGCCCTTCGGCCATAGCCTTTGCCGCTTGAGATGCTGTTAAACTTCCTTTAAAAGAGTCTGGAATGATAATTACTTTCAAAAAAATCTCTCCTTAAAATCGGGAGCCCGTTGACCAGGACCCAATTATTTTTCGAATAGATTATATGAATAAAATATTTAAAAATCATTATACTAAGTATATCGTTTTTCGGCTTCCTATTCACAGGAATTGTTCATAAAAGAGATGCACCGGTTACAATATTTCCATTGTCCATGATGACCTTGTTTAAAAAATCGCATAACTTCTTATTTAATGTCCCTGATTGTGCACAAACTATTTTCTGTAGTATATTAATAAGAAGTACGGTAGGAGGAAGTATATGAAGTTTTTAAAATTTCTTATTGCATTAGCAATCGTTGTCGGTGGACTTGGTTATGGTCTATATTATTTTGGAACGAATATTGCTTCTGAAAAGATAATGGGTGTTGTATCCAGTGAATTGGAAAACAGTGGCCAAATTGATACCCTGAAAAAGGAGCTGAATCAGAACCCTGAACTCAACAAACTTGTTGAAGAAGGTGCAAACATTGACGAAAGCCAACTCCCTTTTACAACAAAAGAGCAAGCAACCCGTGTTTTAATTAAGAAAATAGGTCTAAGCGAATTACAAAATTTACAGTCGCAAGCTCAAAATGGACTGTCAGAAAATCAATTGCTTGAACTTATAAATAAGATGACTGAAAAACTAACAGATGAAGAAGTTTTAGCACTCAAAGTGATTGCCTATAAAGAACTCAATAAATAAAACAGAGCCCGCAAAGGCTCTGTTTTTCTGTTCTTATGAAAACCACCCGCTCCTCACTATATGCTGCAAATAGGTGCTAACTTAATAGCCGGAGTCTTTTGAAGTTAGATTATCAATCATTTTATAATCGTATTTTTGTAACGGCTTTTCTGCAGGGCCCTCAATTACTTCACCAGTATACGAAAATCTTGATCCGTGACACGGACAATCCCACGTCCGATCCCCATTATTCCACTCCACTTCACACCCAATATGTGTACATGTAGTATCTACGATATGCAACTCACCATCATCGTCCTTATAAGCACCTTTTCTATGGCCATCCAAAGTTACAACGGCACCTTGCCCTATTTCTAATTCTTCGGGATTTGTTCTCGAAGACTCTAGTTTCCCCTTAATTAATTGCCCAACAACATTTGCATTTTGCACTAAAAAGTTTTTCAAACTCGGATTGGCGTAGAATCTGGAAGGCTTATATAGTTTCTGAAACTTATTTTCTTTTCCCAAAACCATATCACGAAATAGTAATGCAGCTGCTGTCCCATTAGACATACCCCATTTTCGAAAGCCTGTCGCTATCAAGATTTTTGGTTGCCCCGGAGTGATTTCTCCTATATATGGAAGTTTATCTAAAGTCACCAAATCCTGTGCCGACCATCTATACAGAATTTTTTCAAGACCAAAAACCTGTTCTCCGAATTCCTCCAACGCATTATAATGTTCCATCGTCTCGACCCCTTGACCGGTTTTATGATTTTCCCCAACAATCAGGACTATCTCTTCACCGTTCATCATTACAGACCGAAAAGACCGTGTTGGCTCATCGGCACTTATATAAATGCCAGGCGGAAACTTCTTTTTCGCTTTGACAGCAAGAGCATATGAACGATCTGCATGCATTCTTGCCGAATAAAGCCCAGCACCTTCGTAAAACGGAAAATGCGTACAAGCGAGAACGTAATTTGCGGTGATGCGATGATCTCCACGCGTGAGAACGGTAGGTCGATCACCCGTTTCAACATTGACTGCTGTTGTATTTTCAAAGACTTTCCCTCCTTTGTCCATAAACAACTGAATAAGATGAACCAAGTATTTAGTTGGGTGAAACTGTGCTTGATTTTTCATAACTAATGCATTTTCAACTTCAATATCGAATGGAATCGTGTCTAGTAAGCCCCCCTCAATATGAAGCTTTTCATATGCCTCAGCTTCTTTCTCAATTTTTCTTTTGAATTCCTCACTGGTCGAATAAATAATTGCATCTTGTGTAGTAAAATCACAGTCGATTGTATGCTTTCCCACAGTTTCCGCAATAAAATTTAGCGCTTCCGTATTCGCTTCGTAATACATTCTTGCGTTGCTTCTCCCAATATTTCGTATGAATTCATCGTAAATCAGATCATGTTGAGCAGTAATTTTGGCCGTTGTATGACCCGTTGTTCCATTCAATACTTTGTCCGCTTCTAACACAACAACCTTCAAGCCTTCATTTGCCAAAAGGTAAGCGGATGTAATACCTGTTATACCCGCACCAACAATA
This sequence comes from Sporosarcina siberiensis, assembly GCF_042681925.1. NCBI lineage: Bacteria > Bacillati > Bacillota > Bacilli > Caryophanales > Caryophanaceae > Sporosarcina > Sporosarcina siberiensis. The sequence goes on from NZ_JBHUGI010000035.1 coordinate 17,399, forward strand.
ACAACGTCCACATCAAGATTTTCATTTAAACTTGGGAAATCAGGGAAATCCATATCTGCTCTCCAATAGGATGCTGTATCCTTCGGCAACAAACTATCTTCATTCGTATTACGAATCATATAAAATCCTCCAATTCAGACTTTTCCTTACTAGGATTCCCATAGAACCTTCACTTAATCAAAAACAGTATAGTCTTTTGCTGAAAGGGAACGCTACGATTACAAGCATCATTAAAATATTATGCAAGGAGAAGTTAAATGAATAGAAAATACTTCCTACCACTTACTGTCCTTTCAATTTTCTTCCTAGCCATTGTCGCTATAAGCCTATCGAAAACAAGCACTACAAAAACAAATCTCGGAAGTTCTATGACCGTTTTCTCAGAAATGAAAGAAGATCAGCTTTACAAAGAAATTGAAGAATACAATGGTATACATGAAATATTGCCGATTGATGCAAAGCTGGATCCAATTTGGAAAGCGATTCCCGGTTACAACGGTCTAAGTGTCGACCTCGAGGCCAGTTACAATAAAATGAAAACTTCCGGAAAGTTCGACGAAACAAAAATCGTTTTTACAGAGGTATCTCCTAAGATTCATTTGGACGATTTAGAACCATCTCCTATTTACCGGGGAAATCTTGAAAAACCGATGATTGCTTTACTTATTAATGTTGCTTGGGGTGATGAACATATCCCTGGAATTCTTAAAACACTAAATGAGTCCTCAGTTAAAGCAACGTTCTTTTTTGACGGCAGTTGGGTGAAAAAGACTCCACATTTGGCGTCTATGATTTACCTAGAAGGCCATGAAATTGGGAATCATGCGTACAGTCACCCCGACCTAAAGTTGCGGACCCCGGATGAAACAAGAATGGAATTACAAAAGACAAATGATGTCATTCAAGAAGCCCTTGAACTAACACCTAAATGGTTTGCACCCCCTAGCGGAAGTTTTAATCAAACAACAATCAATGTCGCCAATGAACTTAAGATGAAAACAATTCTGTGGACGGTGGATACAGTTGATTGGAGAAAGCCTTCAACGAACGAAATGGTCCAACGTGTTGTAGCTGCTGTTGAAAATGGCTCAATGATTCTGATGCATCCTACAAAGCCTACAGAAGAAGGCCTCGAGACGATGATTGATGAAATTCAAAATAAAGGATTTCAATTAGGTACCGTGAGTGATTTAATGAGTGAAAAACGTTTAGAAAATAAAAATCCCTAGATCAGACGGAATGGCTTTACTTACCATTAATAATAAATGTGTTATTGCACATAGTAGATGTACGGAGGTGAAACATCCATGACAAACAACAATAATAGAAACCAAAATCAAAACCAAAAACAAAATCAAAATCAAAATCAAAACCAGAAACAAAACCAGAACGACATGCGTGAAGAATTTGGTTCTACATTTGATGTAGATAAGTTAAAGGAGCAAACGAATACGAAACAACGCAAAAACCGCTTCTAAACGAATCTAAATATATGGATGATCATCACCTGCCGGCAGAAGTATATTCTACTGCCGGTTTTAGCATGTATTCGTTTCATAAAACCAAGGCGGCATTTGTTTTATGAAACAGGAATAAAGAAAGCTCTTGTTCATTAGTATTCGAATTCCTCGACCCTTCAGAGTAGAATCTAGTTATTGTAAATAATTCTCCATTAAACCGCGAACCTTCATTTCTACATATGTTAAATGCATTTCTCCAAGATCACTTTCAGGTTTGGGTTGATACCAGTTAATTGCGCCATCATCAAATAAGCCGTGGTATTCTGCTCCTTCATAGGTGAGCGAGAACTGATGGATCTGATTTATGCGTCCTTCAAACAATGGTTCCTTTACTTGAAAATTCTCAATCACACAAACAGCCTCCTTTTTTATTCTAACTGTAGTATGTTCCATTGCTTATCATACTAACCGCATAAAATTGCAGATACTTATGAACTTGCGGCGTTTTAGAAGTTGAAGCTCGATACATAATTCAGTGTCGAATACCCATACTACATATTGTGTAATCTTAATTAGAGCGGAGTGAACAAAATGGAAATGAATGAAGAGGAACTGCTTAATTATTTTGACCATTCAATCACAGATTATAAAGAAGGCAGCAGTAGACTACAAAAACTTCTACCAAAAGTTGCTCAGGGCTATTTTAATTTTACTGAAGCTTCTTTTGAAGAAGGTGCAATTGGAAAAAAGCAAAAACATCTTACCGCATTAGGAATCAGCATATTTGCTCGGGAAGAATATTGCATTATGTACCATACGAAGATTGCGGTTGAACTTGGCATGAATGAAAATGAATTAATGGAAGTAATTGCGATTAGTTCGGCTCTTGGTGGGGGAACAGCTTTCTCTCAAGGAGTTACATTGGCATTAGACACATTTGATTATTACAGTGAACCTGATCACTAAAGAACAACTTACTAAAATAAAAAGGTGTCTTGTTTCAACACAATTTCAATTCGTGTTGGACAAGGCACCTTTTTAATCTATATATTCAGCACTTATGCTGTAAAAGACTCGTTGTTAATGACGATTTGATCTGCACGGAATGGAATACTAATGTCTACTGTATAGTAGGAATCTAAAATGCTGTAGAATTCCATCCACAAGTCATCTAATGACTCGTACTGGGTACTTTCTTCTTGTTCAATAATCTGCGCATAAATCCCTTCCAATTTTACATAATCCTTATCAGAGATTTCATAATCATAATAAGAAATCTGTTCCTCAAATGTTGGCATTGGATAAGCTATAAGATAGTACGGTCGCATAGCTAAGTCAAACGCTTCCCATTTCTCCATTGCCTGCTCAAAATCTTCATCATAATTCGTTTGGATTGCATCCTCATATAATTGTTTGATTATAGGGAAATCTACTTCTGATATAACGAGCTCCGAACCTGAAATATACTCTTCAAATGTGGGCTCCACATAATAGCTATTGACGATTTTATCAAACTGCTCCATTTTAGTATAAGATGCTTCGTCCTCTCCGCTTTTTACTAGTGCAATCCACTCACTATACAATTTCTCCAAAAGAACTCGGTCCTCACTTGTAAATGGGTATTCAAAATAACGTATATATTCTTCAAATGACTCCGGTTCCCAATTTACAAGATAATAGGGTTGTGTAATTTTATCGATTTGACCCCATATTTCAGAAGATTCTTCCCACAACTCTTGCTTATCAAAAGCTTGTGCCTGATTATAAAGATTTTCTATTTCGACAAGCTCATGTTCCGTCACTCCAGCAGGAAGCCATTTTACATATACTTGAAATGTATAAAAATCTGAAACATTTTCCAAAACTTTACCATTTATTTCTAAGGATGCACCTACTAATAAGTTCATAGACTGTAATTGTTCATCCGTAAACGTATGAAGACCTACATGATAACGTTCTCCATCTTCTCCTAAAACAATTAGTTCACTTCCCCAGTTTTCAACAATTGTGCCTTTGATAAGCTGCCCAACTTGATCATCACTATCCGTGATTTCTAAGGATGCAGACGTTGAAAATGGCATTAGTAATCCGAACCAAAGCATGAATGCAGCGGTTGCTATAAAACTCTTTTTTCCTTTCACTTTGAATTTCCCTCCCTTTTTTAAAGTTATATACATTAGACGGCCGTTAATATATTTTGATTTCAAAATATTTAAACTATTACAATTAATATTCACTCTTTTCCTATTTGTTAAACATCTATCCCCTCTACAATATGCTTTGATGTTTATAAATCATCAAAAAATAAAAACTTTAAGTCCAATGGTAGGACTTGAACCTATGGCCCAATGTTAAATAGACCTGTAACTCTTCAAAACAGCTCATTTTATACCTGGATATTGTGAAAACAACAAGGGCGAGGCACAGCTGCTTAGTTTTCAACATTCTGAAAAGAGAAACCTTTCATACCTTATAAACGTATTAATAACAGAACTACTGGGGGGGTTATTCATTGAATCCAATCGTTTTAACTACCATACTTGCTTCTTTGCTAGTTTCCACCATAAAGGGGAGTATTTGAATGAACACTAAAGAAGATCTGGATATTATTAAAATAAAAAAGAAAGTTCTTAAAAATATGTTAATAACGTTCGCGATAGTCACTTTTCTTTTTGTTGCATTCGTTGGTTACGGAGTGTATTGGGCGTTCTTTGATATGAATAGATTGTCAACAGGAGAGTACCTCACCGAAGAAACATCTCCTGATGGAAAGTACACCCTAATAGCATATGTCGTGAACGGAGGCGCTACAGTGTCATATGCCGTTCGTGGTGAGTTGGTTTTTAATGAAAAAGTTAATAAAACCAAAACTATTTATTGGAATTATAAAGAGGAGACTGCAAATATAACTTGGACAGATAATGATACAGTAGTGATTAATGGGCATTCTTTAAACGTACTAAAAGATAAATTTGATTTTAGAAATCAATAATCTGTTATTCAATCGATGTACGTATTTTCCCTGAAATTAATTTGAAAGACCGCCATTCTATATAAGAATTGGCGGTCTTTTACATGTTCTATTTAATGCTTGGCACCTTTCACCAAACGAGTTTATAGTGTTGAATTGCTCCATTTATAAGTAGTTTGAGATATATTGATGCCCCAGCTATAAATCTTTTTAAAGCTCTTCAATTGTTTCTATTAAACCATCTGAAGAGTGTGCCAACGTTTCTATAGCAGCATTCAATTCGTTCAGAATTTGTGATATCATTATGACCTCGTCATTTGATCGTTCACTTTGTTCTTGAATTCCCGCCATTGCCTCGACAATATCATTAAAGGATTCAAAGACTTGATCTGTTTTTTCAACACTTCCATGGATTAAATTATGCATATCGGAAATAGAGGTTGTCATTTCACCAATTCCATCATCCGTTTGCTGAATGAGATGCGTTACTCCAACAATTGCACTTTTCGTTTCCTCTGAGAGCTTGCGAACTTCGGAAGCAACTACCGCAAATCCAGCCCCATGTTCCCCAGCACGTGCCGCTTCAATTGCTGCATTCAGCGCAAGTAGGTTTGTTTGATTGGCAATTGTCGTGACCAAATCAACGATTTCTCTAATTTGATCAGAAGAAATTTTCAGTTGTTCCATTTTTTTCACCAATTGCTCTATACTTTCGGCAATCGATTTCATTTGACTTGCATGTTCCATCATTAACTGATTGCCAATTGCTGATTTTTGTTGTGTCGCTGTGACAAATGATAAACTTTGAGTAGTGAAGTTCTTAATGGTCTCCGTTTGACTTGCCAACATATCAACCGATGCACTCGTTTCCTCGCTAACAGCCGCCAGTTCTTGCGCTGTTCCATATACGTTTTGTTTCACTGTTTCTTTTAATTCAGACTCTTTTTGTCGTATGGATGACTGGCCTTCTTCGTAAGATTCCAATACCAACTGTTGCTCCAAATTCAATATTTTATTAAAAGAATTCAAGGCATTTATTTTATCTTTTGAAGGAATCGATAATGTGCCAATAAAGGTAGAAAATTCATAAAATAGAGGTTCAAACGCAGCCATATACCATTTAGGCTCTAAACCAATAACCACATGCACACGAGCAATTGTTTTACGCTGAAGTAGATAATTTGCATCAATACGCCCTTCAAACATTTCCAATATATGTTTTCTTAATGTTACTTTTAAACGTTCAACACTACTATTATCATCAATGATTTTCATAAGAGAAGCCTCTACCTCAATAGCTTTGTAAAAGGAGTCCACTCCTTTTGCAATCATAGGTTCCATATAAGGTTTCAACTGTTTAAGCGTCGCTAAGTCCTTTTCTGTTAAATGAATCATAGCGAGTTGTTTTTGAACTTCGGGAAACTTTTCAACATCAATTTCACCCAGAACGGTATCCGAGAATTGAATAGATAACCCCTCTTTAGCCTTGAACTTTCTTGAAAAGATAGCCATTACGAATCTACATCCTTCTTATATCATTTAATCGTTTCATTTTCTTAAAACAGTACCCTCGGAATCTACTTTAGTCTTATTATTCTTCCTTATATAACAATCTTACACGAATCAGGTTCAACTTCAACAGTCCTATTGAACTATTAAAAAGTCGATTCAAACACAAATAGCCTGTCAATCCAAAATCAATTGACAGGCGCAACACTCTTTTAGTTATTTTTCACTGTTTCCAGAAGTATCGTCTTTCGGTTCATCGCTGCCGCGATATCGACTATACGGAAGTATATTCCAAGTCCGTTCCTGTACTTGGTCCGCATGAAGTACTTTCGGAATTTCTGTAAGAATCTTTTTAGCAATCTCAAGTTCTCGCAGAGACTCTTGCTTGTCTTGATACATAAATTCATCTGAAGCGGTATCTGGAGCTTGCTCTACTTTTTCTTCCAAATCCTGAATAACCATTTTCTGCTGTACCTTTAAGGATTCCCGAGCGTCTGTTATCCATTCAGGCTGTAAATTACGATTGGTATCGCCAACACTTGTGTACTCGTCAAAAATGTCTGTATAAATGCGACCCGCATTGGAACGAACATCTAAGTTGGCTGCCTCTAGATCTTGATTGGTCAGCTCTTCAACAGTAATCGGTGTCAGACGTTTTCCGCCACCAAGCCTCGTTCTTTCCAAGTAAAATGGGAAGATACTTTTAATTGTTTTCCCTACAGGTAAAACCGCATTTCCGCTTTCGTCTAATCCTTTAGGTTGTACTCCTTGCATAGCGATTCGAGCCGATTCGGGTCGAACAATTTCTTTCGGCGGCATAATACCATGACGCAACAATTCTCGGATACCTGTTCCAGAAATATTTATTCTAAAACGCTCGTCGTGTGGACATGATTGACCGGTAGCTGGGCTATCGCAACGCGTACAATAGAAGACCTCATGATATAAACGAACGTCTATCCCAAGCTCTACTGGATCAAACTCGTCGAATATACTATGACTTGCGTACTTATCGTAATACTCCCCAATTCCCGCATGATCCCGACCAATAAGTGCATGAGTACAACCATAATTCTTCATGATTAAAGCATGTAAAACAGTTTCACGGGGTCCTGCAAAAATATATGTTACTCTAAGCGGCGCTAAAATGGAGCGACCCTTTGGATAATACGTATCTAAAACAGCCCTATAGGAAAGCATTCGGAATTCATGACGCGTATACTCTCGCTTAGCCATTTCAACTAGGGGTTGCAGAAGTAAACCGTCGATTTCCTCCAATGCATTTTTATGAATGTATTCATGTCCTCGATGTAAAGGATTAGCCCCTGTAATAAAACCTGCTGTAGATCGAAACTTCTTGACCTCGTAAAAATCATGCCAAGTATCTTTAGGCTCCAATCTCAGTTTTTCAAATGGCCCCCAATCTACTCGTTGTAACAGTTTAATAGGTCCACCTAAAGCAGTATCACCCATTCGTCTAAAAACAGCATCTACGCCTGGATGATTTCGGTCTGTCGTACCAAATAGATGAGACGCACGATAGTCTTTATCGTATTCAAAAATGTCTTCTATTTGGAGAATCGCAACAGGATTGTTTTTTTCATCGGCAAGTGTCACTTCATCGCCAATCGATAATGTTTGAACAACTTCTTTATTACGATTTCCAATTGGGGCAAAACTGAGTGGTGCCGGCCATATTAATCCATTATCCAATCGGCCTTTTGTAAGCACCGATTTATAGTCAATTTCATTCATAAAGCCTTCATTCGGCGATAAAACTCCCGTCGCAATCATTTCAAGTGTGATAACCGCTTCCATATCTACCATAATTGTAGGCAGTTGCCTTGCTCTCACCAGTTCCTCTTCCCGCTCTATACCCGTCAATACTTTATCTATTAATTTACCGCCGTGTGGCTGTTGTGGATAGTTGGCAAATCTATTATCATCTGTAGTAGTCATATATTCTTTTCCCCCTTAAAATAATGCACAATTAGCATTCATCTCTATTTATAGAACCTTCCTTATTCTGAATATTACCATACTTTAGACTTAATAAGAAGACTAAACTTTCGGAAAGCACACAGAATTATGAACAAAAAGATGCCGTTTTTGAAAGTGAAAGACGGCATCTTTTTGTTTACCATATAGTTGCATTATGCAGTAGCTACTCTTTTTCAATTGTTTCTTTAAATGATTTCCTGTCCGATTTAAGCTGACTAATATGCACGGTCAGATTACGAATCGAATCTTCGTTTAATTCTATTTTGCCATCCTTTTGGTGTTTTTTCCATGCGTTCACGTTTTTTCGATACAGTTGCTCAGAGAAACGATAAACATCAACATCCATTTTTATCGCTTCTTCAAAAGTAGCTTTAATTTGATTTTCAACTTCTTTTTTCACACCCTTTTCAACATCATCAGCCGTCACTTTTCCTTCAACGACATCTAGAGTTACTTCCATATCTACAGCTACATCAAATCGAATCGTACTGCTTTCCACTATCGGTTGTATGTTCACCTTCATTTTTTCAATAATCGTCGTTGTATATGAATCGTCATTCGTTTTAAATGTAACCTGGCCTCTTTCTGTATCATTCGTCATCCACTGAAGTCCTCTCGCTTTATCCCCTTCGATGTATCCTTTAAAACCGTTAGGTGTCACCACGCCTACTCCTGACAAAACTGGAGCGTCAATCATCTCTTTATTCGATTTCCAATTTCCTTCAATGCTTATCAAAGGAATCAATGCTTCATGTCCTGGTTCATCCATGTCAATAATTACTTCACGGAAATTCATCGGCTTTATATAAGATTCCTGCGAATAACCGGCTTCAGGATCATTCAAGTTGGACAAAGTGATGGCCCTATTTAGGACTGGCCTGACCAATAGAACATCTTGCACGGAGTCTTTTGTAACATACACCCAAATTTGATAGCGCGTTTCTCTATAACGGACAAGACTGTCAATTACCGGACTAAATTTCATGTTGTTCATTGCTTCTTCGGATATGACTACATAAGAAAAATGACCCCAAAATACGGTTTGGTCCATTGAATGATACAAATTTATAACAGCTTCATTTAATGATTTCCCTTTAGAGTAGCCAACTTCGGCCTGAGGTTGGTCTGTTGTGGGCAATTCTGTTTTAGCGACATTGGCAAAACTAATTATTTGTGCATATACCTCATATTGTTCATCCTTGAAATCCACACCGAGCGCATTGACATAGAGCATACGTTCGGGCTCTTTACTATCCCAACAACCCGTTAACAGTAACGTGAGAAACAATAGTAAAAAAAACCTTTTATTTTTCATTTTTTCCCTCACTAGTTCGAGTTTTATCGATTGGATTTATTTCATTGGGTCGCTCTTTATAGGCTTCCGGTGGTAGACGCAAAAAGCTTTTCTTTATTGTATCCCAGCTTAAATCCGCTGAAGTATTAATATACGGAACACCAAACACTCGAATATTTGATAAATATAGAACCATCAAGAAGAAGGACATATAGAATCCGAATAATCCTAGAAATGCAGTTAGAAAAATGAAACAAATACGCATTACACTTACCGCGGTCACTAGCGTCTGATTCACAAGTGTAAATGTCGCAATCGTTGAAGTTGCAATGATGACGATCATTGCCGGACTTGTAATTCCAGCCCTTATCGCAGCATCGCCAATAATCAGCCCACCTACTACACCGATTGTGCCTCCGAGGGCAGACGGTAGACGTAAGCCCGATTCGCGAAACAACTCAAACATAACGACCATAAGTATCATTTCTAGCGCAGAGGGCAATGGCAAACCAGTATTCGCTTGTACAACTGTCGCTAATAATTGATAAGGCAGTTGGTCTTGATGAAACGTTGTCAAAGCAAGCCAAAATGCCGGCAAAAGTATACCAATTGCCATACCAAGTAAACGCAATAATCTTTCCAACGAACTGTAAATAACTGAAGTTTCTAGATCTTCTCCCGCTTTTAACAATAAAAACAAATTAACTGGTGTAATAATCGCATACGCTACACCATCCACCAATATGAGAAAACGTCCTTTAACAATTGATTGAACCGCCTTGTCCGGCCTCCCAGTATAATCATTTCTCGGGAATAACTTATCACTTTTATTCACTACTTCCATCAATGAATCTCCACTTAAAACAATGTCTGTATCTACTTTTTTAAGTTGTTTTTTTATGGCATACAATATTTCTTTACTCGCAATATCATCAAAGTATAAAAGAGCGACCTTCGTTTTTGAGCGTTTACCCAATTCGAACTTCTCCACACATAAAGAATTGGTTGGCAATCTCTTTCGAATTAAAGCAATATTTACGGAAATATCTTCAATGAAGTTATCTCTAGGTCCTTTTATGGGAGGACCTATTTTTGTTTCTTCAGGACTTCTATTTGGCTTTCTTGCTATATTACTCGATATCAAGATTTCTACATCCTCAAAATAGAGGAGCACATGTCCAGTGTAAACGAGTGATATGGCATCTTTTTTCGCTTTAACTTGTTGAAAACTCGGAAGATGTAACTGAGTAAGATTATCCTGGTCAATAGAGGTATCCTTCAAATCATCCATAAAAATGGAGACACGTTTTACAACAACTTCATTTAAGAGCTGTGAGTCAACCATTGCATCACATGTGATAAACGTAATTTTATGGTCGTTGAATGTATATTCCTGAAACTGAACATCTGCAGATTTTTGAAATATACTTTTAAAGGTGCTGATATCCAATTCTTTTTCAGCAGACTGCATATCTATTCACCATTTTCCGCATCATTTTTTCACTATACCTTCTTAGATTTTTTTCCTGAAATAAGGGCAATGAGTCCTAAAAACAGGGATAACAAAAACATAAACACAAAGTTTCCAACCAATAAATAATCTCCCTTAATCAGAGTAAAAACATGGTCCTTCAGAAGAAATAAGGACAAAGTTGCAAAGAAAAATACAGGTCCAAGTATTCGAGCAATACGTTGTCTGTCACCTGTCATCTTCAATAAATCTGCCGCTATATACAATAAGAGTCCCACCCTTATTAAGCCGCCCGTTAACCATTGATAAATCGATAAAAAATCGAAATGCTGAATATAAGCTCCAAGCGACCCAAGACCCCATTCCTCATAGGCAGGGTATCTTAGTTTGGTTGCTTCAATGGGACCAAACTCTGTAATTGCTCCAATTGTAGGGCCCAATGTCAAACCCATTAAAATAAAAAGCATGACTGCAAAATGATACCATCGAAAGCTGTCCTTAACTTTTTGTTGAATAAAAAGGAACAATAAAATTTCTACAAATCCAGACGCAGGAAAAACTGCTGATTTAAGAACAGGTTGAAGGCCATGTTCAAAAAATGGCCGAAGCAACTCGTAATTTTTCACTTGCATATTTGTAAACGCAATAAAAAAACCAAGTACTGTCACCCAAAAAAGTACGAATACGTTCACCATAGCGATTGTTTGTAAGTTTGTTGAAACAAGTAAGATGCATACAATGGTATACACGATTAACATTAGGGGAATAGGTGTCGTAGGTAAAAACATTGCCGAAATCCATTGCAAAGTCTCCGCCATTGTGAATGCGGCTAAAACGATTAATACAATTACTATTGTATAACGCACAATAGCCGTAACAGTTTTCCCAATCTTTATTTCCACCCAATCCATAAGAGGTTCTCGATTGGATTTAGTATGGATGTAAACTAATAGAAATATCCACGGAAAGGTAATTAATGCAGCCAAAAGAATTGAGATCCAACCATCTCTTCCCGCTCCTTTTAATACGGACGGTATGATTGTTACGTGGTTTTTTAAACCAATCATCGTCATTGATAGAAAAATAACGTGTAAAATGCTAATAGAACCGACACGATTCATATGAAAACCCTCTTATGTTTTTATAGTTACTAGCTTTGACAACTATATTTGGAATTATAAGCAATAGAACGTTTAATAAAGAAAACAAAAAAAGAGGACATCGAAATTATTCCGATGTCCTCTTTTCTGTTTACATACAATTTACACTTTAAATTCTTGAATCATTTCTTGTAAGTTTATTGCTTTTTCACTTAAATCTCTTGCAACAGCATTGATTTCTTCAATTGTTGCCATTTGTTCTTCCATAGCAGCAGAGGTCTGCTCTGTTTGTTCCGATGCGTTGCTGGCGTGACCTGCAATTTCTGTAACGGATGAAGACACTTCTTCCGCACTCGCTGATATTTCTTCAGTAGCAGCTGATATTTCTTCAATCTGACCACTCATTTTCTGTATCGCTTCAATTATTGACAAAAATGATTTTCCAGCTTCCTCAATAACTTCAACACCATGTGAGGCATTCGTTAAACTTTCCTGGACAGAAGACTCAACATCTTTTGTATCTGTCTGTATTGCAAGAGTCAATTTCGTAATTTGGCTTGCAGAAGTTCTGGATTCCTCGGCAAGTTTTCGCACTTCATCTGCGACAACCGCAAATCCTTTTCCATGCTCGCCCGCTCGTGCAGCCTCAATTGCGGCATTGAGAGCAAGAAGGTTTGTCTGTTCTGCAATACCTGTAATTACACTTGTAATGTGTTCGATTTCAGCAGACTGTTCGCTCAGTCTCTTGATCATGACATTCGTCTGGGTAGATGAATTATGAATGACAGCCATTTGTTGTTTAGCTGTTTCCATCGTTTTTTCGCTTGCGTATCCAATATTCATTGTCATTTCTGCACTTGAATGCAATTCCGACGTGGATTCAGCAATCCGTTGTACGCCAGATGCAGTTTCTTCCATTGCAAGAGAACTTTCACTTGCAGAAGCTGCAGATGTTTGTGAACCAATAGAGATGGCTTCAATTGATTTTGAAATCTCTTCTGAAGAATAGGCGACCTCATTCGTGCTTGCAGAGAGTTCCTCCGCCGAAGCTGTTAAATGAAGTGCATTGTCATTGACATCGCCAATCAATTTACGAAGATTATGCTTCATTTCATTGAACGTAACAGCTAAATCATGAAGTTCATCTTTCGTATTGACTACAACATCTTGTCCAGTCAAATCACCTGAAGCGATGACTGCAGATTCAATAGTTATTCGGCGAAGTGGTCTTGAAATAAGTCGAGTAATATACGTGGCTATCGCTCCACCTAAAATCAAAGCAACTACACTGGCAATTATTAAGCCAAGCTTTGCTGAAGAAGCAGTATTTTCCGCTTTAGCAAGAGCGATTTCTAGTTGTTCGTACTGATAACTTACCATCATGTCTACATTTTCACGAATTTCTTTATTCACGGTTGCCATTTCATTTTCCAACAATACCATTGCAGCTTTCATGTCATTTGCATCTTTTAACAGTATAACTCGGTCAACCAATACTCTGTATTCCTGAGACTTATCCGTGGTCTTCTCGAGATAACCTTTCATTTCTCCTGAATTGACCATGTTTTGAAGTACAGTAATAGCCTTTTGCATTTTTTCATAGTGACCATCAAATGTAGTCAAATCTTCCTTATTTCCTTGCAGTAAATAAGAACGGATATATAGGCCTTGCAATGCACTTTCCCTTTCCACAGCATTCGCTTGCATCGCTTGTGCAACTCGATATTCAATCATCTCTTTATAGTCCTTCTCAATTTCATTTAATTCATAATAATTCCATGTTGAAGATAACAGGATGATTATTAGGATAACTCCAAAACCCGTATATAACTTTCTAGCAATTGTCACTTTTCTTCCTCCTTGTTCGACTCGCTTTCACTATTATTATGTAGAATAATAGATTACGAATTCTCCATTTTATCTCCTTAATATCGGCTTTATTCTTCAAATAATTAGAAACTGAAGATATGTTCTTTTATTCTAAAAACATAAAAAAGAGTACTTGTGCTAGGAGCAAACATGAAATACAATCACGCTTCCACTTAACACACGTACTCTATTCCAACTATGTAGCCGGTTATCTTATTTAAAATAAAGCATATAACTACCCATTAGAAAGAACGTAATCACGGCAACTACAACGCTGTATCTATTGGAAGAATGTCGAATGGATTGGGGGAGAATTTCTTTCATTGTCACCATATAAATCATTCCTACAACCAAGCTCATTAAAAATGCCCACAGCAAATCATTGCTCAAATGCATGACTTCCCCCAAAAGGGCTCCAATCGCAACTGGAGAAGAAACAAGAAAAGATATGAAGAGCATCTTTATCATTCCAGAACCCGCTAAAAATAGTGGTACAAATAGGATCATACCTTCTGGAATATTGTGAAGGATTATGACTTTTAATAAAGATTGCCCAGCATCAGAGAGTTCTAGAGATCCAATAACGACACCCATCGGCAAATTATGAAGCGAGAATACAATCGCCAAATAATACATCGATGTATGGGATTTATTTAAACTCATGGATTTTTTCTGAATTCCTATATGTAAAAGTTTAAACAGTACTATGCCTAGAAAAAAACCTATTGAAAAAATACCCCAATTACCCATTTGAATTGCCTCAGGTGCAATTTCAAAACTAATTAAACCTAAAATAAGTCCTGTACATACTGCATAGATTGTCCCGATGCTTCTACTAAATCCGTTAATAAAATAAGCAATCCCACCACCTATTCCCACCCCAATAAAAGTAGCTAAAAACCCAATCAGCCAAGTATTCGTCAACATACCATCCTTCTAGTTTAGTCTCTATCTATATACGATAATGACACCGAATTTATGATGATACACAAATAAAATACTTTTCATTCATTTTATAAGCTCTCCTATATAATGAGAAGTTCGAGTATACTGAATTTAGGACGAATGATCAAAGTTTTGAAAGGGGAAGTATAAATGAGGAAGTATTCAACGCTCACAGCTATTATGTATGCCATTTTTATATTGATTGGAATGTCCTTCTTCACTGCTATTGCTCTCTTATTTTCAGCATTGTCCGGTTACGTCGAGTATGTGCCGGTAATTATTATAATCGCTATTACATTGTATAGTTGGTTTGTACTCCTCTTATTCCATTTCTTCCAAACGAAGAGGCGTAAGATTGTTTTTATAAGCATTGCAATTACAGCTATACTGATTGGTATGATTTCACCAATCCAGCATGCGTATAAGAACAACATTCCAACGATGAATACTGAAGTCTATGTCTATGAATATACTCCCTTTTCGAAGAATGCCCGTATAGCCACTTTAGATGAACCATCAACGTTACGTTTAAGCGATGATTTACCGAGAATGGACGGTGCAACTGCGCTATATCCTCTCTACTCCGCATTCGTGCAAGCCACCTATCCGGAACAGGAATACACTCCTTTTGATAGCGAGGTTATGGTGAATACAACCCCTGATGCGTATAGTAATCTGTTTGCTGGAAAAGTAGACATGATATTTGTTGCTGCACCGTCTAATTCACAGTTAAAAATCGCCCAACAAAAAGGCGTTGAATTGAACATGATCCCCATTGGTCGTGAAGCTTTTGTTTTCTTTGTAAATCAAAAGAATACAGTGAACGGACTAAAGTTCGCTGATATACAAGACATTTATTCTGGAAAAGTGACTAATTGGAATGAGGTTGGTGGTGCAAATGATTCAATCCGAGCTTTTCAGCGGCCGGCAGATAGCGGCAGTCAAACTGCTTTAGAGAAGGTCATGGGTGAAACACCAATCATGAAAGCTCCTCACGAGAATATTTCAAGTGGTATGGGTGGAATTATTAATGAAGTTTCACAATATAGAAACTATAAAAATGCGCTTGGGTACACATTCCGGTTTTATTCCACGGAGATGATACAGAATGATCAAATAAAATTACTAGAAATAGACGGTGTGGCGCCTACAAAAGAAACCATCCGCTCTGATGCATATCCTTTAACATCTGAATTTTACATCGTTACTACGGGAACAAAAAATGAAAACGTACAGAAATTTATTAACTGGATCCTGTCAGAACAAGGTCAGCTCTTGGTTGAAAAGTCAGGGTATGTAGCAATTAACTAGAATAAGTATTCTGTGTTGAAGATTATTCCAGAACGTTTCAATATGCAATCTAAGTTGCTTGGAGTGCAAGGCAGTCTAAAATCACGACGTCCTGTCGTAACGACTGCATGACCCACCTCGTGTGGGCCCGCGGCTAAAGGCGACCCTGGCGGGATCAGCGGGACAGGTAAGACCCCGCAGTGGAGCGAAGCGACCGAGGAGGCTTACCGCCCGCCCCGCAGAACGCGTCCGCCTGGAACGGAAAGTAACGTGGATACTCGTAAACCTATTTAACAAGGACTGGATAAGACTAAACTTAGCCCCAATCCCCATTCATGAATACTATGCCAATTGTTGTTCAGCAAATTCTCTGTAAAGTGAATGTGAGTTTATCAATTCCTGATGTGTTCCGCTCCCTGTTACTTGCCCATTTTCAATAAATAGGATGTTGTCCGCATCGACAATGGTAGACAGTCGGTGCGCAATGACCAATGTGGTGCGCCCTTTCATTAATCGGGACAACGCTTGTTGAACGACACTTTCAGATTGACTGTCAAGACTTGCTGTAGCTTCATCCATCATAAGCAACTTAGGATCACGTAAAAAGGCACGTGCAATCGCAATTCGCTGCCTTTGACCACCAGATAGCTTAACACCACGCTCGCCGACCTCTGTGTCCAGTCCTTCCGCAAACTCCTTAATAAATTCATCAGCATATGCCATTTTGGCAACTTCCCATAATCGTTCTTCTGTAACGTTCTCTTCTTTTTTCAATCCATAGCATAAATTCTCACGAATGGTTCCAGCCATCATGGCGCTTTCTTGTGAAACATAACCGATTTGGCTCCGCCAAGATTCAACGGATAAGTCTGTAATCGGAGTGTCGCCAATAAAAATTGCCCCTTCAGTCGGTTCGTAAAATCGCTCAAATAAACCGAAAATAGTTGTTTTACCACCGCCACTAGGCCCTACAAAAGCAATCATTTTACCAGGAAGGGCTTCGAATGAAACATTCTTTAGAACAGGTTCCCCTTCGCTATAAGCAAAGGATACATCTGAAACTCGAATTGTTTCATTTGTAATATCCATTTCCAATCCATCTTGTCCTTCTTCTAGGGGAAGATCCAATATGCCGATTATACGCTCTGTCGCTCCTTTAGCTTTCTGTAATTGTGTGAAGAACATTGCAAAAGTAGTTATAGGCATGATGATTTGGAATAAATAAAGCAAAAATGCGACGAGTGTACCTGTAGACATTGCGCCACTGGCAACGCGCATACCCCCATAACCAATAATCGACACTATAACGAGCATGACGACGAATTGCATAATAGGAGCAATCAAAGCTATAATTCGCGCTTCTTTCAAGCCGAATCCAAGCAACTTTTGAATTCCAGATATTCCGTTTTCTTCTTCATTTTGTTCAGCTGTTGATGCTTTCATCAAACGAATTTCACCTAAAGTTTGCTGAATATCACCTGTGAAAATTGCGGTCGCATCTTGTAATCCTCGCGATATTTTCACCATTTGCTTACCAAGTGGAATCATCACAAGTAATATAATCGGAACGGCTACGAGCATCAATAGCGTCATCTTCCAATCCATTATGAGCAACAATGTCACTGCACCGATTATGGAAATGATTCCAGTTACGAATCGTGGAAAATGCTCTGATATTAAATCCCTTACGATACTTGTATCGTTGATGACCCGGCTCACCGTTTCCCCACTAGAGTTCTTATCGTAGTAGCTAACTGGCAATCGTACGAGTTTCTGCCACATGCGTTCACGTAGGCTCGCAACAACTCTTTGACCTACCGCAGTAAGTAAATACAGAGAGATACCACTCACAATCGCCTGGACAATGAACGCTACTCCAATCGCAATGATTAGTGGGACACTAATAGAAGCTATCGAGAACCCGTCTACTAAATTCTTTGTTAATAATGGTACAACAAGCCCTGCTAATGTCGTAATTATACTTGTAAGCAAACCCACTATTAAAGCAGCTTTCGGTATTTTCGTTGAAAGTATTAAGGAAATAAACGGCTTTAGTCCTTCTTTTTCATTAGGCATATATTATAACTCCCGTTCTATTAATGTTTTTCAATCAATAATTGTTCATACTTTTCCGTTCAAAATCATCCCTGTACCCACATCTTTTTATCATATCCAAGTGAATCTTAATATACTATAGAACCGTAAGATTTAGGAGGAATGATGTGGGAGCTATAAATGGTAGTGAATACATTGATCGCATAGATCAACTTAATACTGAGATTTGGCTAGATGGCGCCAAAGTAAATGGACCCCTTTCAAAGAATGCAGTCTTTAAGGGGCTTCTTAAAACAAAAGCAGAACTCTATGATTTCCAAATGTCGCCCTCGATGAAAAAAGAGATGACCTATATATCACCAACAAACAAAGAGCAAGTAGGCCTTTCCTATTTACAACCAAAAACGAAAGTGGATTTAAGGAAGAGACGGATTATGATTGAACATTGGGCACGACAAACATGTGGGTTACTAGGCAGAAGTCCTGATTATCTAAACACTGTAATCATGAGCTTTGCCAGCTCCAATTCGCATTTAAATGGGAAAGAAAATTGTTTTCCCGAACATATTCAATCCCTTTATGAAATGGCAAGGGATAAGGACTTATCTTTCACACATACATTTATTACGCCTCAGGTGAATCGTTCACAAGCTTACTTTGAATCGTCAGAAGAACCCATTTCCGCTAAGATTATTGGGCAAACAAATGAAGGACTCCTTATTAAAGGGGCTCGGCTTTTGGCTACTCAAGGCGGATTAACAGATGAAGTTCTAGTGTTTAGTACCCCAAGGTTTTCTTGTCCAAACGAAGAGGCGTTTGCATTCGCAATTCCTTCGAATACAAAGGGCTTGCGTTTCATTTGCCGAGAATCCTTTGTAGGTGGAGATTCTTCCTTTAATTACCCACTTAGTTCAAGATTTGAAGAGATGGACTCCATGGTAGTTTTTGATAATGTACTTGTCCCATGGAATCGGGTGTTCTTTCATCATAATGCTGAAGTTGCAGCAGATTTCTTTTCAGTAAGTTCCTTTCATCCCTTCGCCTATCATCAAGTGATCATTAGACAAATCGTCAAAACAGAGTTTATGCTAAGTGTTGCTGAAGCAATGGTACAAACGATTAACGTGAGTGAGTACCTACATATCCAACAAAAAATATCCGAAATTATTATAGGGATAGAAACGATGAAGGCGCTTTTGGATAAATCCGAGTATGACGCGGCAGAGGATTCATGGGGATACATGCGGCCCAGTATAATTCCTTTGCAGGTTGCTAGTAATATCTATCCGGAAATATATCCACGATTCAGTGAAATCATCCAGCTCATTGGAGCAAGTGGTTTGGTCATGTTACCTACGGAAAAGGACTTTCAATCCGATATTGGTCCAGACCTAGTGAGGTATTTGCAAGGAGCTACCAAAACAGCAGAAGACCGCGTAAAGATATTCAGACTCGCATGGGATCTTACAATGAGTTCCTTCGGCACAAGACAAACACAATACGAACGGTATTTCTTCGGAGACCCGATTCGATTGGCGAGCCAATTATATAAGTCCTATCCAAAAGACAACGGGCGGGATATGATCAATAAATTTTCATAAAACAAAGCATTCAGCGGGCTTTTCATCCGTTGCATGCTTTTTAATGCTGTTTCAGAATATAATTTTCGGTAACATCAATAAGAAATACCTACCCGTGAACTATGATAATTGCATGAAATTAATTCTTCATATGCAAATGAAGCTGTATCTCCCACTGTGATTTCTTTGCCTTCTAACGGTAAAAAGTCTTTTTCGACACGGTAGTTGCCTTGTGCAGCACCATCAGGCAAATACGTTGGACAAACGATTGTCCAATCGAGTTCCGAATGCTCTAGTAGCTGAAAAACTTTATGATGCTCTTCTGCAGCAAACGTAAGTCGACGATTAGAGTCTCCCGCTTCATAACGCAACTTATCCGGTTCGCTTCTACTTTGTAATATCCCAGCTGTTCCAATCGTAACGATACGGCGAATCCCCGTATCTTTCATCGCTTGAATGATGTTTGGAACTGCTTCCGTTAATGTTGTTGTTTTGTCTGTTCCTAGTGCACTGAATACAACATCCGTACCTAAAATAGCCGTCATTACAGCTGTTTCATCACGTACATCTCCTTGAAGTATCGTTAACTGATTATGTACTTCGATCTTTTCCGGTGACCGAACGAGAGCTGTAACTTCATGCCCCTCTGCCAGTGCTTTCTTCAAGACTTCCTTGCCCACTCTTCCTGTCGCTCCAAATAATGTCATTCTCAAAGTCTTTCCTCCCTATCTTCTTATAGTTTCATTGAATTTAAGCATTCTTGATCTTCAATTATAGAAATGCAAATACATTTTGCTTATGTATATTTCAGCGTATTACACCCCAAGGATAGTGTCAATTTATCGTCATTTTACTATTGGTACACTGGTTTGTGTTTTTCTGAAAACAAAATGAAAAAGCGACTCTTCTTTTCCACTAATCAGGACATCTATTTTATTATAAGTAAATGTTATTAGGGAAGACTATAAATGAAATAATTTTAGTTCGGGCATGCATTAAATATGTAAAAAAATTGACGCTTTGTCTTGGTAACTATTCAAGTGGACATACTAGCATAATTAACACAACTATTTTGGGGGTCCAATAATGTTCAATTCTGGAGGTAAGGAAGATTTAATAAAAGGAAAAGAAGTCCTAAACGCCGAGGAAAAAACGAAGGATATTATCGAAGTAGATCTTCATTTCAATGTAAATAAAATGAAAGAAGTATTTTCATTTCCTGAAAATAATGCATTGAAAATAAGACAATTATACTTGCCACATTACAATAAAAATGTTGCAGTTTTGTTTATTGAGGGAACCATTGATACAAACATTATTGACTCACATATCATCAAACCTTTACTGGAAAAATCGGATAGACAAAACAAGAAACGTGACTTTGTCTTCACAATATTGACAAGTGTTCTAACAACGGCAGACGCAAAAGAAATCACAACTTTTCAAGACGTTGCTGCCGACTTAGTAAATGGAAATACAATTCTATTCATTGAAAATGAGAAATCAGCTATCTCTGTGGAAACAGCTGGATTTGAAAATCGTGCATTATCTATACCTACAAATGAAACGGATCTTGTAGGTCCGAAAGTTGCGTTCAATGAATCGGCCGCTATGAATCGTTCTTTATTAAGAAGAATACTTAAAAACCCAGGTTTAATTTGTGAAACAATAACAATTGGTAAAGGCAATCCA
Organism: Sporosarcina siberiensis; assembly: GCF_042681925.1. Classification (NCBI taxonomy): domain Bacteria; kingdom Bacillati; phylum Bacillota; class Bacilli; order Caryophanales; family Caryophanaceae; genus Sporosarcina; species Sporosarcina siberiensis. The sequence goes on from NZ_JBHUGI010000035.1 coordinate 38,636, forward strand.
AGGGATATTTCAGTTATGTATTTGAAGGATGTTGCCGATGAATCGATTGTAAAAAACGTAAAAGATAGGATTGAAAAGATAGAAACCGATGCGGTACTTAGTCTTGCTCAAGTAGAACAATATCTTGATAAAAGCCCTTATTCCCTTTTCCCTTCTAGTTTGTTGACAGAACGACCAGACAGAACTGCTTCTTTTCTATTAGAAGGCCATGTCATTTTATTAATGGACAATGCCCCTGTTTCGTTAATTGCGCCGATTACGTTTTGGTCTCTTTTCCACACGGTTGAAGATCAATATTTACGTATGCCTTATGGAAATTTCCTACGAATAATCCGACTTACTTCATTGCTTATTGCACTTTTACTTCCCGGAATATACATTGCAACAACAACATTCCATCCAGGAATGATTCCAACTGATTTAATGCTTTCAATTGCAGCAACAAGGGAGAGAAATCCTTTCCCCATCATTATAGAAATCCTTATTATGGAGGTTTCATTTGAAATATTACGCGAGGCAGGCACCCGAGTGCCAACAGTACTCGGTCCAACAATTGGTATCGTAGGTGCACTAATTCTTGGACAAGCCGCCGTACAAGCAAATATCATCAGCCCAATTCTTGTAGTCATTGTTGCAATCACTGGACTGGCATCATTTGCAATTCCAGATATACAATTAAATATTTCAATAAGAATGCTTCGCTTTATTTTGTTGTTTTCAGCTGGTTTTCTAGGTGTTTTTGGATTTTCTATAGCTTTGGCAATTTTAGTTGCCTACCTTGTATCGCATAAGTCTTTTGGCGTTCCTTTTTTCGCTCCACTCACACCATACTATCCTTCATCTAAGGATACATTAGGAAGACCAATTATTTGGAAACAGTGGCTCCGTCCATTATCAATGTCACCTAAAGATAAAGTTAGAAAGCCTAGGCCAAAAGGGGATGCCGACCGTGATTAACAATGCAGACGAAAAAATTGGAACTAGGGAATTCTTCGCCATCATCTGGCTTACAATCGGAATGAAGCTTACATATACAACCCCATCTTTACTTTATAAAGTGGGAAACGTTGCAGCTTGGATGATTCCTTTTTTCTACGCAATAACAATTGGAATCCCTTTTTTAGTCTTATTATCATTACTTAAAAAACATGAAAAAGGCTTAACCGAACTTCTTACACAACTTACAGGGAAATATATAGGCTCATTTCTTTCTTTCGTTTTATTTTCTATTGTGTTTTTAGAGATTATATTAATTAATCGAAATTACATCTCAATTACGAATAGCTACTTTTACCCGGAGACACCCGTTTACATATTAATGATTTTACTCCTAGGAAGTAGTCTGTACATAGCCAAACGGGGATTTTCCGCCATTAGTAATGGAACATGGTTTATAACTCCAGCACTCTTAGTTATATTGTATACTTTGATATTTCTCTCCTGGAAGGAACTTAATTGGGTTCGTATCTTCCCCGTTTTCGGACCTGGAATAGGAAAACTAGTGATGAATAGTGTCACAAATAGTTCCATTGTTGGGGAGATTATTTTACTAACGGCCTTTTTCCCTTTTGTTCGTTCATATAAAAGCTTTAAAATTGCTTCCTTTTCTGGTTTTGGAATTTCGTTGTTCTCAGTAGCTGTTTTTATTATTGTTTATATCATGGTCTTCGATTATCCCTCTGTATTAAACATGGGATATCCTCACCATGAATTAACGAGAATGGTTAACATCGGAATTCACATCAATCATATTGAAGGTATGTTTTTTATATTTTGGGTTATCGGGTCAGTTTTTCGTTTCGCCATTTTATTATATTTAGCCGTAGTATTTTTGGGAGCGTCCTTATGTATAAAGCAATTCGAGTCGTTATTAATTCCTGTAACTGGATTAATATTAATAAGTAGTTTATTACCGGAAAACATTTTTACGATGGCACTATTTCGAGATATTATCATTAAGACCAGTTCTGGAGTATTGATCATCTTACCATTTATTTTATGGATTATAGACAAGTGGAAAGGACGTTGAAGAATGAAATTCCGTATCCTTATTACGGCTATTGTTAGCATCTTGTTTACTCTTCCCCTATCAGGATGTTGGGGGAAAGTCCAATTGGAACAACAAGGTTTTGTTGTCGCGATCGGACTTGATAAGAATGAAGACAATTTGATTGATGTAACTTTTCAAATGGCGAATCCACAAGTTGGAACATCTGACATCGCAGATGCCCCAAATGAACCTTCTAGTGATATCGTTACATTTACAGCACCTGACATCATATCGGCAAAAGAGCTTGCAAATGTAGTTGTCGCTCGAAAGATCTCGTTTGACCATTTACTAGTAATTATCGTTGGGGAGGAATTGGCTAAAACAGAATTATTTCACCATGTCATTGCTTCCTCCTTAGTTAGTCCCGAAATGAGGCTTGCAAACAACATCATCATTACGAAAGAAAAGGCTAGTACATTTATAAGGGAAAACAAACCGAAACTAGAAACACGGCCTCATAAGTATTATTCTTTCATTATAAAAGAATGGAAAGACGCTGGTTATGTTCCTATCTCTGATTTGAATAGCTATTTCCAACAGCAGGAGGGACAACTCTTTTTGTCTGCCTATGCAACAACAGAAAAACAGGAAGAACTTCGAAAAAATGAAGCCGATTATTTGGCAGGCCAAGTTCCAGAACATGGCGGGGATCCAGTGCAGATGATTGGATCAGCTGTTTTTAACAAAGGGAAAATGATTGGGACGTTAACTGGAGCAGAAACAAGAACAGCACTACTACTAAGACGAAAAACAGTAGCAAACTATTATGCTCAATCATTCCCCGATCCGATTCAAGACGAATATCGTATCGCTGTCCAAATAATGAAGCAAGGAACAAATAAAGTGAAAATGAACGTAAAAAGTGACATTCCTAAAGTTAAGGTAATGATACCTGTAAAGTTACAAATATTCTCCAATCCTAGTTTGGAAAATTATTCAACTAACTTAAGTAACCAAAATAAGCTTAAAAAGTCCATCAAAGAAAGTTTGGAAAATGATGCAAGGAAGCTTATCAAAAAAACACAAAAGGAATTTGAGAGTGAACCGTTTGAGTGGTATTTGGAAGCACGGCGCCATTTTTGGACGCTTGACGAATATAAAAATTATAATTGGGAAGAAAAATATAAAGATGCGGAAGTTGAAGTGACTTTTGATATAAAGATTGAAAATCTTGGGGCACAGGATAAACCAGAATAAATTATTTAAAAGGCGGGAATGATTAGTTTGATTTTTACCGTGGGCTTAATTTCCATTTATTTAATATACTATACATGTAAATTAGCATATTCAACCTGGAAAGAAGGAAATAAATTCGCGGGTTTCAGCATAGCTTTTATGGCCATTTGCTACCCGATTTTATTCGTGCTATTATATCTACGGCAATATTGATTGTGGTTTTTTAAGTTTCATCGCCAATATCTACTAGTATTTCCTACCCTATTTTTGGTAAACAAATGAGAGTAGTAACTTCATGACCTTCTGCCAAAATTTTCTTCAACACTTCTTGTTGCTCAATATCATGATACTTTTATATACTAACCTTCACGTACTTCCGTATTTTTATTAGATGAAAGTAATAGTGAAAATCTGAAGATTTTGCAAATTAAATAGGTGAACTCGATTGAGTCCACCTTAGTACAATACATATGACATTTTTAATTAGTAAGCTTTCAATTACTCTTGCGTGTTCTTCTTGAAGAAATGAACAAAATTAAAGCAATCAATAACATTGTAAAAGCACTTGAGAGAAATGGAAGACCAAATATTTCAGAAGTAGCTCCCGAAACAAAAGATCCGACTACCGCGCCCAATGAGAAGAACGCATAAAATATTCCATATGCCTTTCCACGATCCATCTTCGTTGAAGCCTCAGCAACGATTCGATTCATTGCTGGGAAGATAAAGGCGAACCCTACTCCGTACACCAACATCAATAGAAGAATAATCCAATACGTATTCACAAAGTTCAGCATGACATGCACAAATCCAATAAAGCTGATTCCTAAAATAACCAATCCAATAGAAGAAAATCGGTCATATATACGATTCAATGGTGTTAAAAAGATAATGAGAGCGACCACTCCGTATGTACTAAGTAAAATACCTGTCGTAGCCGAGGACATTCCCATTTCATTCACTTTTAAAGGAAGAGCAAATGCCAAAGTTCCATTACTGATCATAAGTGCAAAGGCTGCTAAAGATGCTTGTATGATCAATGGATGTTTAAGGAGTGGAGTAAATTGAGTAAAAGTAAATTTCCCTTTCTCGGTTGTCACAAACGATTCTTTTACAAATTTACTTATTAAAACGGAACATATTAAGAATAATATCGCAACGAACCAAAAGACGTATTCTACTTTCCCATTGGCCGCCATAGCGCCTCCGAGTGCAGGTCCAACAATCGCTGCAATACCGATCGCGCCACCCGTTAAAGCCATCGTCTTCCCTCTAGATCCGGTTTTCGAATGATCTCCCACATATGCAAAGGCCGCGGGAATCAAAACACCGCCAAACAAACCATGAAGAAATCGGATTAAAAGCAGTTGTTCTCCTGTTTGTGCAATCGGATAAAATAGCAATGTGATGGACACTGTAATCATACCTGTAAACAGCAGTTTTTTACGTCCAAACCGGTCAATCAAGTGACCACCCACAACGTTACCAATCATATTGCTTAACGAATAGATAGCGACAATAGAACCTGCCAATAAATGCGTTGCGCCTAAACTTAGCGCGAAAGGAGTTATTATAGGAAGCTGGATAAAAGTATCCAGAAACGAAACAACGATAATGAAATATAGTAAGTTAGTCAAACAATCTCCACACTTTCAGCTAATCATATGACTTAAATATACATGGCTTAGCTGTCACTTCCAAGGAAACATGACCCACTATCTCGAAAAAACTGGGTGTATGAGCACTAATCCGACATACAAAAGACAATTACTTCACAATCGTTACTGGACAACTCACATGTTTCATTACTTTATGACTGACGCTTCCAAGTATCATCTCTTGAAAAGTACTTAAGCCGCGACTTCCAATAACGAGTTGGTCGATTCCCTCTTGATTTACATACTTTATAATTTCCTGACTTGGATTACCTTTTAACATCGTAACCTTTGTCTCCACTCCAGCCGCTTTTGCTAATTCCAAAACAGGATTCACTTTTCTCTCCCGTTTTAAGGATAAGCTTTCTGGACTTTGGGTGAACAGGCGATCCTCTTTCGCTTTATCATAATCCAGTACGCATATGATATCTAATTGAGCTTCTGGTACGTATTGTGAAAGTGTAATAGCATGCTTTGCAGCCCTTGTTGCATTTTCAGAACCGTCAATTGCTACAGCAATCTTCATGTCAATTCCTCCCTCATATTAACTTCTGATATAATTGATTGCTCGAAGAATTTAACCCTTGAATCTGTACATTTACACCTTTTTGCTCAAGCTTCTGTTTCACTTTAAATATTGCACCAACTGCGGATTCATCCCACAATTGACTGTTTTCAAAATTAATAACGATTGCATTTTCTGTAACGTTATCAAAAGATTCTATAAACCTAGTCGTTGATGCAAAAAACAAAGGTCCCCTTACGCTATATACTCCCGAATCATCCACCACAGTTACGCGGGAAATCTTTGCAACAAAGAATAACGCACTCAATATCACACCCACTACAACTCCAATCGCTAAATTATGTGTATATAAAATAATAGCAACTGTAAGCAGCATAACGAGTGATTCCGATTTAGGAGCTTGTTTTAGAAATTTAAATGAACCCCAATTAAATGTTGTCGCACTTACCATAATCATAACACCTACAAGTACAGGCATCGGGATCTTTATAACAATATCCCCTAAAACGATAATTAAAAACATAAGAAATGCACCTGCTGTAAATGTTGATAATCGTCCTCGACCGCCGGATTTAACGTTAATGATTGATTGACCAATTAAAGCACAACCTGCCATTCCGCCAAAAAATCCAGTGACAAAGTTCGCGATTCCTTGACCACGTGCTTCTTTGTTTTTGTTACTAGATGTATCCGTCATATCATCTAAGACTTGAGATGTAAGAAGAGATTCCAATAGGCCAACAATCGATAATGCTAAAGCATATGGAAAAATAATTTTAAGTGTCTCAAAGTTTAGCGGAATATCTGGAAAGAAAAACGTCGGCAATGAATTCGGCATCGTCCCAAGATCACCTATCGTTTGTAACTTTACACCACTGAAAAGCGCAATACTGGTCATGACGACAATCGCAATGAGTGGTGCAGGAATAGCTGTGAAAAATCTTGGAATTGCATACACTAATATTAATGTTACAATCGCAAATATATAGGTCATACTTGTCGACCCGAGTAAATAAGGCATTTGCGTTATAAATATCATGATTCCTAACGCATTCACAAATCCAAGCATGACGGAGTTCGGGATGAAGCGCATTAAATTCGCCACACCTAATCCTCCAAGTATTAACTGTATAATCCCTGTTAAGATTGTTGCTGCAAGTACATATTGCAGACCATGGTTTGCCATTAAACTGACGAGCACTAATGCCATCGCGCCTGTCGCAGCTGATATTAAGCCAGTTCGTCCACCAACAAATGCAGTAACGACTGCCATTGTAAAGGAAGCATATAGAGCCACACGTGGATCTACCCCCATAATGAACGCAAAAGCCAATGCTTCAGGAATGAGTGCCAGTCCAACGACGATACCTGCTAAAATATCGGCACGGGTATTCCCAAACCATTCTTGTTTTAAAGTATGCATACTGTTCCCCTCTCATGATGACTAAGGTTACAAAAACCCTATACCAATGTTAGAATGTAGATATCATATCATTTTTAATCCCAAAAGGGAATGGTTTTGGGAAGTTAGGAGAGAGTAAATGAGATACGGTTATATCCGCCCAATTGTCGAGGATCAGAAATGCACACAACAATTAACAGAACTTAACTTAGATACATTAGTTATAGAGAAACACGGACTAGCTAGAAAGAGAACAGACCTTGAGCAGTTATTAATGAACGTTCAAAAAGGGGACGATTTGTTTGTCCAAAATCTTCTCGTATTAGCAGATTCTCTTCAGCAACTTTCAGATATTTTAAGACTTGCAGAACGGGATCAAATTACGATTCATTTCCTCGATGAACAGTTAACGAGTCAATCGTTGCAGAAAGCTTCGTTACTTCAAAGTGTTGCCTTTTTCGTGAAACTTCAGTCTATGTTTCATAGTCATTCTTCTACTTTTACACTTCAAGCCGCCAAACAACAAGGAGTTTCTATAGGTAGACCACGTAAATCAGACGACAATTTACAAAGGGCTTTTGCTATGTATGATAGCAAAAATTATACACTCTTTGATATTAAAGAAGAAACAGGGATTAGCAAATCTACTTTATATCGTTATTTAGATGAACGACCAACATGACTTCTTTGTGCTATTTCAATCGGGCAGAGCATTTAGCTTCCGATTGAAATTGACTGGTTTTTATTTTGCAATGTAGATAATATGCTCAATGCTGCAAGATAACTGGTTTTTGGATTGTCAGGCATCGGATTGTTTTCTATTGTCAGAAGCATAGTCCCAAAATCACCATCTGCTTCTATTGTATGTGTATTACGTTCAATTGTTGGATCTACAAGTACTCGAACCCTCGTTTTCTCTGCACCTATTCCTGCGATAGAGAGTAACAGGGCCACATTCATGTTCTGCGGAAACTTTTCAATTGCGTCCCGCGCAGATCCGTCAAATAATAACTGTTCTTTAGTAACTCCTTCTAAACCTAATGATTCTGGCGACTTTCTTGTAGTAATGCTTACTTCTTTAAGACCGTTTAATGAATTTGCAGATTGCAAAAGATCCAATCCACCAATTGCTCCTGACGGCAAGTAGATATGTTTGGTATGCAACTGAGCTGTTTCTTTCATTTCCTTCAAGAATTCATTGTCATTGAAGGCACCAATGCTACTTATGATGACGTCTTTTTTACTTTCTAAAACTTCTTTAATGTATTGAACCGTGACGCCAATTGTTGCTGCTTCAACAACAATATCCATTTCCGAGTTAATAAATATTTTGAAATCTGTGAAAAAGTCTGCATTGTACTGTTCAGCTAACAACTGTCCGACTTTTTCATTTCTCCCAAATAGGGCAACAATCTTACCTTCTAACTTTCGATTCTTATTTATGTTTTCCAATAAATACTTCGCAATATTACCCGTGCCTATTATTCCTATTTTCATTTTAATATCTCCTTTGGATGAATACATGCGCACTATTTAAATACAGTTATATACAGCATATCTTCCTCCAGTATACAGAAAAATACACAATCAGAAATGCTTGAGGAATTTATCCCCTACCATATTTCCAACTGCGTACTTTAGGAAGGCAAGTCCCGATATGTTAATAAATTGAATAAGTTACTCAAAAACCAATGGTACGTTTTCTTCGGCAACAGCCAACAAGGTCTCCCCGTGCTTAAGCAATCGTAGACGAGTTTTTTCGAATGCTCTCTTCTCCCACTCCATCAACAACCGATCCAATGCTTCTTTTGTTGTGTCGTCAGCCAATCGATATGCCCCATAATGCATAGGAATAAACACCTTTGCACCAACATCAACGAAAGCCTGCAACGCTTCCTCCGGGGTAACATGCTGAATGCCCATGAACCATTCCGGCTCATATGCACCAATTGGCATAAGGGCATAGGATATATGAGGGAATCGATTCCCAATGTCTTGAAATCCAGTAAAATAACCGCTATCCCCGGCAAAGTAAATCGTGTCGTCCTCTTGACTGTCCTCATGCGAGGATTCTGTGATCTGTTTAATCACCCATCCGCCCCAAAGAGATGTATTCGTATCGGTAAGTGTACGCTTTGTCCAGTGCTGCGCAGGAACAAAATGGAATTCGACAGCACCAATCATTATTTTGTCCCACCATTTGAACTCGTGTACGACTTTCCCCTTCATAACTTTTTGCATCTTGCGTCCAAGCCCAACTGGTACTAACACCACGGGCGAGCCCTTAAGTTTCTTCAAAGATCCGATATGCAAATGATCGTAATGCGAGTGCGATAGCAATACAACATCAATCGTTGGAAGTTCATCCAAAGTGAGGCCCGGTTCTTCAAGTCTTGGGCTAAATCCCATTCGCTTTGCCCATACAGGATCCGTTATAATCGTCAAACCAGCGATTTGCAAAAGAAATGTGGAATGTCCAATCCAAGTAATCGTCAGTTCATCGTGTTTGCTGGCGAGCATCTTTTGTTGTTTAAATTCAGCTTGTCCGATTTTATAGCTTTCATCTTTCACTTTTGCCCTTCGCTCTCTTTGCCAACCAATTAGATCTTTCAAGGTATTTGGTGTCGCCTTTGGATCCATATTGCTGTACCTTTTTCGCGCCACAATTTCCCCTCCTATTGTAACCAATATTAAAAAAACACAACAGATCAAACGAATCTGCTATCTACTATTACCATTATATAGGATTTGGAGTAATTACGGTAGGAGTGAACTTGCTATCCTTTGCACAGAAGGTAACGTACTTAATAAAATGTCTCTTTAACGTGAAAGTGAACTGTACCCTGAATTCAAGATTCGGGGTACAGTTCACTTTTTAATAATCATGCATTTTCTGCTTGCTTCAATTCGGTCAGTAAACCACCCGTTTTCAAATAGGTAATCATTCCTTCAGCAGCACGATAGGCAAAAGCTCCAATTGTTCCAGTAGGATTGTAACTACTCGTGTGCGGAAAAGACGAGCCCCCAACTACAAATAAGTTTTCCATATCCCACATTTGCGAGTAGGTGTTGACCGCAGAATTTGCTGCACTCGGACCCATAATCACACCACCTATAAAGTGATCTGTATAAAACTTATGGTCAAATTGTAAGTCGTCTTGAACTACGTCTACATCAACAATATCCGCGCCCATATTGTTCATGATTTCTTCACATCGGGCTACCCCATATTTAGATCGCTCAATATCCTCTTCCATATATTTAACAGTTACACGTAAGAGTGGATTGCCAAGTGCATCTTTATAGGTTGGATCTAAATCTAAATAACTGTACTTATTAGGTAGAAATCCAGTTTGTGATGTGATAAACAAGTTCCGATTCGTATAATGCAATGAGTTTTTCTTAAACTCCTTACCCCATGTAGGCGTTCCTTTTGGTACCTGATTATTAGAAATAGGTCTTGAACCTAACTGACTAAAGTGGATTTCAAAACCATGCAAGAAATCGAGATTTGTATGATCTTCATGATCCCCTGAAAAATCATCAATGGTAACACCCATCGCACCCGTTCCCATATAGAGGTTAAATTTCTTATCTTCAAAGAATCCGCGTGCCCCGATATAAGTAGAGAGATTTGAGAAATGACCGGTAAAGTTTTTACCGATAATACCTTTACCCGTTTCTGGATTGTATGGAACACCGATTTTAGATAATAAGAGTAACTTTGTATTCGTAAAGACAAATCCAGCAAGTACTACAATATCAGCGGGTTGTTCGTATTCTTGTCCAGTGCTCGTATCCACATAAATGACGCCAGTCGCACGTTTTCCATTATGGCTGACCCCCGTTACATTTGCTTCGTTACGCAGTTCCATGTTCCCCGTTTTTCTTGCAGTTGCAAGCACTGTTATAATCGGGTCCGCTTTTGCACCAAAATCACAACCGTATTCTTCGCAAAATGCACAATACACGCATCCGTTCAGCTTTTCTCCGTCAGGGTTTTCATACGCTTGCGATACATTGGCAGATGGCATCCGGTAAGGATGGTATCCTAATTCTTTAGTTACTTTAGTAAACAAGTTAATAGCTGGTGTAGTTTTTAGTGGTGGATTTGGATATTTATCGGAGCGTGGCGGTCCAAGTGGATTTTCTTCTCCCGATATTCCAGCGGTTTTCTCAAACTTATCGAAATACGGTTCCATCTCATCATAGGTAATCCCCCAGTCCTGGATTGTTGAATGGCTTGGAATCTTCTCCTTACCATAACGCTCGACTGTTTTACTGTAGATTTCAAAATCATAAGGCAGCCAACGAAAGCTCCATCCATTCCAGTGCACGCCGGCTCCTCCAGTGTTTTCACCCAATCTTGCGTTCACATTATTTCGTACCGGTAGTGCCGTTTCAGATAGTTCACTTCTTGATGTGATTGTTTCTTTATGAAGATTTTGCATCAAATCATAACGTTGTGAGTAACGAAGTTCGTCCTTTGTACCAATAAAATCTTCGTGCTTTTTATCTTTACCACGTTCAAGGATGATAACTTTGTGGCCTGCCTTTGTAAGTTCAGCCGCAATAATTCCACCTGTCCATCCTGATCCTACTATGACCACATCGACTTTACCGAGTTTTTTTACCATGGAATTTCCTCCTTATGAACATATGATTAATGTCCCTGATAGTTTCTTAAACTAACCGGATCCATTTTCACAAAGTCTTCACTTTCAATTACTGCAGTATAAGATGCTTGTGCGCCAGGAAATTCCTTCATTCTCCAACCGTCCATGTTTTTATTACCGCCGTATAGTGGATCCGAGTAAACGCCTTCTATTGTAGATCTTTGAAGTAAGAAGAAGAATTCCTGTGATAATAAACCATTCAATTTTATTTCCCCAGTTTCAAAATCTTGAAGTATTTCGATTTGTTGTGTTTCATTGGCTTTGTCAAAAGTGATATTGAATCGTTTCATGCTTTCTTCATTCATTTTTCTTAGTCCAAGTAGAAAAATACTTCCTCGATCCAAAATCGATTGTTCTCCTCGCTTTTCTTCAGGTCTTTCACTAATTTTAGTCTTAGTAATAAATGGGCCTAATCGATAGTCTTTAGCATTTACTCCCCACTGTCCGGCTAACTGCTTGTCAATATAATAGGGTGCTCTCAATTCAATTGCACCCGGTCCATTCTCATCTTTTGGAAAGATTTGTTCTGTAGCCGCCTGAAGTACTGCAAAGTCCTCGTTACGCGTAAAAAACTGCAATGCTTCTTGGAAGTCTGCGGTATTTTCTGTACCAGGTTTGGCTACTATTTCATTTTTCTTTGTGTAATTGTTCGTTAATAGTCCACCTAGAAACGAACCCCCTACAACTCCACCAGCTACTAATCCTGTATTCTTTAAAAACTTTCGACGGCTCGGGTCATATGTTTTATGATCCTTCATTTGCTTTTCATCTTCCGGATATTTTTCATCCATTGTAACCCACCTCTATTCAGTGTTTTCGTGTACCTTTAAATACTATTTTCAAGGTCTATTTAACCCCATCTCCTTTATTATTAGACTACAAATGGTATTTTATACAGGAGAACAGCGGAATCCTATACTTAATTCTAAAATTAGTAAACCTAGCTGATTATTAATCCGTGTTGATCACTAGTAAATAACTAAATGAGTTTGAAAAGAGTCCAATTCATATACGAATTGGACTCTTTAGTAAGAAGCAGTATGTGCAAAATAATTTTTGAACTATCGGAGTATAAAAAATACGCCTTGGAATAAAACCAAGGCGCATCATGTTCATTGTTTTTTATTCTTTTCCATTTTCAACTCCACAAAGCTGTGTTCTGTATTTTGCCATTTTAAATATTCGAATGACTTTCTACACGAAGCTTCCATGAAGCGAATGACTTCTCCAGATTCAGCTTGGTCGATGCTATCTTTCATTTCATAAATGTATTCAGCCATCTTGGAACTGAAGTAACTTTCAGGTGGGAACGAATCATCCGTTTCCAACTCCACACCTTCCACAAAAGGATAAGGAAGGGTGAAGAACGTAGGATGTTCGAAATCATCATCGCCCAACCAGAAACCGAACTCTATCATATGCTCATCGAAAGCTGCCCGTTCAATTACTTTACTGTCATCTGGAAAAGGTTCGAACTCGTTATAAATAACGATGCAAGATACGTCGAAAGTCCCCCAGAAAAGTCCAGGATAAACCTTTCTTTGTCTGAACGGCGCAATGAACTGCTGTTCAGCATCCCATGCAAACTGGAACCACTTGAGAATCTGTCTTGCCACATCTTCTTTATAGTGATAATGAACAATATCATCTTCAAACGGCGTTTTCGTCTCCATTTCCTGCGGTTTTGTATGGATAGAAAGTGCCAATCCCACAGCGGCTGCAGTGTTCATGATCTCTTGATAGTATTCGCTAATCGACTTTCCATCCGTAAGCTTTATATCCGTGTCATTTTCTTCTGTTTTAATCACGATTATACTTTTAATTAAATCCACTTCGATTTCAAAATGTGAATCATTGTATTTAAGTAGCCCCGTGGAAAATCCACGCGGAGTAATATCAAGAATCACATGCGCCCACTGCGGTTCCTGTGCAGCATATTCAACCTTGACTTTACCTAGGATTTGAGAAATCAGCTGAAGTGTGATGATTTCCTTCTTATTTTTTTTGTAGAATCCCATTAATATCACCTCTTAGGGGAAACATTCCCCTCTTTAGATAAACATAAACTAGATATTCTCAAAAGATTTCAAAACAATTAGGAAAGCCAATGGTTCCAAAAAAGTTATTGTGATTCATTTATTTAATCAGGCTTGCGGACTGAGAAATTGATGTATTTGCTCAAACAATCGATCCTTTTCCTTACTTAACGTCATCAGATGTGATGTATTATAAAATTTTTCCAATTGAATTGTTTTTGAAGAAACGTTATCCGCAATTTCAAATGCACTTTCTTCGTAAGTAACTTCATCTCGCCCGCCATAATAAACAGCAATTGGAGCCGTAATCTTATCTAATTCATTTCTTGTTTCACTAATGAATTGCTTAAAGCGTTCGAAGGAATCCAAAGGCATTGAATCAAACCTCTTTAATTCTATCTTTATCTGCTGATCAGATTTATTTTCAAGTTTCTTATAACGGAATGCAAAATCAATTACACGTTTTTTCAATTCCAATGGCTGACTGTTCATAGGCACAGACATGACTATAACCTGTTCAATTGGAAATTGTTCCGCTAATTTCAAAGCGAAAACACCACCTACTGACAATCCAATGACTGTTACTTGTTTATATTTCTTCGCAAGTTCCTGGTAGCTTTCAAGAGTATCCTCCCACCAATCGTCAATTGTATAAGGAATTAATGCCTCCGCTTCTTCTCCGTGGCCCCTATATAATGGAGCGTAACAAGTAAATCCAAATGACTCATGAATTGATTTGGCAAGCATATTCATGTCACGTGTATGACTCGTAAATGAGTGGAGTAAGAGTACAGCTGTATCATTTCCGGCTATAAATATCGACTGGGCTTTTTTAATACGCATTTTCTCACCTCATACTAATTTTTTCTCTAAATGCTATCACAGCTATAGGTTCCCTAATCTAGTATGTGTAAAACCACAAAAAGGTATAATGGTTTTATATTCTCCCCGTACTTTTTTAATAACAACTACTTGTACAAGGACATGTGCACGATAACGGAATGAACAATACTTTTAAATGCACTATTTGGTCGTAATAATAGTGTATACAATAAAAAAGATCAGCAACTCGGTCAATAAAATAAGCACCGAAACGGGAAAAAGAAGATTGAATACGAGAAAAGTAGTTAAAATAGCGAGGAATAATAGTAAATGCCATATCTTCAACCGATGCTCAGGTATACGATATTTATGAAACACTGCCGTCGTAGATAAAAAATAGACAAAAGCAGTACCAAAAGTCAATATTAACAGGAATGTTGGGTTTACTTCATACAGGTAACTCATCTGAATTACAGCAGCAAACAAGCTCAACGACATCAAGATAAATAAGTGACCATAAATAATCACTTGCCCAGAAGTAACGGCCTCTTTATCGATTTTCTTCTCAAGGTTATCGAAATACTGCCACCACATCGTAATGATCAATAAAAACGCCAAGAAAATAAGAGATACTTCACTCCACAGAAACGCTTCTGTCTCAAATATAGCGACAAGGCTTACAATGGATTCCCCGAATACAATAATTGTCAACAGACCAAATCGTTCCAATAGGTGTGGCGTGTTGACCGGTACTCTTTTCAAGTATTGTCTATTTAGGATTGGAACTAAGATATCCACAAAAATACCCAGATACAAGAGAAAGTATCTTACCCAAGTATCGAAGAACAGAGATGAAAGAGAAATACTGATTCCAATCAGAAACCCGAACCCTAATCTTTTTGCCACCTCACGCTCTCCTCCGTGGACATCACGGATGGTGTAAATGTATTGCAGTGACGTTACGAAACGAACACCAATATACCCGATTAAAAATGGAATATAGTAGCTATCAAAGTCTGGTGACAGGCTCGCTGTCAACATAACCATAAAAAACATTTGCACAATCATAAATAAGCGATGCGATAGTTTCTCTTCCCCAAACCGGTTCGTATAAAGTGTATGACCTACCCAGGACCACCAGATTGGGATGAAGATCAAGGCAAACTTGAACAGGTATTCTAAGGGAATCACTCCGTTTTCCAAGTGGAGCAATACGCGTGTTGCTTTCGCTATTGCCGCAACAAAAATTAAATCAAAAAACAACTCCAGCCACATCACTCGCTTATGGGTCACCAGCCATCACTCCTTTTAAATTAACGAATTCTTTCACATCTGCTTCCCTCATAACAATGTCGAAGTTAACCGCTCCAAAGAATAAAACCACTAAAATCCGACATTTTTTATTTCTTTTTAAATTATATAGTTTCCATAATAATTGTGCATTATTTAGTAAACAGATTATTAAAATTGGATTTAGAAGTTGAATGATCATTTCTTTGTAAAATAAGATGTAAGAACACTTTTAATTGCCGATATAGATAGAAGAATCAGTTACTATATTAGGATGGGGTTGTTTAAAGTTGAGAATAAAAAGTATTAAATCAAAAATAATATTTGTTTCCGTCCTACTCTTAGTTGTTCCAAGTTTAATTGTCGGTTTAATGAGTTATAAATCTGCAAGTCAAGGGTTAGATACTGCAGGGAAAGTAACCATTCAAAATGCCGTGACAATGGCTATGCAAACAATTGATGCCTTAAATAATGAAGTTGAAGCAGGAAATCTAAGTTTAGAGGAAGCCCAGGAACAAGTAAAAGTCTATTTGCTTGGCGAGTTGGATGAAGAAGGAAAAAGACCTATTAATTCAGATATAAATCTCGGAAAGCACGGATATTTTGTTGTTTATGATGCAGAAGGAAATGAAGTTGCCCACCCTACAATCGAAGGACAAAACGTTTGGGAAACACAAGATAAGAGTGGTCAATATTTAGTTCAAGAACAGATTAAAGCTGCCCAGAACGGTGGCGGATTCACAACTTATCTTTGGAACTTCCCAAATGAGCCGGATCGTATTGGAGAAAAAATTATGTACAATGATTTAGATCCGAATTGGGGTTGGATAGTAACAGCTGGATCTTACTTAGAAGACTTTAACGAAAGTTCGAGTCAAATACTATGGACCTTCTTAATAACACTTGCTATTTAGGTGGTTGTTGGAGGGATTGTCGTATATACATTTGCAGACAATATTTCCAAGTCCATTATCCGTGTGAAAAATCAACTACATGAATTAAGCGAAAATAATTTAACTGTTGAAAATTTAAATATGAAAAGAACTGATGAAATTGGTGAACTAGGAGATAGTATGGATCTCATGAAAAATAATCTTTCTCATGTAATCGAAAACATATCCGATGTATCTTCCACTTTGGCTGCCTATTCTGAAGAACTTGCGGCAAGCGCAGAAGAAACAAATAGAGCAACGGATCAAATTGTGGGCTCCACTCAAGATATTTCCGAAAGTGCAGAGTCACAATCTACGATGGCACAAGACTCAGAAAGAACGGTGCAAACAATGGCCAAAAGCATTAATGATATTCAATTCTACATGGAACGCGTAAGAGAAGCAGCAGATGAATCCTATAAAAAAATGCAACTCGGTAAGTCAGAGTTAGAAAAGTCTTCAAGGATAATGGAAGAGATTCAAACAAAAACTTCTCAAGCTGGTTCCTCTATTCATCAGCTCGGAAGTAAATCCAACGAAATTGGAAAGATTGTTGGGCTAATAGCGGACATTTCAGCGCAAACAAATCTACTCGCATTAAATGCCGCAATCGAAGCGGCTCGCGCTGGTGAGCATGGAAAAGGCTTCGCAGTAGTTGCAGACGAAGTAAGAAAGTTAGCAGAAGAATCAAATCGATCAGCTTCACAAATTAACCAGCTCGTTCTCGGTATACAAGGAGATATTGAGCAATCGGTTCAAATGATGGTTGAAGGTGAACAGTCCGTACAAGATGGTATTGAATCTCTACGATTTACAGGTCAAGAGTTTGAGCAAATCGAACAGTCTACAATGGAAATCGTAAAAGAGGCCAAGCAAGTATCATCTTCAGTCCGTCACGTGAATGATGGCACCGAGCAAATGGTACAAGCAGTCGAAGAGACTGCTAAGATGGTCAGTCAATCTGCTGAATTGACCGGTACCCTTGCTGCCGCATCAGAAGAGCAAAGTGCATCTATCCAAGAAGTAGCCGCTGCATCTACTTCTTTGTCCAACATGGCCGAGGAGTTAGGGAAACTTGTTGGGACGTTTAAATTAAAGTGATTTGCCGGCAATATATGTTAAAGACACCAAGGTATTAAAAAACTAAATTAAATACAAAAAGAGAGTCCAAATTCGCATACGAATTGGACTCTCTCTTTATTTTCCTAAACAACATCCTTTAAGATTCAAAACCATTGCAATAGATATACTCCTAACGCTTTGCTACCAGTTGGCTGTTTCATCTGTCCTCAGGACGAATTGGAATTCATTCATCTTTGAGTATGCTTTTAGCTGTTGGCCCATACGGAGTCAGTCATGCAGTGGTTATGACAGAACGTCTTTATCGCAGACGTCGACGCCAATAGGATCAGTGAAAGCCGGAACAAGCATAATTAAACTATTGATACGAACATTAGGGTAGGAAAGGTTTCGCTTCTCGATGGACTCCGCATAAAAAAACACATTTCCTCACTTTTATTCGAATGAATAGCTGGTACCATGTCCAATAAAATTATTTTAGGGGAAAAAAAAGACCCTACATAAATGTAGGGTCTTTTTAAGCTATTATTAAGCTTTTTGAACGTTTGTAGCTTGTAGGCCACGTTGTCCTTCTTCAATTTCAAATGTTACACTTTGACCTTCGTCTAAAGATTTGAAACCTTCGCTTTGAATTGCTGAGAAATGTACGAAAACGTCATCCCCTGCTTCACGCTCGATAAATCCAAAACCTTTTTCTGCAT
Organism: Sporosarcina siberiensis; assembly: GCF_042681925.1. NCBI lineage: Bacteria > Bacillati > Bacillota > Bacilli > Caryophanales > Caryophanaceae > Sporosarcina > Sporosarcina siberiensis. The sequence goes on from NZ_JBHUGI010000035.1 coordinate 56,982, forward strand.
TAAACCACTTAACTGTACCTTGTTCCATATATGTTGCCTCCTATGTGTGGATATCCACACAATATGTTACTATCCTTGCTCAAATACCTTAGACGAAAAACAAAATCTTTTCTCAATCTGAAAACGAACAAAAATAACTCTTCTTAACAATAACCCATATATGCTGAAATAGCAAATGAAATGATTTTCAATTCTAATTAAGATATTAAAATTCAACCTAAGTAAAGACATCTTTTTTATATTACTAGCAAACCAATCCATCTCCACCAAGTTACCGCGACAAGGATTGTTGCAAGTATTGTAATAAGTGTTGCGTACAAACCAGGTTTCAAAAAGTCTTTCTGTGTGATCATCCCAGTACTGTGCGCCAAAATATTGGGCATGGATTCTACAACCAATATGAAGCCAAACAAACAGGTTAATCCTGCTACAAATCCGACTAACAAAGGATCCGTTCCTGCATTCGCAGCCACACTTATAAGGATTGGCACCAATGTTACAACTGCCGTCGAGACGTTTGATATCATTTTATGAAAAATCTGCGCAGTCACCACAACAACAATAACTGCTGACAACGGATTTTGAAGTAACGACATAAACCAATCCGCACTTAAATATTCACTTATTGTTTCTGCTGCACCTGATTCGACAAATGTATACCCCATTGACAAAGTGACGCTCAACAATAAGACGGTATTGTAATTTATTTTCACAACATGTTCCCAAGAAGCGACTCCCACTTTTGGCAAAGTCATAAGCACAACTCCTATTAAAGCCGGGATACTTGGATGCATTCCATGGATTGGTTCAGTTAACCACAAAACGACCAAAAAAATCAGGATAATGAAACAGCGAATTTCTTCCCTGCCTACAGACCCTAATTCTTTGAGTCTATCATTCATTTCAGATTCAATTTCAGGAAAGAATTGCTGCTCCTTAGGCAATGGAAACACTTTTAGTAGGAGAAGCCATATGGATGGAATTAGGATCAGCCACAAAGGAAATGTATAGAAAAACCATTGGAAATAGGATATTTTAATACCCGCAAACCGATTTAGAAGTTCTACGGTTAAAATATTTCCAATTGCAGCAGTCATGACGGCGGTTCCACTAATAGTACCGCCATAAGCCACACCAAGTACAATCATTTTTCTTAAATTACTTCCAGGCTTAGCATCTACCGTTTCAATAATCATCTTAGAGACCGGCAACATAAGGGCCGATCGGACAGCGGTTGCAGGAATAAAAAATGCTTGAATTTGCTGAATGATGATAATGCTCCCTAATAACCCCTTTGAAGTACTTCCCCACCTTTTCAATATTTTATAAGACATTCTCTTAATCAGAGATGTTTCGTTCACAGCGGTTGCAAGCATCATCCCACCGACAATCAAATACGTAGCGGGAGAAGAAAATCCGCTAAAAACAATAGAGGTTTCCGCCACATTAAATATAAGCATTAATATTAAAATAATGAGTGCAGTTAGTCCCATAGGTATTGGTTCAAAGCTCCATAAGATGATTCCCAGAGTAATAATACCTGTCATTATCTTGGCAGAACTGGAAAAAGTATCGGGCAAGAATAAAATCATAACTAAAAAACCTGAAATAGCAAAGGCTAGACTCGTAAACGTTTTGATATTTTCATTCTTATATATTGTCAAAACTCTTAGCCACCTCACTATCAAACTATCAATAGCATATGTGTAATTCTAATTGTCTGTCAAGTTTGCATAGGAGTATTGCTCCGCAAAATAAAAAGCACAGTCAAAAGACAGTGCTCAAATTTAAATTCACATTTATATTTCAAATGCCCTAAAACTCCCTTCGTCATCAAAATCTTGAATTTGGACAACTTTATCTGAAAAGGATTCTACTGAATCTACGCAATCGCCTATTACTAGGGACAGTACATTAAACTCCTTTTCTTTCTTTTGCTTCACAAATTCTTCCAGAAATAAATTTTCTAAGCAATCTTCACCATCCGTAACAAAAATTAAATCAGCTTCTTTAAACGCACTTTCATTAATTGTATTCACCGCTTGAGTCAAAGCAAGTGTAAAATCTGTGCCTCCACCTAAGAATGTTTGGGCTAAAGTGATCATATCCGAACTTTTTATAGACCCTTTTCCATATGTCAGTACTTGAGTACGAGTAGAGAATAAAATCAAACAAAAATTCCGCCTTTGTTTTTTTGCAATCGACATAAGCGCTAGCGTAAAACCTTTAGACTGAGCGTCTAACTTATCCATACTCCCAGACTGATCCAAACAAAGTATGATGGGTCCTTTCCCTAACACCTCACGTCCCTTTTGCTCATATTGCATCGTTTGACCGTCTACAAAACGGCGTAAGAAATCCTTTCTTGTGAGTGGATGTATGTAAAAACCCAATTCCATTGGCAACAATCTTTCAATGTGATTCCCTAAAGTAACGCCGCTTCTTTCCATTGAAGTGCTGCGCTTGGTTTTTTGCTTTTTACGGACGACCTGTTTAAAACGACCGGCCCACTCTGCAATTTCTTTCATTTTTTTAGTTGATGCGATTTTTTCAGCTAACGCGAGTTGGTCTCTCAAGGGAATCTTTTTGAGTTCTGCTTCACCACTTCCCGCACTGCAGCCGCCAAACAAAGACTTTAAGCCTTCATTCACCTGCCTAGTCTCTTCTACAGCTAAAGCCAACTCTTGTGAAAAACTCTCACTATTGTCTTGAAGCATCTGTTTCAATTTTTCATTCAAGTTCGTGGAAGCTTCTATTAATTCTCCCTCCAATTGTTCATTCATTTGGAGTTCCATGTAAATTGGGTGAATTTGAGCCAGCTGTTTTTGAAAGTCATCATCATTAATTATTTGCTCTGCTAGCCACTGGTTCGTTTTCTCTCCCAATTTCACCGTACCAATTGCAGACGCCAAGTCATCCAGTTTCGTGAAATTCCTGAAGTGGGTATAGGACTCATCCGTCATAATTCTTTCTAGCACTAATTTATTCACTTTAAGGTCACTGTCTACTTCATCTACCGTAATTTCAGGTTTCATCTTATATAATGAAGCCCAAATATCGGCAAGTAAGTGCTCAAACATCGGTAAGACTCCTTCGCCCCTAATTCTTTGAAGGGCAGAAGACATCTCAAAGATTTCTTTGAAGCGTCTCTTGTCGAATGCATCTGTGTTCAGCACGGAATGATTGTCCTTGTGATGCTTATGGATCTTCACGGCGAACACTCCCTTTCATAGTTAAAAAAAGACGCTGGTAGACTTTCTTTTTCCCTTTTGTGCCTCAAAGTAATACGGATCTAAAATACGATCTAAGATTTCATGTTGCATTGAGGTCACTTTATCGATTAATCCATTGATGTCGGCTTTTCTACTTTGATTGTGGGTTTTAAGTTGATTCAAATCAGCTAATAAAGCTTTCATTTTTACATTCGCTTCCATTCCAGCTTCTGGCGAGTGATCTTGCACCATGGAATAATAAACGTCCGTCGCTTCATTTTGTATGGTGTACAGAGATTGAGTAACAGCGTTTTGAGAGTGATTTCGAATTACGTTAGAGACGGTACTTATTTGGTCAACCGTTTCCCAAAGAGCATTTTCAAGAATTTCGATATCGTCTATGTTGACAACTTGCCTTTGGTTAAGCAACGCCTTCGCTTGCAACACACTTAAGGACTGCTTGAACCTCCGATCTGACGGCCGAATGCCTTCATCTCGCAATTCTATGCGGATCCTAGATAGAGCTTCATACACTTCGTCCGGAATGAATACCTCATCCGTCAACAACTGAAGTTGCGTCAGTTCTTCCTTAGTGATGGACGGCATTTCCTGAGTTTGTCCAATGCCTTTCATCATAGAAACAAAGTTCGTTTCATCTGCGATAAAATCGATTTCAAAGCGTAAAAGGAAACGATCGAATAACGCTTCAAGCCCTTCCCCCTCCTCAGGGTATTCATTGGACGCCCCTATAACAGACATCAAGGGAACTTGAACCGGCGAGCCGTCGTTATAAAAGAGTCTTTCATTAATAAGAGTTAGTAGACTGTTTAAAATTGCAGAATTCGCTTTAAAGATTTCATCCAAAAAAACGAGATGGGCTTCCGGCATTTTTGTCGTTGTAACTCTCTTGTATATTCCCTTTTCAAGGTCTTTTAAAGACAGTGGACCAAAGACTTCTTCTGGAGTACTGAACCGAGTGAGCAACCACTGAAAATACGTCGTTCCATTTATAATCTTTGCCAATTCCACCGACAATGCCGACTTAGCAGTTCCCGCTGGACCAATCATCAACATATGTTGCCTAGAAAGGAGAGCCACAAGAATTCCCTCCACTTGTTTTTCACGTTCATAAAACTTTGAATTGAGAGCATCTCTAATTTCCGCTAACTTTCTAAGATTTGGATTCTTCATTTTGGTTAACTCCTTCAATTGAAATGAAAATGGCAAAGTCCCTCATAGTACAGTGTGTTTCAAAAGAAGTATTCTATACTTTTTATCTTGCGGTGCCAGTCACTCACACGATTTAGACTCAATTCAGAAGAACAAAACCTAAGTGTTCATAGAAACCGACAATAGAGCCAAAACCAGGCTTTAAAATAGAAAAAACCACGTATGCAATCGACGATGATTGCATACGTGGTTTTGTACATATTTCGTCAAAAAGCTCCTGAACCGCCACCGCCGCCTCCAGTTCCTCCACCTGAATAGGAACTTGAAGAGTCACTGGCTGCTGTGTTCGTATTCGCGCTTACAAAAGAAGAGGTCATCATAATTGGATTGAAATAGATGAAGCTCATGTTTCCAAAGTTGGAACTTTCACGATTTGTTCGGGTTTCGGCTTCTGCAAATTCGGTGAACTGTTTGCCAAAGCTTTTATCTCCACAACCGATTGCATACGTGTATGAACGGAACTTGTCATCTGTCGATAGTCGTTTCCATTCATCAAGGTCTAGATCACGAAACGCTTTTTTAAACTGATGCCATTCTTGGAATATACGATATCCCTCTTTGTTTCTGGGTTTATAAAAAATCGCAAACGATAATCCAATGATCATCAACACAATTGTAATCGCCATATACATAAAGAGGTCATAAATTCCAAACTGAATCGTGACAACAATCATCGCCGTACTCAACAAAGCGATAATCCATCTCAATCCCACTTTTTGCTCGTATAGCTCTTTTGACTTTATTTCCTCTGTAATGCCCTCACGCCATTTTAACAGCGCTGCATTATACGATGCATGATTCTTCTTGTTTTTCGTATACACTTCTAAATCCTTAATTTTGAAGATTTCATCTTTACCGATATAGCCAAATAATAACTTAATCAATCTTTCTTCATGAGGATAATCGACATCCCGACTAATACATTCGAATTCATCATCCGACAATTGCTTTACATACCCTTTTCGAACGAGATCGAGTAAAGCAGCCGACGTCGCCTCCGGACTGAAACCGTTACCCGTCGTATAATGGATTGTTGCCGGCATGCTCATTTCACCTGCCGGAACTGAAAATTCTGCTTCCCTAACTTTTACATTGCTCTTTTTCCGACGTGATGAAATCGTTCCCCAGCCGATTAAACCAAGAAGAAACACTCCGAATCCAGCCATTAGAGGGAAGCCATAGTTCGCCGTATTCGCACGTCCTACAATAAACGCCGCTTCCTTATCCGCCATCTTCGTTTCTTCCGCAATCAGTTCATCACGAATGGTACCTTTAAGTGCTGTCGCATCTGGAAACAATTCCGATTCATAAACAACACGCACATCACCATTTTCACCTGACGGAACATATCCCATCGCAAAAGTTACCATTCCTTCTAAATCCAACGAACCTTTTTTATAAGCCACATCGTAACCAAGGTACTGTACGTCATTTGCTGGTGACGGTGGAAATACTTCAATCGTCATATTTTTATAGTCTGTTTCATTTCGATTATCAAAGAATGGCCAGTAAAACTCAGCTCCATCATCATATTTCTGCACCGCATTCACAATCTCGTAATGCATTTCAACTACAACAGTTTCATCATTGCCCGATCTAAAAACCTTATATTCTCCCTTATTCTGTTCCACTTCAAGAGTTTCACCATTTTCATAAGCCTTGAAGTCTGCAATTGCCGACCCTTTTTTGGCAATCAACGTACGGATAATCCCTTTAAATTTACTGTCAAAGACATATGTATGCTTTTCAATAACAACCGCATCTCCGCTAGGTTGCAAATCGACAGTAATCATGACGTCCGATATTTCAAAATCCACAGCGAATGCAGCTGTCGGAAATAAAACTGCAACGAGAAATAGAAACAAAATCATCGTTCTCTTCATTACGGTCACTCCTTTATATACTTACGGATTTGCGATGAAAAAGTTTCAAAAAGAAAATGATATACAAATCAGACTTTTATCGGAATCTTAAGTAGTCTCACTATCGTCCTATTTGTAAGAACTAACAAGAAACGAGTGAATGATATGAAAAAGAAAATCGTTATTGCTGGTGGAACAGGCTTTTTAGGTCACTATTTTGAGAAGAAATTTACGAACTTAGGATATGAAGTACTGATTATTTCGAGGCAAGCACAACATCTTTCATGGACAGATCAGACGAGTATTATCAAAGCTTTGGAAGATGCGGAAATGCTTATCAATCTTGCAGGGAAGTCCGTCAATTGTCGTTACAACGAGAAGAACAAGAAAGAAATCCTTAATTCCAGAACCGAAACCACTCACATCCTTGGGAATGCACTGTTGGCTTGCAAAAACCCACCCTCTTTATGGATCAATTCAAGTACGGCTACAATTTACAGGCACGCTGAAGATTGTCCTATGACAGAATCGACAGGTGAAATTGGAACTGGTTTCTCAGTAGATGTAGCTAAAGCATGGGAAGAATCCTTATTTTCTTTCAATCTTCCTCAAACAAGGAAAGTTGCCTTAAGAATAGCCATCGTACTTGGGAAGGACGGCGGAGTGATGGAACCCTATCGCAACCTGGTTCGTTTCGGTCTCGGCGGTGTACAAGGATCAGGAAAACAAATGTTCAGCTGGATTCATATTGAAGATGTATTCCGCATTATTTTGTTCATTCAAAAAAACAAACAGTTGACTGGAGTTTTCAATTGTTCAGCCCCCCACCCCATCACGAACCAGGAATTTATGTCACAACTGCGAAAGTCGATGGACCGAAAGATAGGTTTTCCAGCACCGAAATGGATGCTTGAAATGGGTTCAGTCTTTCTGCGCACAGAAACCGAATTGGTGCTTAAAAGTCGTTGGGTTGTTCCCGAAAGGTTAGATAAGGAAGGATTTAAGTTTACTTATTCTACGATGGATAAAGCGTTGGAACATATACTGTGAAATCAGGTTTTGAAAGAGCAACATATCCATACGATTATGACTACTGGTGCCTGCACGTCTCACGACTGGTTAAACAATTCATTTGTTTACTAGTTGTGTGGCGAGAGGCATCATTTTCTATGATGGATGAAAAAATGAGAGTCCACTGCCTGAATTCCAAAATACCCTTGACTACATAAGCACATGCTTATATAGTAATAATGGAACGGAGGGTTATATTTGAATAAGACTGAAACGATTGATATTCATCGTGCGTCACAATTATTAAAACTACTCGGTGATCCAACTCGTTTGACGATGATGAAGTTACTCAAGTCACACGAATGCTGTGTGTGTGAATTTGTGGAGATTTTTAAAATGAGTCAGCCCGCAATTAGCCAGCACTTGCGTAAACTTAGAGATATTAAATTAGTAAAAGAAGAACGTAAAGGACAATGGATCTTCTTCTCAATCAATGAAAGCCATGAAGATTATCCATTTGTTAAAAGCATTCTAGAATATCTTCCAGAACAAAGTGATTCAATCACTGAATTGAAAACAAAAGGACTTCGGGTCTGTTGTGAATAGGGAGGAGAAAGTCCATTGGTTTCAGTTATTACCGCTTCATTAATTTTCATAATTACACTCATTTTTGTTATATGGCAGCCTAGAAACTTGTCTATTGGATGGTCTGCATGTATCGGCGCACTCATTGCTTTGCTATTAGGAGTTGTCAATTTTCAGGACGTCATTGACGTTACAGGAATCGTCTGGAATGCAACGCTTGCTTTTATCGCTATCATTATTATTTCATTAATTTTAGATGAAATCGGATTCTTCGAGTGGTCTGCCCTACATATGGCAAGATTAGCAAAAGGCAGCGGGATTCGCATGTTTATTTACGTCAGTATTCTAGGAGCTGCAGTTGCGGCGTTATTCGCAAATGACGGGGCTGCCCTTATACTAACGCCAATTGTGCTTGCAATGGTACGAAATTTGAATTTCAATGAAAAAATGATTTTCCCTTTCATCATTGCCAGTGGTTTTATTGCAGATACAACCTCGCTACCTTTAGTCGTAAGTAACTTAGTCAATATTGTCTCGGCAGACTTTTTCGGAATTGGCTTTGTCGAATATGCTTCTCGAATGATTGTTCCTAATCTTTTTGCTTTAGTGGCAAGTATTTTAGTCCTGTTGTTATTCTTCCGCAAAAGCATACCTAAAAACTATAATGTCTCCGATTTAAAACAACCAAAAGAAGCGATTAAGGATTTAAAAATGTTTCGTCTCTCTTGGGTAATATTAAGCGTATTACTCATTGGTTATTTCTCTAGCGGACTTACAGGACTTCCTGTTTCAATTATTGCTGGAATTACGGCTCTCTTTTTTATGATCATGGCGCAAAGAAGTGCTGCTGTTCAAACGAAACAAGTGTTAAAAAGTGCACCTTGGGCAATCGTATTCTTCTCTGTTGGTATGTATGTCGTTGTCTACGGATTGCGTAATGTTGGTTTAACAAGTGTCTTGGCAGATGTCATTCAAGTGGCTGCCAATCAGGGACTCTTTGTTGCAACGATTTCAATGGGGTTTATTGCAGCAATCTTATCCTCCATTATGAATAATATGCCTACAGTTATGATTAATGCATTAGCAATATCAGAAACGAGTACATCAGAGCCCATTCGTGAAGCTTTGATTTATGCAAATATCATCGGGTCGGATTTAGGTCCCAAAATCACACCAATCGGATCCTTGGCTACCTTATTATGGCTGCATGTACTCTCTCAAAAAGGTATAAAGATCTCATGGGGTCGCTATTTTAAGATTGGAATACTTTTAACAGTCCCTACACTCCTAATTACACTAATCGGACTGTATTTATGGCTATCATTTATTCAATAAACTAAAAAGGAGATGTTCATTATGTCTAAAAAGACACTCTATTTCTTATGTACAGGAAACTCATGCCGTAGCCAAATGGCTGAAGGATGGGGTAAGAAATATCTTGGGAACGAGTGGCAAGTTCTTAGTGCAGGAATTGAAGCACATGGTGTCAATCCAAGCGCTGTTAAAGCGATGAATGAAGCCGGTGTCGATATTTCGAGTCAAACTTCGGATCGTATTGATCTGGAAATTTTACACAATGCAGATTTTATCGTCACACTTTGCGGAGATGCCGCTGACAAGTGTCCAATGACGCCACCTGGAACTAAACGAGCTCATTGGGGTTTTGATGACCCTGCTAAAGCGGAAGGAACAGAGGATGAGATATGGGCATTCTTCGAGCGAGTACGCGATGAAATTGGTGCGAGAATTGAACGTTTTGCTAAAACAGGAGAATAACATCTTTTTATAGGAACAGTTGAACTTTACCGATATTGAGCACGTTTCAAAACTAAAAGCACTTATGAAATCAATAATGATTTCATAAGTGCTTTTAGTTGTTTACTCTATTAAATCATTGACACCCTCCTAAAATACACGTACACTATTAAAAGGTTTAACGGTTAAAGTATATATTCATTAAAGTGATTAGAAAGAAGGGTATAAATGGACCGACTGGAACAATTTCGTGAGTTTGAAATTCTTTTCTGGCAGTTATCTAGAAAAACGGAATATTTATGGAAAGATATTTATGCAAAAACCTTTCCAGGTTCACAATCGCGGATTATGTATTTGCTTGAACAAAATGGCCCTATGAAAATGTCCGAGTTTGCAAGTTCTTTGCATATTACTGCTGGGGCTGTCACAACTGCTTCAAATCTATTAATTGAAAATGGCTACATTTCTCGATTACGAAATGAAACAGATCGCCGAGTCGTCCGCTTAGTATTGACGGACAAAGGTAGAGAAACACTTAATGCTCTAAAAAGCGAAGGTAAAGAGATGATGAATTTAGTATTCAAGGACATCTCAGATTCGGACTTGAATACGCTACGCACAATCTTTAAACAAGCGACTATCAATATCGATACTATGTGAAAAATAGATTCACATAGTACCCGTTCAACTAATTTATTTTTTTAAAAAGGAAGCGATTATGATTAACAAAATGCTTAAACCAACAATTTTATCCATTGGGATGGCTACAGTAATGGCTGGTGCTGCAATTTCCCCCGCGCTAGCACTCATTGCAAAAGCCTTTCCAGAGGCAAGTCCGACGATGATTAAACTCATCTTAACCGCTCCCTCTATAATGATTATTCCATTTTCATTTCTATCCAGCTATTTAACCTCTAAGTTAACGAAGAGAACAATTATATTGATTGGATTGGTTATTTACTTAATCGGTGGGATTGGCCCACAGTTTGTACCGACGATTGAATTACTATTACTCTTTCGTTTAATTTTAGGTGCCGGTGTTGGACTTGTGATGCCTCTATCTATGTCACTTATCAATGACTATTATATAGGTAGGGAACGAACAAAAATGATGGGCTACAACTCCGCCTTTAGTAATTTAGGTGGAATCTTAACGATGTTACTTGCCGGTTGGCTTGCGACATTTGGCTGGCGAGTTCCTTTTAATGTGTACTTTTTAGGACTCTTCATCTTTATATTAGTTTTCTTCTTTTTACCTAAAGGTGAACTACAAAAGCCGAAAAAGAATGAGAAGAAATCGAGGCTACCGCTAGCTGTGTTCGGTTTTGCACTTGCAATGGGTGGGATTATGTTAGCCTATTATTCCATTGCCACAAACATCGCTATTTACTTAGAACAAAGCGAGTTAGGTGGCACAGCACTTGCCGGGACAGTCATATCTTTCACGACCGTTGGTGGTATGATTACGAGCTTATTACTCGTTCAAATTGAATTGACACTTAAAAATTACGCCATACCCATTATGCTTTCAGGGATGGGTATCGCTTTTCTTTTATTAACATTTACCCATAGTGTTCCAATCGTTATGTTAAGTGTTTGTCTCATCGGATTTGGACAAGGTTCCTTATTCCCTATCCTTGTCTTAAAAGCCCTTGATAGTGTACCCTTCCATCAGGCGGACCAAGCAATTGCAGTGACTTCCAGCTTTACATTTTTAGGACAATTTTTGTCGCCAATTGTGCTCGACGGAATCGGGAAACTTGCAAACCAAGACAGCATTCGCTTCCAATACGGAACACTTTCCGTTACGATTTTAATCATCGTTGCAATCAGTACTTGGACGATAGTACGGAACAATAAACAAACACCTTCTCTTACTTAAGAATGAGTTTTAGTGGGTTGTAAACGTATCATTTCATAGAAAAAAGCCTAATCCCTTCTACTTTTCAGTTGGGAATTAGGCTTTTTTCGTCTATATTCTTTATGCTCAAATCAATCATTCTCTCGGTTGTTCGGATTTTCTCTATACCCTTCCAACAGCTCATCATTCTCCATAATAAAAGGCTTTGCCGTTGGTTGGTCCCAAGAGATGTCGTATTTATTCATTAAGTAATCATTTAATTCAACGCGCTTGTTGAATTTCAATGCTTGATAAGGCTCTTGTAAACCTATCTTCTCAAGGAACAACAGCTTACCATCCTCAGTTGGTATGAGGACACCGATATGACCGATAAATAAGTATCCTTCTTCATCATGAAAAAACACAGAAATAAGTGAGGTCTTGTCATCGTTTGTAAATTGAATCTCTTTCTCTTTCCAGTCTTCTTGTATGTTCTTCACATGAACGGCTATGTCTTTAGTGCTTTCTGTCGGTACAAAAGAATATAACGTTCTAAATTGTTCTTGTTCGACTTCGTCAAATAACTTTTCCGGACTGTGCTCCAAAGCCATCTCATCAAACATTAACCAATCCGCATTTTCGACATCCGGTTGGCCAATCGATATCGAATCTTTCATTAAATCATACGAAGTGATCCGGCAATTGTATCCGAGGAACTCGGGGTTTTTTGCATCCCACATATCCAGCATTGCGAGTTGATCATATTCAGGTTCTAGGCTATCAATCGTTGTAAATCCTTTTTCAGTCAAGCCTTCTTCCTTAATTGTACTATTAAAATGGTCAACCCCTCGAAAAAAAGTATCGACATTTTCTGTTGGAACTCCAGCGTACTCAAGAGCTTCTTTCACTTCATCTCGACTTGTCGCATCCGTCAAATTTGAGTAGGTCAAACTCTGCGCATAGTCCTCTTCTTCTTTAGTGTTTGAAGCATTTGAACAACTCGCCAATGTTAACAAGGACATAACAGCGATTAGTAGAAACGATGTGTGTTTTTTCATAAATTTCCTAATCTCCTTATGTATGTAGATGGTGGACACAACTTGATGTAAGATATCGTTCTAGAACAGACTTACTTTATATGTCTCCAAACTATTGGACGTGAAGCTAGAACATAAAGTTTTCAAATCGAATGAAATAAAGTGCAAGTTTGAGAAACCTAAAACAAATACAACTCTCTTATTTTGTCTATGGATAGCTTTCCCACTGTACTCATATCAATAAAATAAGGCAACTGCCATTTTTGGGTGTTCTTCGCTTGGATACTAGTCGGGAAATCCCAACTCGGATAAACTCTGATTGCCATTTTGCCTTTTGTTGAAGCGGATTTAAGAATGTTTTGCTCGTAAAGGATTTCTTTAGGAAAAACAAATTGTCCTAATTCATTTTCATTATTAAACGTAGTTATCACTAATAAATCAGGGAATTCTTCATAGGAATAAGGTTGGTTTTTATTATTTTCATCTTTTTCCCAAAAAGCAACGAACTGTCCTATTTTAGTAGGAGTTATCTTCGCAACTCTAAATCGAACTGTTTTAGAAGATACCTCAAATCTACCCCCACCATACTTACAATTTTGTTTTTCTTCTTGAATCAACTTTACAGTTAAGTGATTCGGTTCATAAATCGTCTTATTAACATACGATAATGCAGTATGAAACTGCTTCATTTCTCCACTCCTCAAAACATCAACTATAATGCCCATACGGCAATGACCATATTTCACTGCAACTATGGATTCCGTGGCTTTTCTAATTTTAACGATATGAACAGGTAAATCATAATTCCTCCAAAAGTAATAATAGTACTTATAATTAATTGTGTTTCGTATTGTAGAGAACCTAAACTTAATACATATTCCGGAACTGTTAACAATACCAAGATCACAACTAGTACCCAAGACTTCGCCCAAATGGATATTCCTACTATGAATAGCGTTGTGATCACGCCGATGATAAGACTTCCTATACTACCAAAATGAATGGTTGGAGAGTCCATAATTCTGTTCAAATAGATCAGGCCCACAAATGAGGAGATTGGTAATAACGCTAGCCCAAAGTATAACAAACTTTGTTTTACAACTGATTTCCCCATTGTAGATATATATTTAAATGCAGTGAAAACAGCAGCAATAAATAGAGTTACAACAACCAAATGTCCCACAATTTCTAAAATAGAATAAGAGAGATTCCCTTGCATTAAATCTGTGAAAATCTTAAAGGAAAAGGACCCAAATACGATAAGAACAATATATTTCGTCCATTCTCGATAATCAACATCCATTTCCTTTGCAATCATTTCTACATATTCTTTAGGGGATTCACCTATTATCTTTTCAATTGATTTCCCATTTTTCTCGGCTTCCGATAAATGAGCTTCCAATTCATCTAATATCTCTTCCATCTCATCAGACTTTTTTCCACTAGAAAATAAATAAACGCGTAAGTTTTCTAAGAACTCTTGACTTTTCTTGGACAGTTCCACTTCATTTTTCAATTGTCTCATCTCCTTTAGCGTCTAATTCTCTTTGGAGCACATTGTTCACGTTTTTTTGTAATCCGCTCCAGCGATTCTTAAATTCTTTCAACTCAAGCTCGCCACGGGGTGTAAGTGAGTAATATTTCCTTTTCGGTCCAGCTGTGGATTTTTTCAACCTTGATGTTACCAATTCTTCCTTTTGCATTCGCATTAATAAAGGATAAATTGTACCTTCACTAAAAGACTCGAATCCATAACTCTCCAGTTTTTCAGCCAATTCGTATCCATAGACTTCTTTGTTTTTTATTATTGCGAGCAAACAGCCTTCAATTATGCCCTTCAGCATTTGTGTCGATGACAAATGGACACCCCCTTCACAGTACCTTGCATTGCAAGAGTATTGATTTCGAACTACCTTGCATTACAAGTTACTCTTACTATATCGCAAGCACTCTTGTATTGCAAGGTAGCTGTATAAGTGTATCGAATTATTTAAAAACTGCACAGAATTACGGTATCATCCTATGCCCTTCTTCTTAAAAAGACACTACGACCATTCTCTAGAACGTTTTGTATTATAGAAACCCAAACATTATGGTTTGGATTTGGAGATTTAGATTTTCCGATTCTGGCTAACTGCTGTTCATACCAACCAATTTCTAACAACGAAGCACTTTTATCTATTAGTTTAATCCCTGTTTTGATGGGTTTAGCATCAACAGTTTTATAACTGCCGTTAAAGATTCTATTTGCCAAGTCTGGCACTAAGACAAAAGGTCTTGCGATTCCAACCATATCAATTTCTCCGTTTGCAATAGCTTCTTCCATCCCTTTTTGTGAACGAAAGCCGCCTGTGACTACTATTGGAGTGGAGATTAATTCCTGAGCCTTTTGAGCATACTCTATAAAATAAGCTTCTCTTTTTTTGTTGAGTCTTTTACATCTGCACCCATCATTATCGGATTCTCGTAATTTCCACCCGAAATTTCAATGAGATCAATCCCTATTTCGGACATTTTCTGAAGAACATCCATAGACTCATCTTCAGTGAATCCACCTTTTTGAAAATCAGCTGAGTTCAATTTAATTCCGATTGGAAATGAGTTCCCGACTTGTTTTCGGATTTCATGATATGTTTCTTCCAAAAACCTCATTCGATTTTCTAAGGTTCCTCCCCATTCATCTGTGCGCTGATTGTGGTGAGAGGATAAAAACTGGTTGAAAAGGTATCCGTGTGCTGCATGAATCTGAACGCCAGTAAAGCCTGCTTTCTTCGCAATTCTTGCCGCTTCTCCAAATCGGTTAATCAAGTCTTCAATTTCCGACAGCTTAAGAGCACGTGGCTCGTTAAAGAAACGTTTTAACCCCCCTGTAAGAGGGACCGCACTTGGTGCTACAGGTTCTTTTGAAATCATTTTAGGTGATTGCTTTCCTGGATGGTTCAGTTGCATCCAAAGGTGGGTTCCATTTTCAGTTCCAGCTTTCGCCCATTCCATTAACATCTCTATATCACGTTCATCTTCTATAGCAACGTTATTCGGCTCACCTAAAGCATTTCGATCTATCATAACGTTACCCGTCATGACAATACCCGCACCACCGTCAGCCCAGGTTTTATATAAAGTAACCAATGATTGACTCGGATTTTGATGCGTCGTTCCCAGCGCTTCACTCATCGCAGATTTAAAAATTCTATTCTTAATGATTGTTCCATTAGGAAGTTGAAGTGAATTCCCCAAAACGGACTTTGACTGATTCATTTTTAGTCTGTCTCCTTAGTATTGTTGAATCCAATTTTATAGAAAATGTTGCCGCTTCTAAGCAAGTATAAGCCCAATAACAAATTAACGACTGTTGAAACAAGGTTCTGAACAATATAGTTCATTTGATTGCTTGTCCCGATTATTTTGGCTGATGAAATAAATAATACATTGGATAAAAGTTGAAATGCAGTTGGAATGGAATAAATGATTAAAACTAGCCCAGCAAGCTTCATAAACAACCTAAACAATTGACCAATACCCTCTTCATTTTTTTCATCCCAGCCACGAAAAGCGAATTGAATTAAAGCTTCACCACTTTTAAGCAAATAAACCCCAATACTCACAAGCACAATAGGGTAGACAACTTGAAAGATCAGGGACAACCGATAATTACTTAAATCGTTTGCCGGCATCATATCCGGCTGGTTATAAACATAATAAAACTGAAGAACTACTGGAGCAATCTGAACAAAACTCCAAACGATTGTTAACACACCGAGAATTTTCAAACCAGCTATAAAAAAACTTTTAGGTTGAAACATTTGGGACCCTCCTTCAATACTTTTATTCTGCACAATTTTTACACAATTGGTTATCTTCTATAGATTGTAACACTTAAAGTAGATACAGATATACGATTTTCCTGATTAAACATAAGACACACGATATCTTATAGCTAGTTTCAACTCAGAGCCTTTCGGATCCTGTTTTTTAAAAAAACCTAACCCAATAATGATGTGCACCTCGCTAGTTAGGATTACGATCTAACTTGCGGGATGCACATCTAAGGTGTGTTATCTATATAATACAATTCTAAAGTTCCCGGTTCCTTACCACTCATTGATTACTAAAGTAGTTCTTTGGATTATTATTGCTTCACTTACATTCACATCGATACGTTTCCGAGCATGTTGGACATACACCCGAGAGATCATTCACTTCTTTAGAAGAGGATTTACAAGTACATAACAATTTGCAATCGCATCTTCGCTCGACAACTTCGAATGGGCGCATCATATCATAATCTTCATGCTCTAAAATGTGACAATGGTATACATAACGACCTGTGAATGGACCGAATTTCATAATGACACGGGTGACAAAACCTGGGGGAGATTGAACTGTATCTTTCCAACCGCATTCATTTCTAGCAGGTGATTGCGGTGGACCCGTAAAGTGTAACAGTCCATTTGAAGTGAATCCTTGCACATCGAATGGGAGTCGATCTAGAATTTGGAATTGTATAAGGTGGATATGCATTGGATGAGTCGCACCTGCCGTATTTATAAATCGCCATATCTCAGTATCATTCAGTTTCGGCTTCACATCGATTCGTTCCATAAATCCCTTATTGCTTAATGAAAAATTAAAGCGTCCGTACATATCAATACTTGCATCCAAAGTTATATCGCGCGTGCGAGTTGCATCGCACTCCTTCAACTTGGGGATATTGCTTAGAATGAAAGGCACTTTGCTCGTATCCTTTCCATTTAGCTGAATTACTCTAAACTGCATGACGAGCCCATCTTTATTAGGGTCTGGGGGTGTACCAATTGGTGGCGGAAAATTGAATGGTGAGTTTGCTGTATTCTTTATGACAATTTCTGTTCCCGGCTCATATTTAGAAAAGTCTATAACTACATCCATTCGTTCAGACGGCCCTATTGTTAATTCATTCATATAAACAGGTTTCTCCAATAGTCCACCATCCGAGCCAATTTGGATAAACTTCTGATCATTTGAAAGGCTCATTCGATAGAAACGTTCATTGGATGAATTCAGAATACGAAATCGGTATTTTCGCTGTTCCACTTCTAAAAATGGCCACACCTTACCATTCACTGTAACGTTCTCGAAAGTTTCGCCTGGCGTTACTGAAGGTTGGGGGAATTCCTTGCCGGGTTCAAGTGTGCCTGGTCTTACATTCGTCGTATCAGGATAAAATAGCGATCCATCCTCATTGAAGCCTTTATCCGAAATGACTATCGGTATTTCATACGCCCCAGAAGGAAGATTCAACTTCCGCTCTTCTTCATCCCGAATAATATACATCCCAACAAGACCTGAATAGACGTTCAGACGAGTAATTCCAATTGCGTGGTCGTGGTACCACAATGCGCCGGCACGTTGTTTATTATTGTATTTATATATGGGTGAATCAAATACAGGTCCAACAAATTTATAATCATTCGTAAACCAAGCTTCCGGATAGCCATCACTTTCCGGCTCTACTTCAGCACCGTGTAAATGCACGACAGTCCGAACTTCTGGCATATGTTCACTTGTACCATGAAGTGTCCGGTCGATTGGTAACAGATGCTTCTCGGGCAGTTGATTCATCCACTTCACATGTGCACATTCTCCTTGATTGACATTGATGACGGGGCCTGGGAATTGACCATCAAATCCCCATATTTTTGTAGGGGCTAAATCTCGATGAAATGAATGATGAAATTCCTTCATAGCAATCTCGTAATACGTAAAATCTTTATGCCGTTCCTTTGGTGAAATGTATTGTGGGATAGGTAACGGATCAACAAAGGGTGTCAAATCCATAACATCGTGTCCTTTCTTTCAAATTAGGCTTATGGATTAGTTAATGCGAGGAAGTTGGGTTATGTGCAAAGAATTAAAATGGCTCTATTATTGAATGGTAGTACACTAATTATCTATATTATTTTAGCAGCAGTCAGTCTAATCAACGGTAGTCAAAAAGCTAGAACCCAATAATGCTTTTGCTTACCTCTTCCTACCCGTTCATCTTTTTCATCCATCATAGAAAAGGGTGCCTGCTCATCACACAACTAATGAATAACTTAAAATCTTTCACTAGTTATAGGACATACAGGCACCATTAATTAAACTTCTTTCAGCATGCGCAAGCCATTGAAGATGACAATGAGCGTGCTGCCTTCATGAATTATTACAGCGGAAGTCATGTCGATATTGCCTGTTAAGTTGACAATGACTAGGAATACAACAACCGCAAGCGCGATGAATATATTTTGTATAACGATTCTCCGTAATTTTTTTGCAACCCGGTGGGTGTAGGAAAACTTCATTAGATCATTTTTCATCAACACGGCATCTGCCACGTCAATTGCAATATCCGTTCCATCTCCCATTGCTATTCCAATGTCGGCTGCTACAAGTGCAGGCGCATCATTGACGCCATCGCCGACCATTGCAATCACGGGGTACTTTTGTTTCAACTCCGTAATGATGTTCGCCTTTTCTTCAGGCATCACGTTCCCACGTACTTCATCGATTCCAAGCGTGCGGCCGATCGCTTCTCCCGTTCGTTTTGCATCTCCTGTAATCATGATTGTATGGATATGTTGCTCTTTCAAGTATTGAATTGCTTCCATTGATGTCTCCTTAGGAATATCTTGAATAGCGAGAAGCAGAAGAACCTCTTCTTCAGAACCGAAGTAGACAACTGTTTTTCCTTCTTCTTCAAAAATTCTGGTCTGTTTTTGAAGAACATCTGAAATCTTTTTGTATGAGGTCGGCTTACCGATTTTGTATGTTGTTCCGTCCGCCTGAGCGAGTAATCCGACACCAATTACGTTTTCCACTTCCAGTTCATAAGGTGATACCATATCGTAGAAATTCAAAATCGCCTGCGCCAGCGGATGATTCGATTTACTTTCCATAGATACGATGAGCTGGATGAAATCTTCTAACTGTTCATCTGTCAATTCTTCCGCGGAATACGTATCCGTTACAACAGGTTTTCCTGTCGTAAGTGTACCGGTTTTATCGAACGCGACGGCTTTCAAATCAGCAAGGTTCGACAAATATGAGCCGCCCTTGAACAATACACCTCGTTTTGCGAGATTACTAATTGATGAGAGAGTCGCCGGAATATCTGTCGCAGCAAGTGCACACGGCGAAGTGGCAATCAGAAAAACCATCGTTCGGTAGAAGCTTTCGTACGCTGACCACTGGAGGATGTAGAAACCGAGCAAGAAGAAAAATGGTGTCAACATAAGGACAACATTCACATATATCGGTTCCACTCTTTTAATGAGTGCGGCAGTGCGTGATACGTTATTTTGCGTCTGACTCACAAGCTCGATAATCTTCGAAATGACCGTATCGGAGCTGTCCTTTGTAACTTCCATAGTCATTGTCCCTGTACCGTTGATGGTACTTCCGAACAGCACATCGTCTTCGAACTTTTCGACCGGTATGCTTTCCCCCGTAATGGAAGACTGATCGACAGATGAGCTACCTGAAAGGACGATACCATCCGTCGGAATTTGGTCTCCATTCAATATAGAAAGCCGATCGCCAATCTTTAACTCTGTTACTTCAACCATTTCTATATCTCCATCGGCTTTTATACGCCGAGCATTTGTAGGGTTCAGCTTCAGTAAGCTTGTAATCTCTTTCTTGCTTTTCGATTTGGCATAATCCTCGAGATAATGAGCTCCCGCAAAAATGAGTATCAATAGGGCTGCCTCTCTGTACTCACCAATAATAACTGCGCCGACTGCAGCGAGCGTCATTAGAATATGGATGTTTGGCGTGAGTTTCCTCTTCTTTACCGTCTGTCGAAACGAATCAAGAAATCCTTCAATGATAATTTGATAGCCGGACAAACCGAGCGTGATCAGATACAATATCGAACTCCACAGTTCGGAGCCAATCACCAGACCAACGAGAAATAGAACCAGCCCAATAAAATAGAACTTCGTCGCCACGGATCCACCATGAGAGTGATCATGATTGTCATTGTGGTCGTGCGACAAAGTAGGTTGATTCAATAAATGCTTACTCATAATTATAATTCTCCTTTACGTGTTCAATCGCCATGTCAAAAATCATATGGACGTGATCGTCATCCAATTGATAGATCATTTCCCTGCCATGCTTCTGATTCCGCACAAGCCGGGCAAACTTCAACTCTCGCAGCTGATGAGAAACTCCGCTTTGCGACACGTCGAGCCTATTGCAAATCTGTGTTACCGTAAGCGACTGCTGTTTCAGCAAATAAAGGATCTTAATTCGTGTTGGATTAGACAGCGCACTGAACAAATTTGCTACATCCACTTCGAGCTTCTGATCCAACATACCCGTTTCATTGACGTCTTCTTGTTCCATCATCTTCATCACCTATTCTATAGATATTAATACATGAACATATCCTCATATATTAATATCTTTTATTTTATCATGTATTATCTGAAAATGTTTGTCAATTGAACATCTGTTTTTTTTAATATTACTCAGTGCATACTTTCTGTACATATTGCAATACTAAGCATTGGATTACAATATGCACGGAGAGGAGAGAGGATAAATGGCGAAAAAATCAGATATAAGTTGGAAAAAAGATAATCCGAGTACTTTTTTAAACAACTCGGTTCAAAAGGCGGATCGTGCAGTAAAGCAAGTGATGTCACACCCAGAAGAGATTGCAGTTGAGCATGCTTTTAATTCAATAGCCCATGCAGAAAATGCGCTCTCAAATGCAGAAGAACGCCAGGAGCATATGAATACAGCGGAACAAAGTAAAGAACAGTTAGCGATGATAAAACAGCAATTGCACGAAGCTGATGAGATTATGAATAAATAGTTGAAAAATGAAAAATAAGCAAAAAGCTGTTCAATCAATGCTATTTAAAAGAAGTAGAAGAACTGAAAAAAAGTCTAGGTATACACAAAGGCGTTTTTCCGGAACGTAGACCACATTGTTCAAGGTACCTAAGGCTTTAATGACCTCGTTACACAGCGTCGTGGGTCTTGTTTCAAAAATACGAATAAAACACAAGACCATTCAAGTTGCGGAAAAACGCCATTATAGTGTTCTGTGATAGTTAAGTTTCAAAAAAACACCATTATGATGCTTTGGTTTCGTGAGCCAAAATCTATTTTCATAGTGCTTGACTTATTTCACATTAAACGCTGTGCATAAGGTAATCTGAATATACACTACAATTACATATTTATTAGATATATACTAAAAAATCACTACCTCAAAATTTTATCCATTGCTTTCCCTTTTGCCAGTTCGTCAATCAACTTATCCAAATAACGGATTTCCTGCATTACTGGTTCTTCAATATCTTCTACGCGGACGCCGCAGATAACACCTTTAATTGAAGCTCGTGAAGGGTTCATTTCGGGCGCTTCTGCAAAGAACGTTTCGAAGTCTGTCTGTTTTTCCAGTAGTCCTTCTAATTCTTCCTGACTATACCCCGTCAGCCAATGGATGATTTCATCAACCTCCGCTTTCGTACGCCCTTTTTTCTCTACCTTTGCAATATAAAGTGGGTAGACTTTTGCAAAACTCATTGTTTAAATCTTATGTTTTTCCATGATACATCCTCCTTTATTTATTCTTACAAATGGTTGTATTGTACGTTGTTGCTCCTGACATATATCTCATATCCTATACCGCACTCTGAAAATATTGAATGACCCCGACCTACTCCCACTTCTTAAACGAAACTTCAAGTATAAAGTCATCTCCAGTAACATCAGCGACCGCGTTACCACCTTGTTTCTCGATAAGCTGCTGAACAATATGCAACCCTAAACCAAGTTGCTCGCCGGTGCGACTGGAGTCCATCCTGAATGTCCTATCAAAAATTCGTTGAAGTTCTGTAACATTAAAAGTATCCACGTCATTTGTAACCCTTAATCGGATATACCCATTATCTTCTATCAGATTTATCGTTACAGTACTTTTACTGTAGAATAGCGCATTTTGAATGATATTGGCTACAATTCGTTCTGTAGCTTTCCTATCAGCCAGAACAGGTGAAGCTACATGTTCATCTATCTGTACTTGCAACTGCTTCTTCTCAAACTCACCATAAAACGTCAGCATTGCTTCCACCACTATTTCATCCAAAAAGTTCTTCTCCAAGACCATTTTTTTATCCAAGGAATCCAGTTGTGAGAGTTCATAGAACAAATCTACAACATTGGTCAGATTATCGATTTTCATTTGAACAACGGCCAGATACTCGTCCTTTTCCGGTTCAGTTAACAACGGATTAGATAACAATTCCGAAAACCCTTTGATGGACGTTAATGGTGTTCGTAAATCATGTGAGATATTAGTGATTTCCCTTTTCAGATTCATCTCTTTGGCGTGCTTGCGCTGTTGATCCTGCTTAAACAAATGAATGAGCTGGTTGATTTTTGCAGCAAATCGTGCCAGGTTCTTATTATGGGTATGGGTGCGAACGACTTCATTTGTCCCGAAGTTCTTAATGATTTCCTCTAATTGCTTCGTCATCTTTTTAATATCCCAATGAAGTACTAGAGATATTCCAGTCATAACGACCAGCAATGAAATTAGTAGGATCATCAACCAACTGGTCACATTGATTCATCCTTTCTTAAATCGTTTGTTTCGCAAACTTTGTGACACCCATCAGTAAAGCAATCACAGAAAGCAGCGCACCTATAATCCAGTATTGGTAACCGAATTGTACAGTTTGATTCATGAAGTTTAGTAAGTTATCTTGTAATAAGGCATCTGGTGCATACTTATATACGTCTTGTAAACTTGTAAACGGTCGAAATAAGATCCGCAGCAAGTCACCCAAAAATACATAGAAGAACAGCATAAGAATAAAGATATAGACTTCACCGACCTTCAACATTTTCAGTGAATGAATCATGAAGAATGCACTGAGTATTATCGGAACCATATTACTGATTGCTATCAAAAAGTCTTTGACCGACTCACGATCACCAGACATCAGCCACTCACCCAGCCCAATCATTAAACAAACCCCGATGACACTAATGAACAGAAAATAACTTAAAGTCAGGATCAGTTTGGACCAGAAGATGGTGTTCCTGGATATTCCAAATGACACTCCATTTTTCAGCACACCCGTATCCTTTCCTGTAAGACTGAAATTAAAAAGAAAACTTACAATGATGATAAGCCCACCGCTTCCGATTACATTTGAATAGAAAAACCGATTTGTAGCATATGGGAAATTCGGATCGGCTTGTTGAGAATAGTACAGCACAGCCGCTACAGCCACAATTAGCAATAAGCAAACGAGACTGGTAATATGCAGTGATTTTTTACGCAATAAGCGGTATTGTTCGCTTTTTAAATAATTAATCATGACCATTCCCCCCAACAAGTTCCAGGAAGTATTCTTCCAAATTCCGCGCTTCTATTCGGAACTCCCTTACAGATACTCCATTATCCAGTAGTAAACGATTGATGTCCCCGCTACTCTCGACATAATTGTGGATGATGATCACTTGATTGGGAAGCACTATGAATTCGATATCTGCATATGCACGTTCTAATAATTGCACTGTTTTGGCTGGATCATCGACCGTAAGTTGAAGTTGTTTCCGACTTTTTTCAAGCAGTTTCTCTTTACTGACATCCTCAACAATGACACCATTTTTAATAAAAACAAAACGTGTCGCCAGTAAATGTAGCTCGGTTAAAATATGACTTGAAATAAAGATTGTTATCTGCTTTTCTTGATTCAATTTTATCAACAAATTACGAATTTCCCGAATCCCTTCAGCATCCAACCCATTGATTGGCTCATCCAGCACTAAACAATCAGGACTACTCAACAAGCAAAGAGCGATACCTAATCGTTGTTTCATGCCCATAGAATAGTCTTTAAACCGCTTCTTCTTTTCTTTTGCGAGATTAACAATCTTCAAAACTTCATCTACCCGCTTCTTTTCAACAACGCCGCGCTGAATTCGGAAATACTCCAGATTTTGAGAAGCAGTAAAATCCGGAAAGAAGACAGGTGTTTCTACTAAGAAGCCCATCCTTCTCCTTGCCTGTTCTACGTCTCTCCCAGTTTTTCCAAACAAGTGAATGTCTCCTGTAGTTGGATGTAATTGGCCTGCAAGCATTTTAAAGAGCGTCGATTTCCCTGATCCATTCTGTCCGATTAAAGCACAAATTTCTCCTTTACGTAATGAGAAATTAAGGGGTTTGATGATGGTCGCATTTTTAAACGTTTTTGTTAGTTGATACGTTTGAATAATAGTCTCCATGTTAACGACTCCTTTGCTAAACTTCTTGATATCTATACTTTAGCGTAGAACTCTTTAACATACTTTAAGCTAACCATAAAGAAATCATAAGGAATTACACAAGCATGAACCCAATCCCCCAAATCGTCTTGATATACTCATCAGAAGTAAGTACCGCAATCTTCTTGCGCAGATTCGAAACATGAACACTTATCGTGTTGTCATCCCCAAAGTACGTTCCTTTCCAAATACTTTCATAAATTTCCTTTTTAGAAAACGCTCGCTCCGGATTACGCATGAACAAAGACAAAATATCAAATTCCGAATTGGTCAACTGTAATTCTTGTTGATCTAAAGACACAGACAGTTTCTCTGTGTTTAGATTCAGCTTTCGCCACACCATCTTCTTTGTCTGCAGCGATTGCAGACTCGACTTCCGTAATTGAACTTCCACTCTCGCTATGACCTCTTGTTGATTAAACGGCTTGGTTATATAATCATCCGCGCCCAACTTCAATACGTTCACTTTACTCTCAATATCCACTTTGGCTGATATAACAATGATTGGAATTGTACTATCTACTCGAATCTCTCCTATCAATTCTTCTCCGCTTTTTCCCGGCAGCATTAAGTCCAATACAATTAAGTCAAAACTAGTAGTTTTCAATTGCAGTAGACCTTCTGTTCCAGAATAAGCTAACACAGTAACTGTACCTGCTGTTGTTAACATAACGCTTAGCAGCTTACTGATTTCTTGATCGTCTTCAATTATTAAAACTCTTTTACCCTCAATCATTATGATCACCTATCTTTACCTGTATAGTGTGTGGTTGTATTTCTCTAGAGTATACCTAACTTTTGCTATTATCTCACCGACTAAAATACACCCATTATCAAAACTTACAATCTTAAGTGAACTCCATGACCAACAGAAAGTACCCGTGCGTGAAATCTTCTCGCACGGGTACTTTGTTTGCCTCTACGACATCAGATATTCCACTATCCGGCCAATTTGTTCCACATAAGAATGGTGGCTCTGCTCCAACTAGAAATCTAGAAGGGTCTTTTTCTAGCTGTGCAATCAACTCGGGATTGAGATTATAACCTACAAATTCAATTATCATTCCTCTTATACATTCGTGATTTCTTTATCCATTCAATAAATATAAATAGAAAAAATAGGAATACAGAAATTCCTGCATTTTCGGTCCAACGTATTTCTGGTTTAAATAACCACTGGAAAACGGTGATTATAATATAAAATGCTACAACAAATTTTATACCTTTTTTAATCATATTGCTCCCCCTTAATTACTTCTCTATATCGTTATTCATAATTCTACTACTGATACATGCATCTGCTGTAAAAGGTTTTATTTTCCAGAAGGTTCTGAACTCTAGACGCTGTGTTTAGTCTTCCTTATTAAGAGTTTAATAAGAAAGCATCGTAAAATGGTATGCTCATCAGCTTATCACTTCATTTTCAAGCCCCTTCAATCATATCCCGTTTTGAATACCCTAGGTACCCGACAACCATCAGAGCAATACTGATCACAGTTATTGTAGTAAATGTCAGTGGATCAAATTCCTTTAGTGGCATTTGAGGTATCCAACTTTGAATGGCCGTCTTGAAAAACCAGTCCGGTAAATCCAAGATACCCCCGAAATAATTTAATATAAAAGAATATCCAAGGTATGCATAAACCACTTTTCCTAGTTTCGGTGCCCAACCAAGTGCTAGAGAAGCTAAACCTATAAAAAAGAGTACTGATGGCAAAAAGTTGTAACCCGCTGCAAGAAAGTCCAATAGATTCATTGTGGAGCTCCCACCCATTGCTGCAAGAGCTGTACTTCCTAGGCCTACTGCAGCTAATAAAATACCAATTAAGCTTGCAAAAACTGCTATCCCAATACTCGTCCAATACAATTGACCACGAGATACTTTTGTCGCATGGAGCTGACTTAAATGTAAGCGTGTTTCTTCAGTGAACAATTTATTGACAATGACAATCGGTAATATTGAAACCAATCCTGTCAAGACCATCATGATTGTTCCGGTAAATGATTCTTCAATGGAAGCACCGGTTAGCGTAAACATCTGCTTTATCATTTCATTACTTTCAAGAAAGGTCTGCATGTCTCCATAAATCGCTCCATAGACGGCTCCCAAAATCCCAAAACCAATGAACCAGCTAATAATGACGCCTTTATTAATTTTGATAAATAATCCATGGACAGACAATAAAGAGTTCTTTGCATTCCCTCGACCTTCTCTTACCGGCAAATAGCCAGCCCCCATATCGCGGTTTCCTTCAAGAACAAAAGCAATACTTATCGTAATGACACTAAAAATCATAGAAAAAACAAGGGGTGTCCAATTATTTTCCGTAAATGGATACGTTAAATATGTCCAACTTAGGGGATTGATAATGGATAAGTCGACATTGGAGACGTCTGTTCCAGCGCGAACAATATAAAGAAATCCTATAATTCCAAGGGAGGAACTTGTTGCTCCAGATGACGTTGACATAATTTGAGCCATCACTAAAGCAATCCCAGCTCCGATGACCCCGGCCATTCCGACCGATGCTCCAAATAATAGGGAGCCTTCAACAGTAATCGTATCTCCACCAAAGCTCAACATTAGTCCAGTAATAAAAAGTGCTAATAAAACATTAATGAAAAGCGTCTCAATCATTGTAGCAAGAGCGTTTGCTTGTCGACCTACTTGAAAAGAGCGCACAAGTTCAGTGAGACCAAGATCTTCCTCTTTACGCGTATGGCTGATCACATGTAAAACGGAAATAATCATTGCAAATAAACCACTGAATAAGAGTATTTCATGTGCGTACATCGCTCCTAATGTATAGTCGATCGCAGTCTCCGCTGGTGTAGGTCCAACCATTGATATCATCGCAGGATTATTTAATGTTTCAAACATTGCCGCTAATCCTTCGCCTTTTGCAATTTCCTTAAAGGCTGGAATAAAAGCAGCTGAAAACAACCCAAGGCCCAAAACCCATAGGACAATTTTTCTCCAATCACGTTTTAGATAGTGCAGAAATAATGTATCCCAACTCGCGAACTTTTCGTTCATTATCGTTTCCCCTCCTTTTCAAAACCTACCCTTTATAATGACGCATGAACAAATCTTCAAGAGTTGGTGGTACGCATTCAAAACTTTTAACACCTAATGTACTCACCTTCACTAGCACATCGTTAAGAAATTCATTATCAGCAAAAAATGTTGCTTTATTACCTTTTAATGTGAAATCATGCACTCCATTTACAGTGATTATTTCATTCACATCCCCTTCTGTTGTTAACGTTATGGTGGAACGGGCTAAATGACGCAGTTCTTGAAGGGTTCCCGTTTCCACAATTTCACCTTGACGAATGATGACCACTTTATCCGCCAATCGTTCTACTTCGCTCAAAATATGGGAAGACAGTAAGATGGCCTTACCAGCTACTTTAATCTTTTCAACTTCTTCTTGAAAAATTGCTTCCATTAATGGGTCCAGGCCTGAAGTCGGTTCATCAAAAATATATAAATCCGAGTCAACAGACAACGCTGCTATCAAACCAACTTTTTGACGATTCCCTTTTGAATAACCTTTAGCTTTTTTCTTAGGATCCAACTCAAAGCGTTCAATTAAATAATCACGTTTTTGTTGATTTCCACCGCCATGCAGTTTAATGAATAAGTCAATAATCTCCCCACCTGTTAGACTTCCCCACAACGAGACATCTCCAGGTACATAGGAAATACGTTTATGAATTTCAATACTATCTTTCCAAACGTCCTTACCAAATATTTCTACAATACCGGCATCCCGCTTGATAATTCCCAATAAAGTGCGGATTGTTGTAGATTTGCCTGAACCATTAGGGCCGATAAAACCCACAACTTCACCAGCCTCAACCGTGAATGTTACGTTACTTAATGCTTGAAACTTTCCAAACCTTTTTTGTAAACCTTGCACTTTTATGATTTCTGGCATAACACCAACACTCTCCTACTTCAAAATATGATCACTTTTTATAAAAGCTGTTCTTCAGTAGTTCAGAATAACTCATCCATTCCTCGAGATATCGGTTCCCAAATTCCTTGATATTACCAATACCTTTTAGTTCTTTAATACCTTTCTCCCCGAATCCGGACATCGTCCAATTCAGTATTTCAATCGCTTTCTCCACATCGACGTCTTCACGGAACTTGGAATAATCAATGTGTTCATACATCTTATTTGTTCCTTTATCATAAATGGGTTCCAGTTTTTGTTTGACGATTTCCTTTACTTCAATCGATTCTTCTTGTATCGAAGAAGCGAGAAAATCAAATACTTGAGGATGTTCTAGCTGAATATGTAGTTTCTGTACTCCTATATTTTCGATTCTTTTAAAAATATCGGTTTCACCATAATCGATTTGTTCATAAACTTTCTCCGTAACTTGAATGCTGTAATCGATTAAAAATATATAAAGACCCTTCTTGCTAGTAAAATAATTAAACAACGAGCCTTTAGAGATTTTCGCACCTCTCACAATTTCATTTGTAGAGGCTTTTTCAAAACCTACTTGAACAAATTCCTTTAGTGCTGCGTTTATAATGAGCTCTTGTTTCTCGGTTTTCAAGTTATCAAACGTGGAATAAATAGTCATACTCTCCTTTCCATCATCGCAATAGTGACCAATCTGGTCAATCCTTGGGTTTCACTTCGGCATTGTTAGCCAAAATCCCTTTATTTTAATCAAATCCATCGAAAAAAAGGAACTTCCATAAGCAATGGAAGTTCCTTTTTCCTATCTTTTACAAAAGTCGGTTTGGATCTATTAGTGATTTAGCCAGTAAACGTTCTCTTTCTAATTCGGGGTCGAATTTTTCATGTTTACCAACAATATGATCTTCATTGAGCGCTGTATGTTCAGTTATTTCTATTTCATCTTCCATCTTGGGAATATCTTCAGCATCATTATGGACTGGTTGGCTTTCCATATTTACTTCATCAAAAGAGACAGGAACTTCCATTATCGGTTGTTCTGCAATGATAGGTTTTTCGGAATTTCCTTCGCCCGCTTGAATCTGTTCATTATTCCCCATTAATCGTCCTTCTTGCATACGCAGACGGTCTTCTTGCTCAATAGTGGCATCTATATCGGCATAAATATTCTTCGAATTGCCTGAATAATCTACAGTCGAATTTGAACCAACATTTGCATCTAAATGTTCATTTACAATTTCCGAGTCATGAGAATATGCTACGTGATTATAATCACGATCCACATACAACAAGATTCTACCTCGTTTTACTTCATTATAAAAACGATCAGACTCTTCTTCTGTGAAGCCCATATTTGAAAACGCAGCCTTTACGGGTTCGTCACCACTTATAAAAGCGATGAATCGATCCATCCAAGTCCCTTCCGATGATTTCAAATCAACATCCGTTCTTCCTCGAACCATAGAAAGTGAATCCGTATCACTTGTAACTACATAAATATCATTTTCTGAAAACCCTTGAACTCTTAACTCATCAATTTTATCCAATACCTCGTGTTCTGATTGGTACGTACCTATAATTTTTTTATCAGCCATTGTTAAATTTCCTCCTTATTTTTTTCAAGCAATTGTATTACTCTATAAATACCCGTGTTAATTGATTTGAAACAAAGCCTGACTTTTCAAAACAATTTCTCACACAAAGTCAAGATTACTTCATAGATGAATGTTTCAGTAAAAATGAAACCATTTCTTGAAATGCCATTTCAGATGATCCTTTATTGTAATTGGGTGAGTATGGGTCGGCAAATCCATGTTGTCCATTAAATGTATGGAGTTCAACATTTCGATAATCCAAATTAGAAACAAGTTCATCCACATTAAAGGACTTTTCCTCTTTCGGAAAAAAGAGCAGCGCGGGGCATTGAGGTGTTACTTCTATGTAATCTCTAATGCGCGAACCATAATAAGCTACGATTCCCTGAACACCTTTCAAATCGCTACACAACCAAGAAACAGTCGCACCTACACTAAATCCGATAACAAATACTTTTTCATAATTCTTCTTTACATCGGTCACCAAACTCTTCATCTTATTCGACGCGTTAATAAACCCCACATTTTCCATGAAGTTTTGATAGGCCAATTCTTCTTGTGAATAACTAAAAGGAATCTTTACATCCAACAAATCAGGACATATGACATCAAAATCATACTTCGATATCGATTCACTAAAATGTTCAATATGCGGGTTCACACCGTAAATTTCATGAATGACAATAACAGCAGTCTTATCTCTTTTAGTAGTAGTCATCACTTCCCCCTGACTTTCGTATCCTTTTTCATACTAGCTGAACTTGGAATGAATGATTGTACGTATGGAATCTGAAACTTGATTTGCATCAATGTCAAAAACACATTTTTCTTATAAACTAAGGTAACAAGCTCATTCTGTTTATCCAGTAGACCAATGCAACTAATTCTTTCATATATGAAAGGTGTGTTTTCGATGAAAAAAGTTCTTATTCTATATATAAGTACAACGGGTAATACTGAACAAATAGCCCATCTCTTAAATGAAGCTCTAAGTGACAATGATTTCGATATCACAACGATGAGTTTTGACTTCACTAATTTGGATGCTTTGGATCTTCTTCAATACGATGGCATTCTGTTTGGTACACATACGTATAACGACGGGGATTTACCTTTTGAAACCGATGTTTTCCTAGATACACTTTTGACATTAGACTTAAATAATAAAATCGTTGGTATTTTCGGTTCAGGGGATACCTCTTATTCCTATTTCTGCGAAGCAGTAGAAATAATGAAGGATGAGTTCGCACTTAGAAATGCAATCGTTCTAGAACATACTGTGAGAGTAAATCTTTATCCCGACTTGGATCAAGACCTATTATCGATTCATAAACTTGCGTCTTTATTTCAAGAAGCCTTATTGGAGTGAAATAAAAATCCATATAGAACTCCTATACGCAATTAAAAAATGACCTATCGAACTTCGATAAGTCATTCACACAGATTGTATATTACTTCGCCAACGCATTATTTATATGTGCTAAGTGGTGATTTTCATGCCAAGCCAACTTCGCAATTTTTTTCGCAACGGAGACTTCACCGTTTATCGCGTGAATAAAGGTCCGACCTAGTTGCTCTTCAGTCAAACTGTTCCCTAAAGCTACGATGCGTTCATTAATTCCCTCGAGCATCTTGATGGAACTTTCTACAGGAAGCTCCGTATCCGGCTCTACCGCCCATTTATCCTGATTAAAATCCGGTACTGTCGGATTATTGTCTGTTAAAGCCAATTTAAGTCTTTGGTACATGTTCAATTGGGAATCGGCAATATGATGAACCAATTGACGAACTGTCCAGCTGCCTTCACGATACGTTTTGCTTAATTCTTCATCCTTCAATGAATCAACAGCTTCTCTTAATCGAGTGGTGTATGTTTCAATATTTTTTAGCCACTCTTGAATGTTTTCTAGCGTCACGTGTTCAGGAACTTGTAATTGTCCAATCGGAAATCTAACATCCATACTATAATCCCTCTTTTCCTATTCTTCACTTACTCTATTATCGCACTAATTACCTGAAAAATCTATTTCCTCATCAGTAATGATTAATTTAAACTCGGGCATAATAATCCATATAGAAAAACACTTACTCTTTAATAAAGTAAGTGCCTTTCTATAACTTTACAATTTATAGTTTTGACAAAGCTCGTTTTTTATTTCTGCGATATGCCATTTAGTTCAGCAGTTTTAGCAGCAAGTAAATCCATTAACTCAGGTGAAAGGACATCATACGTAGGCAATCCAATATGATTTAACTCTTTTCGGATATCATCCATTTTTGAAGGGGGTGTGCCCGTTTCAATTATAGACGAAACAAATGCTGCAAATTGTGGTGCAGACCACCCTTTATCATCTGATAACTCCGTATGAACAAAATCTAAGCCATAAAATGCATGATCCTTATTTTCTATCCGACCAAATAAATGAGCGTTGCATTCTGTACAGAAATGTCTTTGAATTGCCGCTGCTTCATCAACAATCTTTAGCTTGTCAGCGTTATTAATAACCTGAACTTTTTCACGTGATACTACAGCAACTATAGAAAAAGTAGCTCCATCTGGTTTCCAACACTTAGAACAACCACATGCATGATTGTGCGCAGTCTGTGAATCTACGTGGACTTCGACTTTATTTGTTTCACAAAGACACTTTAGCGTTCCACCAGAAAAGTCTGGTACCTCTGGATAATCAGTAATCCCATTATCTAATCTCGGATGTAATTTAATAGTTGTAGTAGTCATATTCATTTCCTCCTAGAATATTTTTTATTTCTTCCAATTCCCCAACATGAAACAGTAGAAGATGGTCTATAATACCGCAATTGTAAAATAACTATGATCATTACCTTTTGCAATCGAAATAGGACCTCTTTATTTACCTGTTCCTCCTTGTAAATTCATTGTACTATATAGAGAATTATTAGTTAATACTGACAAATTCGTCACTATCATTTAAAACTAAGTAAAGAAAAATAAAAAATCCTGACTTAAATGAACTGTGTGATCACACTTCATTTAAACCAGGAACATTTTGTAGCTATAAATGAGCTCGAATACCGAAGCCCACTGTTTGTACTTGAATTATTTATTCATAAACGCTTTGATTTCATCTTCGGACATACCTGATTCGCATTTAACGTTTACTGTATCACCCTTAGTATAAATGAGACCAGGAACCGTCGGAATGCTGTATTTATTGCGGAAAGCCGAAATTCCATCCATATCATCGTTTTCAACACTATTGACATAATAAATCTGAGTGTCCGTTTCCTCAGCAACTTTTCTAAGTTTCGGAACGAATAATTGACAATAAGGACATACTGCCTTGCCTATATAAATGACTGCTTCGGCTTCACCATTTACCAAGGCTTGTGCTTGTGCAGAATCAATCTTTTCAAAAGCAGCTATATTTTTTTCATAAGACATTATTCATCAATCTCCTTTTTCTAATCTAATATTTTCTAAATAATAGATCTATGTTGAAATAAGTTATGTGTACATGCCTGAATATCCAATTTTATCAAAAATAAATATGAAATACAAAAAATTAAACTTCTACAGAATAGTTTACGACTTAATATTCAATGGGTACTTTATCAACCTGTTCACCAAAAACTTCTGCAAAATCATCTCCCCAATCACAGATTGACGTTACAACCGGTTCCAGGCGAAGACCAATTTCGCTTAGTTGATATTCAACTTTAGGAGGTACAACAGGATATACCGTTCGAGTAATTACTTTATCCTCTTCTAATTCTCTTAGTTGCCTAATTAACATGCGTTGATTGACTTGAGGTAATATTCTTTGCATTTCGCTCAATCTTAATGGAGACTGGTGTAGTAAACACCAAATAATCGCTATTTTCCAACGACCTCCTATAACAGATAAAGCTAGGTCTTTTCCATTGAAAAAAACTTTTTCTTTATAATGAATCGACATTTTTTTTCACTCCTTAGACTAAGCATACTACACACTGACAAATTTGTCAGTATTGTTTAATACTGACTTGTATGTAATTATGGATATGTAGATAAGATAAAAATAGAAAGAAGGAATTCATATGAAAAGTAGAGCAGCGGTAGCATTTGGACCAGGAGAACCACTCAAAATCGTAGAAATTGATGTAGAAGCACCAAAAGCAGGAGAGGTCTTAGTAAAGATTTTGTACACTTCCGTCTGTCATACAGATGCTTACACATTATCAGGTGCTGATCCAGAAGGGGTATTTCCTGCCGTACTCGGCCACGAAGGTGGAGGCGTTGTTGTCTCTGTCGGCGAAGGCGTAACTTCAGTAAAAGCAGGAGATCATGTTATTCCACTTTACACACCCGAGTGTGGTAAATGTAAATTCTGTCTTTCGGGTAAAACGAACTTATGCGGTGCGATACGTGAAACACAAGGTAAAGGGTTAATGCCTGACGGAACGACTCGTTTTTCTTATAACGGAGAGCCCATTTATCACTATATGGGAACAAGTACGTTTAGTGAGTACACAGTCGTCTCTGAATTCTCCTTAGCATTAGTAGAAAACAAAGATGTACCTCTTAATAAAGTTGCTCTATTAGGATGTGGTGTTACTACAGGGATTGGCGCCGTTCACAACACAGCAAAAGTTGAAGAAGGTGCTGTGGCAGCGGTATTTGGTTTAGGAGCTATTGGATTAGCCGCAATTCAAGGATTGGTTCAGGCGAAAGCAAGTCGAATTATCGCCATTGATATGAATGAAGATAAGTTTGAATTAGCTAAAAAAATGGGCGCGACTGATTTCCTTAATCCCTCTAAGTTTGATAAGCCAATCCAAGAAGTCATTGTTGAAATGACGGACGGTGGAGTAGATTACAGCTTTGAGTGTATTGGTAATGTTGATGTCATGCGCTCTGCCCTTGAATGTTGTCATAAAGGTTGGGGCGAAAGTATTATTATCGGTGTAGCAGCTGGTGGAAAAGTGATTCAGACACGTCCATTCCAGTTAGTAACAGGTCGAGTTTGGAAAGGTTCAGCTTTCGGTGGAGTTAAGGGAAGAACTGAATTACCCGGAATGATTGAAGACTTTATGAATGGTAAGATCGATTTAGATTCGTTTATTACACACAACTTAAACTTTACGGATATCAATGAGGCATTTGACTTGCTTCACAAAGGCGAATCAATTCGCACAATGTTAACATATGGAGAGTGAAATAATGAGTCTTAAACTAATAGAAAATAAACGTTCTTTTGATGGAGAACAATGCAAGTACACCCATTATTCAGAGGCCTTACAATGTGATATGACATTTAGTATCTATTTACCTTCAAATAAGGAAAACAAAGAAATTCCTCTTATTTGGTGGCTGTCTGGTTTAACTTGTACAGATGATAACTTTAGCCAAAAAAGTGGCTTTCAAGCACTGGCTTCAAAATACCAAGTAGCTGTTATGATTCCAGACACTTCACCGCGTGGAGAAGATGTTGCAGATGACGAAGCTTACGATCTTGGAAAAGGTGCAGGTTTTTATGTAAATGCAACTCAAAGTCCATGGGCAAAAAATTATAATATGTATACGTATATCACAGATGAATTATCAGAAATCGCTTCCACATTAGTCCCTAATTTTTCAGGAAAAGAAAGCATTATGGGACACTCAATGGGTGGTCACGGTGCTTTAGTAATTGGGATGAAAAATGCTTCGAGATTCAAAGCGATTTCCGCTTTTGCTCCTATTACAAATCCGATTCAAGTCCCTTGGGGAATTAAAGCATTCTCTACTTATTTAGGTGAGGACAAAGCAACTTGGAAAGAATGGGATGCTTCAGAACTCATTAAAGAAACAGGCATGCCACCCATTCTTATTTCACAAGGAACTGCAGATAATTTTTATCCAGAACAATTAGAAGAAACTACTTTCTTAGATAATGCTCGAGAAAACAAACAAGAAGTAACATATAAAAAAGCTGAAGGTTATGACCACAGCTATTTCTTTATCTCGACTTTCTTAGATGAACATTTTGCTTTCCATTTAAAGAACTTAAAATGACTTTCTTTTAGTAATAAGGTATAGAATGAAGAATATCCACGTTTGGGTCAAATGTGGATATTCTTTATATTTCATCATTTATAAAAAACGAGTGAACTAGGAGGTGTAGTTGATATGGATATCAAAAAAATGTTACAGAGTGACCATGTTAAACCTTACATATCAAAAGCACGATATGGTATTGAGAAAGAAGGACAAAGGGTTGATTTATCAGGTGATTTAGCTACAACTGATCACCCTGAAAAGATTTCAATCAATGATGAAAACCCATATATTCAGCGTGACTTTTCGGAAACACAAATGGAACTCATCACACCGGTTACGGATTCACTTGAGGAACTGTTTAGTTACTTATCTGCTATCCATGAAGTTGCGTACCGTTCAATGGATGAAAATGAGATGCTCTGGCCATTAAGTATGCCACCAAGCCTACCTAAAAAAGAAGAAGACATCATTATTGCGAAGTTAACAAGTGCTGACAACGTTTTATATCGCCGGCATTTAGCTACTACGTATGGCCGTCGTAAACAAATGATTAGTGGTATTCATTTCAACTTTCAATTCGGCGATGAGCTCATCGAAGCCCTATTTAAATCTCAATCGGAGACGAATGATTATAAACAATTTAAATCCGATATTTACATGAAAACCACACGAAATTACTTAAAGCATCAGTGGTTAATTACTTATTTATTTGGTGCTACTCCTAGCAGCGAAGAGAATTTTTTCGAAGAAAACTCTGTAAATGAACCCGTAAGGAGTATTCGAAACAGTAAAAATGGATATACGAATGATGAAGACGTTCAAGTATCGTTTATCAGTTTACAAACCTATATAGCCGATATTTCTTCTATGGTTCATAAAGGACTATTGATTGAAGAAAAAGAGTTTTATTCAGCTGTGCGCTTGAGAGGCGGTCAGCAGGTTTCAGATTTAGAAGATGATGGTGTTAAATACATCGAACTCCGAAACATCGATTTAAACCCTTTTGAAACGTATGGAATTAGCTATGAACAAGCAGAATTCCTACATCTTTTCTTACTTTATTCACTATGGAAAGATGAAGGCGCGAATTGCGATGAATCCATGAATGTAGGTGAATCCAATAATGAGATTGTCGCACTCGAACATCCATTAGAACCTACACAATTTAAACAAGAGGCTGAACACATTCTTGATGAATTGGAAAGTTTAGTAACAACTTTACATCTCACAGTTTCAGAAGAATTATTTGTCAACTTGCGTGAAATGTTAATAGATCCAAGTAAAACTTTGGCAGGAAGACTTTATTCCGAAAGTAAAAAAAGCAGCCAAGGTCAAGTTGCTACAAGTATTGCTAAAGAAAACTATGACAAGTCATGGGATAAACCCTATCAATTAACAGGATTTACAGATATGGAGTTGTCCACTCAGAATTTAATGTTTGATGCAATTCAGCATGGCATCCAAGTTGATATATTGGATCGACATGACCAGTTTTTGAAGCTCCAATTAAATGATCATGTAGAATTTGTGAAAAATGGGAATATGACAAGTAAGGATAGTTATATTTCTACTTTAATTATGGAAAACAAAACAGTTACGAAGAAGATCCTTCATCAACATGGGTTTCGTGTACCAGGCGGTGAAGAATTCAACAATATAGAACAAGCTATGCGTTCATACGAACTGTTCTCTTCCAAACCTTTTGTTGTGAAACCAAAATCAACGAACTACGGTTTAGGGATTTCAATTTTTAAAGAAGGCGCAAGTTTCGAAGATTATCAAAAAGCTCTCACAATCGCATTTAAAGAAGATTCATCTGTATTAATAGAAGAGTTTCTTAATGGCACGGAATACCGTTTCTTTGTGTTGAACGATAAAACGCTTGCCATTTTATCACGTATTCCAGCGAATGTTAAAGGTGATGGTACACTTACAATCGAGCAGTTGGTCAATCAAAAGAACCAAGATCCACTTCGAGGATTAGACCACAGAACACCTTTAGAAACGATACAATTAGGTGAACTGGAGGTTCTTATGCTCAAAGGACAAGGCTATGAATTGGATTCGATTCCCAAAAAGGATGCCATCATCTATTTACGTGAAAACTCCAATGTCAGCACAGGTGGAGACTCAATTGATGTGACCGATTTAATTTCAGAGGACTACAAAAAAATCGCAGTAGATGCAGTATCTGCACTTGGAGCTAAAATTAGTGGAATCGACTTGATTATTGAAGACCTAAAAGTTCCCGCCGCGACTGAAAATGCGTATGGAATTATAGAAGCAAACTTTAATCCATCCATGTATATGCATGCTTATCCCTACCAAGGAAAATCTAGACGTTTGACTTTGAATGTATTGCATTACTTATTCCCTGAACTTTTACAAAATCAAGAATAATATAGAATTCAAAAAAAGGAAGACCCCTTTGCTGGAATTAGTTATTGCAATCTAATTCCAGCAAGGTAAGGTCTTCCTTTTCTATAAAGAAATTGATTTCTCCATCTGACTGTTTCAATTTATGTCTGTTACATACACGCCTAACCGTTATATACACTCTCACAAGTCCCTCCGATAGGCTCATAGAAGCAATGGTCTTTGAATTGACCCGTAAAGGGCTGATTGTACCATGTTGGAGGACAGGGTGCATAAGGGTTGAAGTACCAAAGTGCATAATGCGCTGGATGCTGTCTCCAAGAATCCAAGTTTTGTTTTGCTAATTTCTTTTCGATACCTCTTGCCCGTTGGTAAAACAAATTTCCTTTTTGAACGGCTTCGAACGAATAATTCCCTCCTTGTATCTGAAAAACAACATCGTTTATTGTGCGTACCTCTTTAAAATCTAAACAATCTGCTACCGCTCGATTTACAATTACATTGCCAACATACAGCATTCCTTGTTTCCCTTCACCCTCGGCCTCAGCTCTCATCATCCTAGCCATTACATCAATATCTGAATCCCTGTATTTGACTCTCGGCATTTTTTCACCTCAACCCTATACTATGATAAAACATTTCAATTGTTGTCAATCCTTGATTAGACTAATCGAGTTATTTTCAGAGTAAGAATTTTTATTTACTTTTTACAACTGTTATACTGGTTAATCAAACAATACAGTAAATTAGAACGAGTAAAGGAGTAAGGTATCGTATGAAAAAATTTATTAATGCGAATATATACGGCAATCCAGGATCCAATGAGTTTTTAGTAGAAAATGGTCTATTTAAAGAAGTTGGTAACAATTTAGGAATTGCAGATGAAGTGATTGATTTACAAGGACGTTTAGTGTTGCCTCCTTATGTTGATCCTCATTTACACTTGGATTATATCTTTTCGGGGTTAGGTGAAGGAAATGCGAATGTTTCCGGCACGTTATTTGAAGGTATACAGCGCTGGAGTGATAATAAGAAATCATTGACTGAAGAAATGGTACGTGAACGTGCGATTAAAGGAATACAAAAAGAATTGAGTAAAGGCGTTCAATTCATTCGTACACATGTGGATATTACGGATCCTAATTTAACAGGGATGAAAGCTTTAATTAAACTGCGGGAAGAATTGAAAGATATCGTTACATTGCAAATTGTAGCATTTCCTCAAGAAGGGTTCTTTAGATATAAAGGGGCAGAACAGTTAATGGAAGATGCACTCGAAATGGGTGCTGACGTAGTCGGTGGGATCCCTCACTTTGAAATCTCATATGAACAAGGTGTTGAATCATTGCGACGTATTGTCAACATGGCGATAAAATATAACGTGATGATTGATATTCACTGTGATGAAAACGATGACCCAAATAGTCGGTTTTTAGAAGTGTTAAATGCGCTTGTAATGGAAAAAGACTATGGTGAATATACAACAGCAAGTCATACATGTAGCTTTGGTTCAGTAGATAACAGTTATGCCAATAAAATGTTAGGCCTATTTAAAGAATCAAAAATCAACTTTATTTCTTGTCCAACTGAAAACGCACATTTACAAGGACGTGGCGACAGTTATCCTAAACGCCGTGGCTTAACACGCGTAAAAGAGTTATTAGCTAATGGCAATAATGTTGCATTTGCACAGGATTCAATTGCAGATTACTGGTATCCACTAGGCAATGGAAATATGATGAATATTTTAGACAACGGGATCCATTTAGCACATTATACACACGTTGATGAAATCAATAAGGCGCTCGACCTGATCACATACCACGGTGCAAACCTTATGAGAGTTAATGATGAGTATGGTATTGAAGTGGGAAAACCAGCGAATTTTATCGTCTTAGATGCACAAGATCCTTATGAAGCCATTCGTGAACGTGCAGAAGTACTTCTATCTATGAGGAATGGTAAATACCTATTTAAACGTGAACCAAGAAAAAACGAAATTGAAATTGATTTCTTAAAACAATAAGACACAATCGGAACCAGTTCATAAATTAAATCGATTTAATCGTGACAGAGGA
Source organism: Sporosarcina siberiensis (assembly GCF_042681925.1). Lineage (NCBI taxonomy): Bacteria > Bacillati > Bacillota > Bacilli > Caryophanales > Caryophanaceae > Sporosarcina > Sporosarcina siberiensis. The sequence goes on from NZ_JBHUGI010000035.1 coordinate 97,823, forward strand.
TTGAATTAGAAAGGGCCAATCGAATATAATCGATTGGCCCTTTATTACTTATTGATTTCCCTTTTTAACCCATTCGGCAACAGTTGCTGTACGTTTTGCTTGATATTTTACTGCTGCTTCAACGTCCTCAATCATTTTACCGTCTTGACCTACTGTTACACTTGTACCATATGGGTTTCCGCCTGCTCCAAATACAACTGGATCACTGTATCCCGGAGTAGCAATAATTGCGCCCCAGTGCATCATAACTGTATATAAAGAATGCAATGTAGCTTCCTGACCACCATGCGGGTTTTGTGCAGATGTCATACCACTCACAACTTTATTGATTGTTTTACCGCTTGCCCATAGTCCACCTTGAAGATCGATGAACTGTTTCATTTGTGATGCCATCACACCAAATCGAGTTGGTGTACTGAAAATAATTGCATCTGCCCACTCAATGTCTGCTGAGGTAGCTACTGGAACGTCTTTTGTTGCATTTACAGTAGCTTTCCATGCTTCGTTGCCTTCAATAGCAGAATCCGGCGCTAATTCTTGTACTTTTAAGACTCTAACCTCAGCACCTGCTGCTTTTGCACCTTCTTCTGCCCACTTTGCTAATTGATAGTTTGTTCCACCCATACTATAAAAAACAACTGCTAATTTTACATTCGACATTTTTTCGATCTCCTTTGATTTTCCAAGTATTTTGTTTAAAAACCACATATTCACAGATTTTTAAATAGCTCCTTAACAACTCACCTCTCCGATATATAAATTCACAATACAGTACTGTTATACCCTTTGAAGAGGTACTTTAATCTAATATTGAATTTATATTTCTTCGGTTCACACTATTAGAGGTTATTAGAACTTCGTTAAGTTGGCCATTTAATAATCCGCTTTATCACTAATTAATTACTATTTACAGTAGAATACCATTTGCTAGCGGCTTCAACTTCCTCACCTGTTAGTTGATGACCTCTATCTTCCCAATGAAGTTCAATATTTGCATTCGCCTTTTTAAATATCTCATGCAGTTCTACCGTTTCTTCCGGGGGACAAATTGGATCGTTGCTGCCTGCTGCAATAAATACATTCTTTCCAGATAAATCCGGGAGATCCATTCCGCGTCTAGGGACCATTGGGTGGTGAAGAATAGCACCCTTTAAAGAATTTTGATAGTGAAACAATAAACTCGCAGCAATATTTGCACCGTTTGAGTACCCAATTGCAACCATATTATCTCTATCAAATTCGTACTTTTGTGCTGCTTCATCAAGGAACTCATTCAACTCTTTAGTTCGGAATATAAGGTCTTCTTCATCGAAAATCCCTTCTGCTAACCTCTTGAAATATCGAGGCATTCCATTTTCCAAAACATTTCCTCTTACACTTAATACAGATGCTTCCCCGTCGACTTGTTCCGCAATGGGTAACATTTGTAATTCATTTCCACCAGTTCCATGAAGTAAAAGTAAAGTTGGCTTATTCGGATCTTTTCCTTTATTAAATATATGTTTCATTCATTTTCCTCCTCTAAAATTTGAACCTTCTTAGAAGGCAACGTATTTTATAGTTCATATCGTTTGAATACTAACCACGAAAAACAAGAATTTACTACTTAGGTCTCTCAATTGAAAAAATATCACCAATTGCTGCATAACTAGAGCCTGCTAAACGACTAATAGCGTTTAAACCTCTTGGATCGATTCTTCCATTTTCATAAATTGCTTCATCAACATGAAAGCGAACAACTTCTCCTATAAATAAATCACTACCTGCTCCATCTCCACCTAAAGGAATAGCTTGTACTAGTCTGCATTCCATGCGAACTTTCGCTTCCTTTACTCCTGGCACAGATACATTTTCGCTGTCTACAAGCGTTAATTTCGCCAATTCAATTTCACTTTCAGTTGCAGGTAATGAAGCTGCTGTTTCATTGATTTTTGCTACATTCTTATCATCCACAATATGCACAACAAATTCACGACTGCTATAAATATTCCGAGCAGTGTCTTTTGGTTGATCATTAGGTCTTTGGATGGAAAGTGAAACCATTGGTGGGTTTGATGAAACAATATTGAAATAGCTAAAGGGTGCCCCGTTAACAATGCCATCTTCAGATTGAGTTGTGACAAAGGCAATAGGTCTTGGAATGATGGAACCAATTAGAAGTTTATAATTGTCTCGCTCACTATTTTTTTGCGGATCAATCGAAATCAATAAATTCATCTCCTTATTGCTTAACTTTTTCATTAATATCACGAAATAACTTATTTAAAAACCGATTATTTTACAAGTACTCTTTTTCTATTTCAAGTGTGCTACGCACTGTATCAATTGGTCTCACTAATGACTCAATTTCTTCACGTTTCGCCTCTAGAAATGGCGGTAACGATAAAATTTCTCCCACTGTTTCGTAAGGCTCATCACCCATAAAACCAGGACCATCTGTTGCCCACTCAAATAGGAGGCCAGGTGCTACACGTGCATATAATGATTCAAAGAAAAAGCGATCCACATACCCAGAAGTATTGAAACCAATAGCTTCCATGTGGTCAATCCATTCATGTAATACTTTTGCATCTTCTACACGAACAGCTAAATGATGAACGGTACCATAGCCTTGACGACCTTCCGGTAAAACCGTATTATGTTCTACAATTAGTTGTGCACCATTTCCGCCTTCGCCCATTTCAAATAAATGGAACGAACCTTCTTGTGCAATTTCACGCATGAACATCGCTTTCTCCAAAACCTCTTTAAAATTATCAAATTGCGCGATTCGAACATGAACCGGACCTAATCCTGTAATTGCAAATTCCAATGGTACAGGACCGTTCTGCCAAGGTGTTCCTGACTCAATCCCTTTGTTAAATTCGTCAGAAATCAACATATACTGCTGATCATCAAAGTCTACAAATGAAATGGTTTTCTTACCGAATACTTCTTCAATACCTGTGTTTTTCACTTCATACTTATCAAAACGTTTCAACCAGTAATCGAGAGCAGCATCTGTTGGGACACGGAAAGCCGTTTTATAAATCTCATTCGTTCCATGTGTCCCTTTTGGAATACCTGGGAAATCAAAGAATGTCATATCCGTACCTGCAGAACCTTTATCGTCCGCGAAGAATAAGTGATACGTTTGGACATCATCCTGATTGACCGTCTTCTTTACGAGACGCATTCCCAATATATATGTGAAGAACTCATAGTTCTTTTCTGCACTACTTGTTATCGCTGTTACGTGGTGAATTCCTTTTAAATGTTCCATTATGTTTCCTCCTATTAGTACCTAAGAATAAATGATTCTCTAATCCATTGCATTTTTCCAAAGGTTTTATATTATCTTTACATGTTGTCCAATTTTGTCTGAGCAATTCAATCTCATTCATACTATTTCCAGCTGTAAGCTGTTCAAATGTTATTTTCTTCTTTTTATACTGAGGAACAACTTAATCTAGAAGTATCTCGAATTAAGTTATCTTGAATTCAAGCTAAATATAACATGAATTCATTTCAGCGTCAACACTTTAGTTTTCTAACAATCCGTATTGAAGTCAGATCAGTATTTGTCAGAATAAATACTATACCCGTATATATAAATAAAAAACCTACTTGTAACCACAAGCTGTTCTTAAATTCACTTTAAATTCCAATGTTAATAAAATTACTTCTATAATAATAGGTAAAATAAATCTAAACGTAAATAGAGATGCAGACTTTCTACATCTCTAGCATTTCCTATAATGGGCGTTCACATAAATTATTTGCATCCATTCGCAATCCCCTACTCAGTTTGGAGAAGAGCATTTGGTTCTTTCATTTCTACTTCTTTTTTAGAATACCGAATTAATCTGACTGCGTTAAGAATAACGATTAATACACTCAATTCATGGATGAGCATACCTGATGCTAAGAATACTTTTCCGAATAGGACACCGGCAAGAAGGAGGAAAACCGTTCCGACTGCGAAATATGTGTTTTGCTTCATGTTGCGTATTGTTGCTTTGGCAAGAGCGTGCGCATGAGAGAACTGATCCAATCTGTCTGCCATCAGAACAACATCGGCAGTTTCCATTGAAATATCAGTTCCACCCTCACCCATTGCAAGCCCGATATGTGCCGTTGCAATTGCGGGTGCGTCGTTAATTCCATCACCAGCCATTGCGACTATATGACCTGCATCTTTTAACTTCTGAATCCAGGCAACTTTGTCTTCTGGCAGTAATTCCGCATGTATTTGATCAAGCCCGAGCTGTTTTCCGACAAGTTCAGCCGTGTGACGATTGTCTCCCGTTAACATGATGATTTGTTTAACACCATTTTGACGGAGCTCTTTGATTGCGCCCATGGCTTCAGGACGAATTTGGTCTGCAATCGATACGATGCCTTGAATCACACCATCAATGGCTGCAAATATGGCCGTGTTACCGGCTTTTTCACGATTTACTGCATAGGCTTCAACAGTATCCCCGATGACTATTCTATTCGCAGCCATCAGTTTACGATTTCCAACTGTAAGGACTTTACCTTCGATTTTAGCTCGAATTCCATTACCTTCAATGACTTCGGCTTCTTCGGGTTGATTGACAAGAGGTATTTCTCTTCTTCGAGCTTCTTTAACAATTGTTTGCCCGAGATGGTGTTCTGAAATCATTTCAGCCTCAGCAACAAGCCGTAGAAATTCATTTTCATCTCCTGAAAGTATATGGATATTTGTTACTTCAGGACGTCCACGTGTGAGTGTACCTGTTTTATCAAAGACGACTGTATCTATTTTAGCGAGGTTCTCCATAATTTCGCCGCCTTTGACGAGTACGCCGTTTCGAGCCCCATTTCCGATTCCAGCTACGATTGATACTGGAGCAGAAATAACGAGTGCACCTGGACATGCGACAACAAGGAATGTTAGTGTCATTTCAATGTTACGTGTAAAGATATAAACAAGTATAGATAAGATCACAATTGAAGGCGTGTAGACGTTTGCGAAGCGATCAAGAAACTTTTGTGTTTTCGATTTTGCTTCTTGGGCATCTTCTACAAGTTCGATAATGCGTGCAAATGTCGTATCGTCGCCTACGCGTTCTGCAATGACCTCAATATATCCATTATCGACCATCGTTCCGCTAAATACACGGTCTTCAATTGCTTTTGTCGCAGGAACTGATTCACCAGTAATTGCTGCTTCACTTAATGCCGCTTTACCTGCAACGATCACTCCATCTATGGCTACTTTTTCCCCAGAGCGGATTACGACCCGATCACCTTCAATTACATCTTCCACTGAAATGGTAATTGTTTCGCCATCTCGGATGACAGTTGCCTCGAGAGGTGCCAAATCGATAAGAGATTGCAGTGATGAGCGTGTTTTTTCTAATGTACGTACTTCGAGGTAAGCACCAAATAAGAAGAGAAATGTAACTGCGGCAGATTCCACGTATTCACCTATAAATAACGCACCAACTACCGCGATTGTTACAAGAAGTTCAATACTGAATGCTTTCATGCGCAAAGCTTGAATTGCTTTCCACGAAATCGGTAATCCAGCAATTACAGTTGCCGTAATGAGTGTCCATTGCCGCCATTCGTGAAGGCCTCCGAAATGGAGGCCGATTGCAATGGCAAGAAGTGCACCAGTTAAGGCGGTAATTTGAGAAGTTCTTTTAGCATTCACGTTGTTCCCACCTTTTTTTTTCTTCTGAACTCATGAGACTTTTTGTGATACTACGGGGTAACCCAGTTTAACAATTGTTTCTTGAATCTTATCTGCACTGACAACTTCTTCATCAAACTGTGTGCGTACTTTGTTGGAGTTGAACAGTACTTTTACCTCTTGTACCCCATCCATTTTGCTTAATGTGCTTTCAATTTTCTTAATACAAGTTGGACAGCTGAGTGGTTCTAAACTAAATACACCTTTTTTCATTATTTTCATCCTCCTAGTTTTTTGCTTACTTAACTTCTAACCTTAGTATAAAACGATTAGCGGAATCAAACCTTGACGTACATCAAGAGTCTGAATATAGGATAGGTTACAATCTCAAAAACAAAAAAGCATTCCTAGTTATATAGAAATGCTCGACAACTATTAACTATTCAATTTATATTTTGCAAATGAAATCGTATTTCTTCGTTTGTAACTATTTCAGATTACTCCGGCAAGTTCAACTGCCAGGATACTCCAAACTGATCATTCAACCATCCGAATTTCTTGCTGAACCCATAGTTATTGATTGGCATGAGTGCTGTGCCATTTTTCATCATTTTTTCATAAAGGTTGTCAATTTCCTCTTCGGTATCACACGTAAGATAGATAGAAAAAGACGGAGTAAACGTAAACTCGTGATTAATATGGCTATCGATACACATGAACTCCTGCCCTTTTAATGAAAACACAGCTTGTACAACGGTTCCTTCTTCACCAGGTCCTTCAGCACCATATCGAGTAATGCTTTTAATTTCTGAATCCTCGATAAGCGATGTGTAGTATGTCATAGCCTCTTCTGCAATACCGCCTTGAAACATTAAAAATGGTTGTACGTTCTTCATATTTAACTTCCCTTTCTTCATATAAATTTTATTTTCAGGTTACACCTATACTGGGAAGCGAACTTTAATGATATCACGAGTAGCTCCCCATTTTTAATATATAATAACCTAATATACATTTTTATCCGGTATGGCTAATTTTTAAGTTTACAGATTTTATTTTCGTGAAAATTTGGCTCTATTGAATCGTAACTCCAATTCAACAACAAAACACTATTATTCCGTTTTAATTTTCTATTACCGCAAAAAATCTTATGATTTATTTTATCTTGAATATTAAATTCAATCATTTTCTGAAGCAATTCATAATTTATCGGCTCATTCCACTTAATTCTAAACAAGCTTTTGGTAGCACTGTAGCCAGCTTGTGCAATGTCATCTGAAAAATTCGCAATTCCTAAATGTTCGGACGCTACACTAAAATGATGCTTTCCTGTGGAGAAACTAATAATAAATGTGCCAAGATTAGAAAACATCGGTGTATTCCATTTGATTATCGGTTCTAAATTTGGAAATTCATTAGCAACCCACTTTAAAACTTCCTCCTGAAATATATTACGTTAAGAACACGGCAAAATGGCACTATTACTGAATAGTAGCAGATCTTTTATTCCAGAATTGCACTCATTTGTTTGAGTGCAATTATATTCTTCGCCATAAAACATATGAAGAAGATGTCATAACTTTTAAATAGGACGTAGTTTTCCGGCTAAATCTTAAGCATAGATTGTTTTCTAAATGTCCTGAAAAGAATATAACTGCCTAAAACAAAAATAGTGAAAGCAATAATAAACTGAATTGCAAATTCATCTATTTCCGCTACTTGTTTTAACAATTGCAATGGGTTGAAGAGTATATCCCAACTATTGAAACGTAAAAACCTTCCAATATAGACGCCTATTCCTGTCAGTAAAGCTACCCCGAAAATACTGACATAACATATAATCTTTGAATAATTCTTTCTTATGATCTGTTCAAAAATATAGAACGACTCCAGTCCGACCAATATGGAAAAAAAGAAACCCATTCCAATAACAAACAACTTTGCCCAAACCATAATGTCATTACTGTATACAACACCTGAATCTTGGGAGTACCTTTCTACCTCTATCATCCACATGAACTTTTCGTTTGATATATGGATGAAATCAGTTACCATATATACTGAGTTTGGAAAGAAAAATAACCATAGAAACATCCAAAAGATAGACCCACCGATTTTCCTCTGCCCTACAGTCACTATAGCTTTTCCTACAATAAACAGCGGTAATACAGCCAACAGGACATTCCACGAAAGCATTGCATAAAGGAAATCAGTACTCTTAAAAAGCATTACGAGACAGATACAAAAATACATAAACATGAACAATAATATCCCTTTATATTTCTCAAAAAAGCTTCCCATAGAACCTCCGACTAATATGAATTCTATAAACTATGTATGTTAACCCTTTTATAAAAAAATAATAGAAAATCTCTCTTGAATGAAACTGCATAATCGCCCACGATAACTGAGTGAAAGAATAGTTCATTTAACTTTGTTGCGATTTTTTTCTCTTGAATTTATTATACGTTCAACAACAAAACCAACGACTAAACCGATTGCGATTGGTTTAATATATTATAGTTTTGCTAGAACAGAGCTAATAAAATCAGTTTTTTCGTCTGCATATTTGTGTTTATTATGTTTATTGACCTTCGAAAGCTTTATTTTAAGTTCTTCATACTCCATTTTTGCGTTATCATTGCTACGCAGGTAATTTCTGAATTTTAACTGCTCCACTAAAAACTTATTTCCTTTTTGGTACATATGAATTTGATGTGTCCTCGGTTCTGCCTTATTAAAGTAGTGTCTATCCGGGAGTATATTAATTCCCCTGTAAGAGTAACCTAGACTTTCCAAAGGAGCGATACAATGCTTACCATCGTTAAAATCCTTAATCTCAACAGCAATGTCAATGATAGGTTTAGCTTTTAGCCCTTTTACTGCTGTGCTGCCGATATGGTGAATACCAACAACATATTGACCAATTTCACTTTGTATTCTATCTTTCTCTAATAAAAATTCTTTTGGCCAATCTTCTGTCCAAGTTACTAAAAAAACCTCACCTTTAGGTAATCCAAGCATCTTATTATCCTCCTAACATAGACATCTATTGATTAATCTTTTTCCATTAAAGCTAGTTTGTATTGTATTAATTTAGTTTCAATATCTAAATATTCCTCAGAACCTATTCTGCTAACTTCCTTAAATCCTATTCTTTCCAGCATTCTTCTCGCTCGAATATTCGTCTCGTGTGTTTCAGCTTTGAAAACTGTAATACCAAAATGTGCAGAAGCATAATCAATCATACGTATACTGGAATTAAATCCAATTCCCTTTCCCCATAATGCACTTTCACCAACTGCAATTCCCAGTTCAGCTGAATTATCCTGAATATACGCTAAGTCTACATATCCGATTAACTTGTTTTCAATTTCGATTCCCATACGAATGAAATCTTCGGATAGATTACTTACGCAATGTAACCACCATTTATATAATTCCTGCTCGTTTCTATTTATATCCCAGTCGTTTGCCAAACAAAACCTATCGTTCGTACTCCATTTTAAAACGAAACCAAAGTCTTCTATAGTTATCGGTCTAATTCTTATAAGGTCACTAAAATCAGTCTTGAAATTCTTTTTCAATTTCATCATCACTCACCGAAATAACTTCATCTTTTACCCCATACTTCATTTTTATCAACTTACCAACCTCTGATCTGTCAATTCCATCCTTTACTGCTGTAAATATGACTACGTACAAAACAAATAAACCTACAATCCATAGTAAAATAGTTCCGAATATCATTTATCTTCCCTCCAGTAATTCGTTTCTTTATAACCGTTTGAAGTAACCTTATAGTATATTTTCAAATCTATTCCAAAAACTGTTGTTTTCTATTATGTAGTTGCCAGCAGATTTTGAGTTCGAGTTAAAGTGTTCTATCTTCATAAATAAATAATTCATCAACTGTTGTATTTAAAGTAGTTGCTAAGTCAAACGCAAGCACCAATGAAGGATCGTATTTGTTGTTTTCAATGGCATTAATTGTCTGACGGGAAACTTTACATTTTTTGGCCAACTCTTCTTGAGTTATCTTTTTAATTTTGCGTAAACTTTTTATTTTATTTTCCATTATAATCCCTACCTATATCTTTTCATTATGAAAAACTGGGTAACAGGATTCACAATGAAAAATAACCCCATAACTAGATACAGTGCCATTTTATGGCTCAGCAAAAAAATGTCAGAACTCATATAAGCTAATAATACTGTAATGACCAACATGATGAAATAACTAATATTCGAACTGGTCTTTTTGATGTGATTCCCCATTTCATCACTAGCTTCTTCAGATTCAGGTCCGTAAATACTACTGCTACCCCAAGTGATTAAATAAAAGAATCCACCAACCAATATGCCAATTGTAACGACATCATACATACCTAGCTCTTCCCCTTGATAAACTTGGATAACAGCAAAGGAAATAACGGCAATAATTGCAAGACTGAGTATGGAACCGAGAATTAATTTAGTCTTTTTGTTCATCTTATTAAAACACTCCTTTTATTTGAAATGTAAAAAGTCTTTGACATTATTAACTTTAAATTAATCACACAAGGATGTCAAACATGTTTTACATAAATGAATTAAAGTCATGCTATAACAAGGTATTTTATACAATGAATGGTAAATAACTTAAGATTGATGTTTTTTCAACTTCTGCTGCAAGTACTCTTCTGATTTTCCTTTTCGAATACTAAGTGTTTCCCAGTCCTCATCTTTTAATTGCTTCCCAATATAAACAATCTGACCAACATGATAAGCATAATGAGCCATTTGCCTTTCGATTGCTTCTAGAACAGTGAGGTTCTCACCACGAATGGTTATACTTTTCAACAAATCCTTACCCTCTAATTTGTTCAATGTATCTAGAAGTGTGGCCCACCCTTTTTCCCAATTAGTTTTCATTTCCTGCTTTGAAGAAATGTCATCTTCAAATTCCTGATCACGATTTCTTGAAAGTTTTTCTCCATCTGTTGTTAAAAAGTTCGACCATCTGGATATCATATTTCCACTTAAATGTTTTGCGATAGTCGCAATGCTATTTGAAGACTGGTTTAGCCTCCAGCGTATATCTTCCTCAGTTAATTGACTTATTGTTTTATCACCTAGATTCTTGACGCTTTCAAATCTTTCCTTCACGATCTTTAAGTATACATTTCCAAAATCCATCAGAATACTCCCCCTTCTATTCCCGAAAGTTGGTCCTATTACTGAAACGGTAACTATCCAACAAAATGAACCGATTCCAAATTATCATTCTTACAGAATATTCAGTACTACATTAGCAATTATAGCACTCGCAATTGCAAGTTCTAATGCTATCCATCTTTACCATTCATATTAAATTTGCAAAAGACACATCAAGATATTCCCGTTCTATCTAATTATCACCACCTATATAGGGTCAATTTGAAAGAATCAAAATAGCATTAACTATAAATAGTACGTTGTTTATTGATTGTGCTTAGAATAAGGCAATTATTTAATTTCAATTGGCGCTCTTTATCCAGAATAGTTTGAAATCATTAGATTTTTTTGTAATAATGAATACAATAGATCATTAAACCAGTATTCCGATACCAGGCCATTTTTTCGAAGAAGGGACGGGGCTTTATGAAAAGAATTGTCTTAATTGGATCAGGTGGATCGGGTAAATCAACCCTGGCTAGACAATTAGGAGATAAGCTTAAATTAAAGGTATATCACTTAGATGCACTATTTTGGAAGCGCAATTGGGTAGGTGTTCCAAAGAATGAACAAAAAGAAGTACAAAATGAATTAGTAAAAAAAGAAGAATGGATTATTGATGGAAATTATGGTGGAACGATGGATATAAGACTTAAATCGGCAGATACGATAATTTTTCTAGACGTTCATAGAATAATTTGTGTTTATCGTGCTTTTAAAAGAATGTTGCAGTACAGAAATAAAACTAGACCAGATATGGGTGAAGGTTGTAAGGAGAGGCTTGACTTCGGTTTTCTAAAATGGATTTGGGATTATCCGAAGACAAAAAGACCGGAAATTTTGAAGAAGATAGGGCAATTATCTAAAGAAAAACAAGTTATCATTTTAAGAACCCCTAAACAAATTCGAAAACTTTTGGAAGAATTATAATGTATTTGTATCCAATCCTCAGAAAGGTGCAATTACCGAAGAAGAATTAAGCCTACATCCGAGCACTTTATAACATATGTAAAGGAGAACTGAAATGGAAATTAACTTGATAGAAGTGCTATTTTTAATTATTGTTCTTTCTATACTTTTTACTGTTCTGAAAATTAATCGGCGTGTTAAAGGTATAAAATATAACCTATACCAGTTGTCTAAACAGAATGAAGTTCCAGAAAACCCGATAAATGATGAGTTACGGGAATTCATTGGCAAAGGTGACGATATTAAAGCGGAAAAAATAGCACGAAAACTATTGGGGCTTTCATTGCTGGAAGGCAAGCAATATGTTGATGATTTGAAGTTAGAGAAAAATAATTTCAATTGAAGGTTCGGTGACTTTGTAAAACTTCATAAACCTAGTTCCATAAAAAAAAGAAACGAGCTTATCGGGATCTTTCCGCTTAGCTCGTTTCTTTTGTTATTTTATTATAGCAAACCTATGCCCAAAGCCATTTCCCGAATTGATTTGAGTGCATCAAGAAAGGGATGATGTCGGCTGCTTATTCATCACGCCCCATTCACGTATTTCAGTAAAGTTCTGTGCCAATTGATTGGCCTGGGCAGTAATACATTCAGGATAATCAAGGACCTCTAACAGCTTAATAGCATTTCTTGTTATTGAAGGACCTGGATGAATTTTAAAATCAAATATCACTTTTCCATTTTCAATGGATTCCCTGAAATGATAATTCGTGTATACCTCTCTCGAAATTTCGGTAAGCTCGATATCATGTGAAGCAATTAAGGTCATGCCTTTGTTGACGGATAGCCACTCCATAATTGCAGCAGAAGCAGAAATTCTTTCAATCGTATTCGTTCCTTTTAAAATTTCATCTATAAATGAGATAATCGGCTTTTTTTCTTCACTGAATTTTATTATTCTTTTTAGCGATTTAATTTCCGCGATAAAATAACTATCCCCGTCCAATAAATTGTCCTGAATGGCCATTGATGTGACGATATAACTTGGTTTCATTGTCCATTCTTTGGCCAACACGGTGTTTATTGTTTGCGCCAAAATGGCATTTATTGCGACAGATTTTATGTAAGTAGATTTTCCAGAGGCATTAGAACCTGTAACAAGCACCGCTTTACCGAGCACTGAAGAATTTGTCACTGGATTATCTAGTAGGGGATGCGCCAATTCTTCAAATGAAAGTTCCTCCTTAGTCACAAAACCAGGTTTTGTATAAGAAGTAAGCGATCTTCGGTAAAATGCTACTGCAATCGCAGCATCGAGTTCACCAGTCATCTCCCATAATTCCTTGTAAGCATTCTGATGAGTAACAATGGTTTTTACGATTTGATTATAAGCTATAAAATCCAGCAAAAATAGTATGCGAATGTATTCGAACAGCACATCAAAATCTCCGCCACTATTGCTTCCTAGGGACAACACTTTGCCAAATAAAGAAATTCTTCTTAACCCTTTACCTTCTTCTTTAAACAGACGACTGAATGTTGTAAACTTCGGATGGCGAATAGCAGCTAAACTTTTTCCTGCATTTACAATTGAAGCTACGTAGGTAATTGAATGTAAATCATTTTCTAATGATCGCTGATTGCGATAATAAACAAAAACATTTAGTAAGAACGCGCAGAACAAACTGGCTAGTCCATACTTCAAACTAAAAAATATAAGAATGATGGATAACACCGGTAAACATGCCAGAATGATATACAAATACGCATGTTTTATCTTATGGTTTTTGAATTTATAAAAGTAAGAGGAGGAATCTGTATAATTACGTTTTCCAAGGCTTATCAAAATAAGTTGCACTTTCTCCCTAAGCTGTTGATCAGTTGAAAACAAAGTGTATAGTTGTTCTTTTTTATCCGTGCGTGTATGTTTCGGGTCGATGTCTCGTAATTGGTTAAATAAATATTCCGAACCTACAGTGGACTTTGTATAATTAAGCTTTTCAAATACGTCCTGCATGGATAAGTCATTCCAAGTAAGCTGGTCAACACCTGTATAAAACGTATTGGTATCTTTCTTATTCATCCAATAGGAAGAAACGGATTTAACGTCCTCACTTAATGCAAAATACACCCCATTTTCCCACTCTTGTCGCAAACTTTTTAATTTCCTTTTATCTCTAATTAAAAAGTTATACGCAATCACAAAAACCACAGCTATAATAAATAGCACGATTACCTTCTCCAAGACAACACCTTCTTTCTAATACTTTTTAAAAGATGTGATTATTTTTTCAACCGATGATATACGGTGGCCAAATACGTCATAACGGAAGGAACCGCGAGAATGAGAGCACAATTGAAGAAAAACAGACTAACATTTTGAATCGATCCCGATGTGAATTTCATCAGTATCCCAAAAAGGATGGTTAAGCCAACAATAAGAACGGTAAATTTCTTCACCGGGATAGCCAAACGGTTGATTTTATCACGCGCAGACTCCGCATCACTGTATATCGGCACAGTCCCTTTATCCGCTTTGAAAATATGCATATTGTATTCCGAGCAAACAGGCGTCCAACCGCCTACGGTAAACATTTCAAAGTATTCATCTTTCTCGTCGGGCTCCAATAGACGATAGTCAATACTATAGATCAGATCTTCGCTTTCGCCTTTTTCAAACTCATAACCAGCACAACGAAATCGTTTTAGATGCCATCCTTCTAGCGATTTACGTCGTAATTTTTTCATGTCGGCCGCCTCTGTAAAAGCCAATCCACCCGACATCATATACTTTGTCTTTCCCATTATATACTCCCCCTTTCAAGCCCTTTTTCGGCTATCTCAATCATTACTTTGCGGCGTGCGATATCCGCCTCTAGCGTTTGCCTTCCCAAGTCTGTTAATACGTACACTTTCCGGCGGGAATCCGATTCATTGTGCAAAACGATCATCTGCTCCTTCAGCAGTTTCTTAATAATCGTATACAACGAAGCAGGACCAATCACGAATGCTCCTTTTGTCGTTTCTTCAACCAAACTCATCACGACATACCCATGTCGAGGCTCGGTAAGCAAAGCCATTATATAAAAAACAGAATCCGTCAATGGCTCAAATGATTTCAATCTGTTAACCTCCTCATGTATCGCTTTGTGATATACCTAATTATGTTATATCACAAAGTGATACATCATAGCAACATAAATCCTTCTGCTATAAATCAGCTTTCATAGATGCTTTTCTTTCACTACATACCCAATTAAACTTCCTCAGTCTTAACCTCTCGTTCATGTTGCGTTCATATTGGAGGTTTAAAGTAAGAGTATATTCAGAAATGAACAGGGGGAATAAAGCATGCAAGAAAAATGGAGTTTACGGCTTATTCGTATTGCGGCACTCTTTGGTTTGATTGGAACAGTATTAGGATCTCATATGGCGGGATCAGGTTCTTACGCATTCCGTCCAATTCACGCACATATTTTATTAGTCGGTTGGCTGTCGATGTTCGCATGGGGTGTGTTTTATCGCATCTATAAAGTACATGCGATAAAACTTGTGACTGCACACGGTTGGACGGCGATTATCGGTTCAATCGGACTTACAACAGGTATGTGGCTGCAATTTATGAAACCGTTTAGCGTGAATGAAACACTAGCACTTATCTTCTATATTATTGGAGGAACAATTTTACTCGTAAGTTTTGGACTATTCGTTATCATTACATTTTTAACTGACAAGGGAGGAAATAGATGATGGCCAAAGGAAAACGTATATGGTGGTTGTCTTTAAGTATTTGGATAGCATTAATGGTGATTCTATCGGGGTTTGCACCCGGAGCCAAGGAGTTCGTTCAAGCTAATAAAGACGCAGGGCTTCCTGCAGATGCCGAATCCATTATTGCGGATCGGCAGTTAGAGAAATACTTCCCTTCTGAGGGTGGTATGCCATTATTTGCAGTGTTTCATAATGAGGATGGATTAACGGAAGAAGATGTCCTCTCCTACGCAGCAGTGCTTGAATCGCTTGAAACGGAATCGTCTCATGGCGTTGTAGATGTCATTCCATTGACTGAACTAAAACCTGAACAACGTGCATCTTTTTTGGCTGAAAATGAAAAAACATTTTTTGTTCCCATTACATTGCCAAAAGGATTGGAAGGAAACGACTTACATGAACTTGTTGTCTCTATTAAAAGCGAGGTAGCGAAAAAGATTGACAGCGATGTAGAAGTATCGTGGACTGGGCCAGCAGGAATTGCGTCAGATGCAATTGAATTGTTCAGTCAAGCCGACGTTGTTTTATTATTGTCAACGGTCGGATTAATATTGGTCTTGTTACTGGTCATCTATAGATCGCCTTTACTAACACTTATTCCACTTATCGGTGCTGCAATTGTATACGCAGTCGTGGATCGAGTGATCGGTTTATCTGCTTCGTCAGGGCTATTTACAGCGGAAAGTCAAGCCCTGTCCATAATGACCATATTGCTATTTGCAGTCGTGACGGACTATTCCCTACTCATCTTTTCACGTTATCGTGAAGAATTGAAAAAGCATGAGTCGGTCAATGATGCCATGCGTGAAACAATGCGTCATGTTCGAGAACCAATATTTTTTAGTGGAAGTACAATCGTTCTCGGTATGGCAACGCTATTCTTCGCAATTTACGAGCCTTATCGTAACTTCGCACCTGTGTTTGCTATTGCAGCTGGAGCGATGTTGATTGCGGGACTAACGCTCTTGCCTGCACTCTTTGCATTGATTGGTCGAAAAGCATTTTGGCCAATAATCCCAAAATATGGGGACGAGACGATTGAAAAGAAGACGGTTTGGGGTAAAGTTGCAAATGTTGTGACGAAAAAACCGTTATTGTTCATGATTCCAATAATGCTTCTGCTTCTACTAGGTGCATGGAATGTTACAAACATTGACGAGTCGTATGATATGATCGAATCTTTCCCAGAAGACCTCTCATCTCGTATTGGTTATGATCATCTTGGGAAATCATTTTCGCAAGGAAGCTTAGCACCGGGCACACTATTGTTTGTTTCTGATGAAAAACTGGACATGGAAAAGCTCATGACGGT
Organism: Sporosarcina siberiensis; assembly: GCF_042681925.1. NCBI lineage: Bacteria > Bacillati > Bacillota > Bacilli > Caryophanales > Caryophanaceae > Sporosarcina > Sporosarcina siberiensis. Next base: position 114,655 of record NZ_JBHUGI010000035.1, read on the forward strand.
TGTAGAAGAAATTGAAAGTAAGACGGGTATTGATAAAGTAACCGTTCAAAGCAATCCGATTACGGAAGATGAAAAGAATGCAAAGTTCTCCGTAACGTTTACTGGAAATCCGTATAGTGTAAAAGCATTCGATACCGTACTTGAACTTCGTAGTGAAAGCAATGCACTGTTGAATGAAGCCGGCCTAGCCGATGCGCAGCTATTTATAGCAGGTGAAAGTGCCAAGAATGCAGATTTACGAGATATTAACAACCGAGATACATGGCTTGTAATGATTGCAATGACTGTGCTCATCACAATTATGCTCGGTTTGCAGACACGGTCCATTATTGCACCCATATACATGATGGGGACGATTTTATTGTCCTATGCTGCAACACTTGGGTTATCTATAGTTTTGTTTAAACTGATTCTCGATTTGGATACTCTCAGTTATCGAATTCCCCTCTATTCATTCGTGTTCCTCGTCGCTCTAGGGGTCGATTATTCGATAATGCTTATTGCGCGAATACGGGAAGAGATGAAAGTTTTACCTTTTGATGACGCGGTACGCCGCGGTGTTGAAAAGACAGGTGGCGTCATCAGTTCTGCCGGTCTAATCTTGGCTGCAACTTTCTTAGTACTGGCAACAATGCCTATTTACGAATTGAAGTTGTTCGGAATCATTATGGCAATCGGTATTTTGATTGACACATTCATCGTTCGCCCGCTATTAATTCCAGCGATTTTAATAGTGCTTGGTAAATGGAGTTTTTGGCCAAAGAAAATATAACGGACACTATTAAACACAAAAAAGACCTCCCATCGATTCCAACGAATCAATGAGAGGCCTTTTTTTATATTGTTTTATTCTCCATCAGGGACCATAAACTACTCAGTTAAATAATGATATGCATTTACTCATTCAATAACCCTTTAAAATGGAGCCCCTTACTTTTCAATATTCGTTAGTAAACTTTTCATTTCACTAAGTTCATCCACGCTATTGATATACGACAATTCCCCATTTTCCATATTTAAGATACTGACATCAATTGACCGCTCAATTTCTTCAACTAAATGTGTGCTAATGATTATGACACTATGAAATGAAAGTCTCTGAATTGCACGATTAAAAAAATGCTTTTCTTGCGTATCTAATCCTTCAAAGGGTTCATCCAAAATACAAATTCTTGGTTGATTAATAAGTGCTTGGATCAAGCCTACCTTTTGTCGCTCTCCACCTGAAAGGTTCCGTAGCTTTCTTCTTTTAAGTTCAACTAAATTTGCATCTGTTACCCATTCATTTAATAAGGATTTAATTAACTTATGGGGAATTCCCTTTTGGAAAGCCATATAAGTTAAATATCTTTCAATTGTCATTTCCGGATAACCCGTGAAATGCTGCGGCATAAAACCCACGACTTTCCTAACTTCTTCGGTACTTAGATGTTTACGATACGTCCCAACTTTTTTATCTCGTATTAATTTTGTATAGGTAATCGTTCCTTTATCCGGAATAATCGCAGTAGAAATAATTTTTAAGAGTTCACTTTTTCCTGCCCCATTATTCCCAATGACATACGTCACTCCAGTTTTAAATGAACAACTGATTCCGCTGAATACTTTCACTTTTTCTTTTGTAAATTCTATCTCGTCTAAGACAATCCTCATGTCAAATCCCTCATCTGATGGTTTTTCAATGCAACACTGCCAAGTAATAGAATAGAAATCCCCAAAACAATACTATTCATCAATAAGAATCCCTCATTTCCCGGCAACTGAAATAATGCAGCAGATAGAAGTTGCTTTTCAAAAAACGTTTGGCTAAACCAAACAATTAGAGCAAGTAATAGGCTAATCTTTTGGCCAAACCAAATTGTACTAACAAAGCCAATAACACCAAAAAACAAAACAGGGGTAAAGGAACCTAGCAAATAGTAAATGGAATTAGTTCCTCCCAGTATGACAAAGCTAAGCGGCAATGTAATCGCCAATTGTAAGACCATTACAATCATAAAACGCATAAACAACTGCGCAATCAGCGGGTAATAACTTAGTGTTTCAATGATTTGATTTCCCTCATTTTTAGTACGAAATGCATAGCTCATAACCGCAATCATAATGAGCGTACTTCCCTTTATCCACATTGTAAAACCAGCCACTTCACTTCCCGTATTTTGGCTAACCGTAAGCGTCAATAGGAACATAAGTATTCCTGTAAAAAGCCAACTTCGCGCACCGTGGAAATTCCACCCCGATAAAAATAAATTCATAACTTTCGATGACATTGTCTGCGAATCTTGATGTCTTTCTAATTCAATCCGTACATCAACTAGGCCAACTTCTTCTATACCTTTTATTTTTTGAATTAAATTAAGCGTCTGTTCTCTTGATGGTTCAGGGGCTGTAAATCGATCAAAACGGTCTTCCCATTCCTTTTCCAATCGCATTAGCTCTTTGTCTTCACTCATTTACTCCCGCCCCTTTCCGCTCATCTTCTATAACGATTCCCTCAAGTTGTTTGAGACCCCTTGAAATCCACGTTTTCACTGTGTTCAAAGGTATTTCCAAAGCCAGAGCAATTTCTGCATATGTTAATTCTTGATAAAACCGTAAATAAAGAACCATTCGATAATCTGGGGATAATTGATCTAAAGCGTCAATCATCCATTGACGTTCAAGCTGACGTTCGATTATATTATAGACTTTGCCTTGATCTTCTACGATTTCATCGGTGAAATATTCCCTTTTCGTAGAAGCCTTTCGCCAATAATCTTTACAACAATTTGACGCAATTTTATACATCCATGGTTTAAAGGAATCAGGAACAAAACCTTTTTGTCCTTGTTGATAAATTTTCATAAACGTATCTTGCACAATGTCCTCAGCCAGTTTTTCATCTTGTACTAATCGGTACACATACCCATACAGAGGTTTATGATACCGGAAAACAAGTGTATCTAATGCCGAGTCATTGCCATATGACAATTGGCGCATATACTCTTCATCCTGCATTCCCATTCCCCCTGTATTTCTAAGTTGTTTTTCGATTGAATTGGAGGATAGCTAGTCCAGTTAATAGTATGCCAATCATCATATAAAACAATCGATTGTAGAGTATCCAACGATTAATATCATCAAAAAAACCAGTTTCGCCATTCACGAACGTATAAACACTTCCATACTTAAGTAGTATCACATTTAAATTGCCTAAAAACGTTGCACCAAAGACGAAAAACACCCATATAATAATTCCTGCCAATAAACCACCAAGTGAATGATTGATCATCACTGTTCCTACAACTGCAAAGCCCGCAATTGCTATGTAAACCGGCATGGTAAATAAGAAACTTTGCCATGCGAAAGCCCCCATGATAGGCATCAAACTAACTGTCACAATAGCAAGCAAGCTTACGAAAACAAGCACTGAAAACAGCACCCTTTCCATAATAAATCGCCACCTAGAAATCGGATAGGTTACAACAAGACTATAAAATTTTGAATCCATATCAATCGAAAAACACCACTGCAAGATGAAAATGAACCAAATGGGTGCCGCCTTTTCATAAATTATGCTTGAAGCGTCTTCAATTGTATATGACCCGGAATTATATAACAAAACCCCAACGACCGGAATAAACAACATCATGACAATCGTATAAAATGACGTAAACCAAAGTTTTAAATAGAGGCGAAGACGAACCAACAAGCCCATCATTTTACAGTACTACTTTCATATAATTTCAAAGCATCTACCATATCAAATTCTTGCTGATCATCTAGTTGAACAACATATTGGAACAAATAGTTTAACACTTCATTAAACGCTTCTATTCCCTGCTCTTCATACCCATGTAACAAATTGACAAGTGAAAGACTTCGATCATCCATTAATCGATATTCACCATACCACTCTTTAAATTCCATCTCGTTGCCTAATTGCTTCAGCATTGTCCAGAGCATTGCATTAAATAAGAAATCGAAATCATCTTCTTGACTGTTTAACCTACTAGAAATTGAACTCATCCCCATCAATTCCTTCAAAACTTCATACGCAATTACATCATCTCTATCCTCTTCAAGATAGTCACTATTCAATGTTAAGAATCCGTGGCTCCTTGTATTATTCATAAGATAATAATGCTGAGTATCTAATAGATAAATAACTGATGGCGTCACAGAAACTTCCAGCCAATCTTCTGTAAAATCCCACAAGGGCTTATATCTTCCTATCAAGTCTTGAGCACCATTTAGAACTTCTGGATGACCAACGACCCGAATATCATCAATGATCATTTCCTTTAAATTTCCACCCATCAAAGACAATCCGTACTGAGAAGTTCCTTCATACACCCCGGCCTTCACCTCTGGAATTGTCAGCGCAAGTGGAATTTCACTGTTTTCATTTGAAATCGTAACTGAAAATGCCGTAGGAAAATCCTCTACAAGTTTGGCATTTCTTAATTCAAATTGCGTAAAGCGATTATTATGTTTTCTACCAATTACCAAGGAACGTTTTCCAATAAGGGGATACCAACCCGCTTCCTTCGGTAAAGAAACCCGGTTTTCTTGAATAAAAGCCAGTTCCGTATATGCGTCGTTACGATACTGTAAAACAGTTCCTTCATAATCTAAGTTAATGTTAAATTCTTCACCCGATTCAATCGGCTTGTCTAGCTCAACAACGATAAAATCATCCATACGCGAACAGGTAATTCCTATTTCACTTTTACAGACTGTTACGCTCAATCCGCTCACCAATGTCAGATACACTTCTTGAGTCGGCAGTTCACCATTGTTTTTAATTGTTAAATTACTTTGAACACTCATTTGATCATCATCTTTAAGTTTAACATCTAGATTGGTTGTTACCATCGAAAGTTCATACGGTTCATCATCCAAATTTTCATCATAATAGTCATTTTCCCACTTAAATAATTCAGTTTGCGTATCTCCTTCAAACTCCTTAGCATACCGATCGCCTGTGATGATAAATTGTTCATACGCACGCTCATACTGCATATAACTAAAGCCGCTCAACACTAACACGGGTATAAGCAGACCGACGATTACAACAGGAATCATCCGCTTCTCCCTATACTTCCTACGGTTCCGATGAAATAGCAAAAGAGTTACAAGCAATACAACAATTCCAAACAGGAAAACAATACCTTGATGTAAAATGGTAGGTTCAAATACGCGATCAATTCCCCATATCCCTTCAAATGGAGACTGAATAAACATATAATCGAAAGGCGTTAATAGGTGCAACTTCGGATTATCGTAATCTGCAGCCACACCTGTATAATCAAAAGGCAAACCTAATGTTAATACCAGAAATGTTGGAATAAAGAGATAAGAAAATACATTCCTTACCATACTCCCAAACAAAAAGCCGAGCGAAACAAGTAAGAAGAATGCACCTTCCATCTGGATGAACACATAAAAAGCATTTTGAGCCACTTCACCAAAAGCCATCTTCCCACCGAAAAACCACCCGACTTGAATGAGCAATGTAATGAGTGTAATACAAAGTCCATACAACTGAGCAACCACCCATTTCCCAGTAATCCACTCAACATTCGTCACCCTATAAGTTACTACCAAATGTTCAAATTCACTTTCCCGATCTTTCCCGGCCATATAAACCGAAAACAAGCCAACGATCAATAAATTTAGTAACAACATCCACATAAATCCGTTATAAAAAACAGCAGCCCGGACCTCAAAATGAATGGCTTCCATTTCATATGCAATAACAATATAGCTCCAACAAAGCACATTAATTAATAAAGGTATTGCTAAAAACTTATTACGCAACAATAACAAACTCTCCGTACGAACAATCGTTTTCAACCTACTCATTTAATCACCCCATTGATAACCGCCATATAACCGTCTTCAATCGTTGGCTGAACAGTAATTGCTCGCCCATCTGGAGAACCGCTCGCGATTAAACGAAAAACGACACTATCCTTTTCTTTTCTGCTTGATATAATGGCATGTTTTTTTTCAATATCGTCATATTCCGTGTAAGGGACAGATAACTCCCAGACAAAATTGAGTGCGATTTCAGCTAACGCCACAGTCGTACCCTGAAAAAGAACCTTCCCGTTATTCAAGACCGCCACTTTTTCACAGCTCGATTCAATATCACTAATAATATGCGTAGATAAAATAATCGTATAATTTTTACTTAATTTTGTAATTAGATTCCGGAATCGAATGCGTTCGGATGGATCAAGTCCAGCCGTTGGTTCATCGAGAATGATTAATTTTGGATTACCAATCAATGCTTGTGCAATTCCAAGCCGCCTCTTCATGCCGCCCGAATAACTCTTCACTCTTTTATTGGCTTGTGGTTGAAGATTTACCTCTTCCAAAAGCCTTTCAACTTGATCCGTTCGCTCTTTTTTATCGGTGAGACCTTTCATCGAAGCGACATAATGCATAAATTCTCTCCCCGTAAATTGGCCTGGTGCATGGAAATGTTGTGGCAAATAACCTAGAAGCTCCCGAACCTTATCCCCTTCTTTTGAAAGATCAAAATCGTATATGGTGACTTGTCCATCCTTCCATGGAAGAATCGTGCTTAATATTTTCATTAACGTAGTCTTCCCTGCACCATTCGGTCCAAGTAACCCAAACAATCCGGTATCTATTTGAAGGTCAATATCTTTTAACACTTCAACCTTTCGATAAGACTTACTTAATCCTTCTATTTTTATCGTAGACATTCATTTTCTCTCCCCTATAACGTTCTTCTACACCTTACACGAATAGGTTATGGGGAATGTTTCATAATTTATTAAATAAATGATATATAGTTTGGTTTCAGTCGATTTATTAAAAGAGGTGATGAAAAATCACTGCTTATAGTACGAAGAAAAACAAAAAAGGCTTCTCAATAGTTTGGTTAACTAATGGGAAGCCTTGCTTTATAATGAAAAAAGTTATTTATTCGCAATCAAATATTCCCTTGTGAAATCAGAAACAGATAGCTGAAATTATGTAGGTTCCGCTATCTGTTTTCCAAACTCCAAAAAATATAGAGAGCGTACTATTACTTATTCAGTTTCTATTTCACTTAATTATCTGGGTAGCAAAATCCAAAACGTATTACTAGTGTCCGTCGTTTCAATTCCTATCTCACCTTGATGCTGGCGTTCTACAATTTCCTTCGAAATAGCAAGTCCTAATCCCGAACCACCCGTCAAACGACTACGAGAAGAATCGAGACGGTAGAACCTATTAAAGACATTTTCTCTTTCATTCTCTGGTATAGGCATACTAGGTCCTGTTATGGATATATAATACTCTTTTCCTTGTTTTTCACCTTTTAATGAAATCGGCCCGAGTCCATCATAATAACGAATGGCATTTTCCAACAAGTTACTGATGGCTTGTTGGATTCCTTCAACGTTAATATATAACTCACATGATTCAACTTCTATTTCTATAGGTATATGATCATGCTTCCAAGGTCTATCAAACATTGCAACACACTGAGTTAGTAAATCTTCTATCTCATATGTATCTTTTTTAACAATCAATTGGGTGGACAAGTAATCCCATTCCTTTACTTGTTCAAGTTGCTCGATCATTTGCGACAAGCGGCTTGATTCCTGATGAAGGGATGCAAATAATGTTTTTTCGCCAATGATATCACCGTCTTTTAATCCTTGCAGATAGCCACTCAAGTTGGATAAAGGAGTCCTGATCTCGTGGGATAAGTCAGAGATAAGATTTTTCCGCTGTTCTTCATTCGTTTGTAACTGTGCAATCAGACCATTATATTGTATAACCAATTGGCCAATTTCATCTTTTCTGTACACTTTTACTGGTTCAGGATAATGTCCGAGCCTCATTTGCTCAGTTGACTGAATCAGATTTCGGATTGGTTTGATTAAGTATTTTATTAAATGAAAATGCAGTAAACTTCCGATAAAAACAGATGCAATAATGAATATCCATAAATATCTTAGAAGTGTACTGTTAAATTGCTGCTGGCGTAACGCATCTAAATTACCCACCCCTGCTGCCAGATAACAGGCTGTATTATACATAGCCCATCCACTGATTGCAGTCGCAGTCACAATAACTAAAATATTTAAGAAAGTTAATCGCCAAAGAAATCCCACGGGTATTAAAGTCGTGAAAAATTTATTTATTCGCGACAAATTTATACCCCATTCCCCTAACAGTTTGGATTCTTTCGGGTTTCGATGGATGATTTTCAACTTTTTCGCGAAGTTTCTTAATATGCGCATCAATGGTTCTCTCCATCACCGTATGTTCTCCGTATGGATATATTTGCAACATAAGCTGTTCTCGGGACAAAACGATATTTGGATTCTGCATAAAGTAGTGAAGGAGACTAAATTCATACTTCGTTAATTTAATACGTGCACCATAAAGTAAAACTTCACCTTTTTTCGGCATAATACAAAGTCCTTCAACTACAATCTTCTGACAAAATAATCCTGTACGACGTAATACTGCTTCTACTTGTGCGATAAGTTCCTTTGGATCAAAGGGCTTTGTCATATATGCATCCGCACCTTGATTTAACCCTGAAATTCTATCGTCAATCCTCGCTTTAGCTGAAAGCATAATAACCGAAACACTATTTTGCTCCTGTTCACGAAGCCATTCATAAAACTCTTCGCCGCTTACTTTTGGAAGCATTAAATCCAATATGATCAAACAGGGTTGATGTTCCAGATAAACTGTTTTTGCCTCTTCGCCATCACTTGCTTCCACAACTTCATAACCATTTTTCTTCAAATATATTAAAATTAATTCTCGAATCATTTTATCATCTTCCACAACCATAATCGTTTGTTTCACAATAATCACCCCACTACTAGTTTACACGCCGGAAGGGACCTATTGCATCATTTCAAATTCCTGTACCATGAAGTCATAATTCAAGGCTCCCATCACTACGGATTGAATCCGCCCCTTCGAATCAATCATAAATGATGTTGGATAGGCCACAATTTGAAACTGGTTTGATACAGCAGACTTTTCATCCAAGGGAATTGTAAAAGTAAGTTCCAGCTCATCTATAAACTTTTGAACATTATCTGGATTCGATTCTGTTTCAAGTAAATTCACAGCTAACACCTGCACATCCTTGTTTTTTTGAAATTTTTCCATATCAGGCATTTCGGCACGACATGGCGGGCACCATGTTGCCCAGAAATTTAGCATGACTCGTTGTCCTTTATAATCTGACAATTTCACGGTCTTACCATCTAGTGTCTTAAGTTCAAAATCTGGAGCTAATTGACCTTTACCAATTCCTATTTCATTAGATTCGGTAGAAGTTTCATTCTCAGATGTTTTTACGTTATCTTCTCCATCAGTTGAAATTACGAATTCATACACTGCCCAACCAAGCATACCGACTACAATTAAAATAAGTAATACTTTTTTCATTTATAATTAACCCCTTTTTCATCCTAATTTTTCGAACCATGTATCTTGCACTAATTTAAGTAGAAATTCGGTGATACGTGGCATTTGACCGGTAAATAAAATCAGGCCCATAAGAATCATAATCACGGCACCAAATTTCATAATTACTTGACTGTGACGAACAATCCATTTCGTTGATCCCAGATAAAAGGTCAGGATGAAAAATGGCAATGCGAACCCAATAACATACATTACTGTGTACAAAATACCTTGAGTCGGGTTACTTGCCGCTAAAAATAAAATGGATCCGAAAATTGGACCTATACACGGCGTCCATCCAGCTGCAAACCCCATACCCACAAAAAAAGTACCAAAATAGCCAACAGGTCTTTTTGAAGACTGGAAACGCTTTTCTTTCATTAACGTCGTAACGTTGATCCAACCTCCAACAAAGAGCCCCATAAATATAATGAATACTCCAGCTAAACGTTGGATGAGTAATCCAGAATCACCAACTAATAAATTTTGAAGCCATTGCCCCAAAAATGAAGCCCCAACACCTAAACTAATAAATACAAGTGATATTCCTAATAGAAAGAATGTAGAATGGCTTAATAATTTACTACGAATTTTGACGTCATGGTTTCCTTGTAATTCTTTTACACTGATACCTGTGATGTACGATAAATAGGCAGGAAAAATCGGTAGCACACAAGGCGATAAAAAAGATAATGCACCCGCGCCTAATGCCAAAAACATTCCCACCACTAACATCGTCTCTGCTTCAATTCCACCCAATTACGACACCTTCTTCCTTTGTAAAATGATAACCGCCAAAGAATACACTAAAATTAATCCCAAAAACAACGGAGAAATTGTATAGCCAAATACCATGATAAACGGCATAATAAACGCCAATCCTATAGTTCCTAGAGTCCAACCAATTAACATGAGGATATTTACTTTATAGATTGTGATTCGTTCACGTATGACTACGATTGCAACAATAAGAACTGCAAGCAAACCCATGTACCTGATTGAATATGTATTATTACTCCATACAATTTGAATGAATTCATACACAAACGAGGATAGTAAAAACACATGAATAAATGAATTTAAAAAAGGTACAAGATCAACTTTTTTCCGCTTGGACTTCATGCCAATCGTTAATACGCTAAACAACACGGCTAAGTAAAACGCATACGAATTACTTGGATAGGCTAAGATCGTCAATGGTTCTTTTATAAAGACAGAAAAATTTAAAAGAACTTTTCCAATCCACATAAAAATAACAAAGTTTATGAGCTGTGATACTATTTCTTCCATGTATATCTTCTTTTTTGATAAATCGCTTAGTAAATAAAAAGAGAGGAATCCCACACCCCAACTTATAATTATTATAGCGATTGAAGCTTGTGCACTTACCATTACCACAGCTGTCTCCCCTCGGTTCAAAATCTCTCAACTTTCATATTACTAAAGCTATATGAAGATTTGACGAAAATTGAAGTTCATTCAATTAATTGTCCAATATTCATTCATAAATATTATGTAATACGGAGACAAAAAAATGCCCTTCGCATAATTTTACGAAGGACAATTTTTTTTAAATCGGAGGTTTACCATCTCACTCTTTCTTGCAAACAAAAAACGTCAACTCTGATAAAAGAGTTGACGTTTCTTTAAGTTTAGACGAATGACTTACATCATGCCGCCCATCACTCAACGGTATAAATAGGAGGATATATGCCTAAATTTAGCCCTAGATGTAAGGATTCCATGTTTATGCTATTCCTATGTTTACATGGCACAAATAAATAAAGTGGTCAAAAAAGTGGTCAGTTCGTGTTCAGATCATCCAACTATAATGATTTGGCGACAGATAAAAATTAATAACGTCTTAAGCCCCAACAGTTGTTATCTTGTATACTTAGTGAACCTCTACCTCGACAAGGTAGAAGTCGGCGGTTCGAGCCCGTCTGGGACCATACAGTATCAATCTCATAAGAAGACCGTCTTAACGCGGTCCGTCTTAACCACGAGACCTTATCGGCACGACGCCATAGGTCTTTTTTATGACTTTTTATTAGACTATGTCCGCAGTTGATTTTGTAATCTTATTTTCATCCCCTAATAATCATCATTTTTAATAGCATTGTGAAAAACATCCGCTATTAAAAATGGGAATTAGGAAATAAATGTGCATAAAACTCTAACGTAATCCTAGGATTTGCGTGACCTAGTCGATCCGATATTTTAACGATATCTACCCCCTCCGCTATAAGGATAGATGCATGCGTGTGTCGAATCTCATGAAATCGAATCGGTTTCACATTGGCTTTTTTAAAAATTCTCTTCATCACCCGGACTAAATTCCGAGGACATTGCATCGTACCTGTATTCGTACAAATAACTTAGTCTTGATTCTGAAACAATTCACCCGTAAGATTTCTCCATTCATTCTGTTTATTTCTATGTGCCTTTAATGCTTCTGCAACAAATTCGGGAATGTCAATTTGACGTTTAGAACTTTTAGTTTTTGGCGTTGTTAGAACAAAGCGCTTTGCGGAACATAAGCTAGGGATCTGTTTACTTGAATGACTTCTTTATCGAAATCAATATCACTCCATTTTAAGCCAAGTATTTCCCACCTTCTCATCCCTGTATAAATTGCCAATAAGAATGTCAAATAATGGTGTTCCCCATCGCAAGCCTTCATCAAATGTATCAAATGCTTAGCCAAGCTTTTATTCAGGCTTTAAGGTGGGGAAAAATATCGAAGAATCCGTTAACCAATGCAGATCCAGCGTTCATACGTGCGCACACTAATGTTTAGTTCGGTACACGCCTTAGCCTAATCGCGCACCGTTTAGATTCGCTTCTTGGATAAGTTCTACCGCAAGTTCGCGATCTGACGAGATAATCATTCGTCCCCGTGGTCCCCTAGATGGCTCGGGCCTTTTTCTTAATAGTAATAAAGCCACAGCCTCTGCCAACGCTTTTTTTTATACGTAAATCTTTTTCAATCTCTGATGTACGTCTTTTTTCATCCTTTAGCTCCTTAGAAAGCCGTTTGGTTTGATTCAGTTCCCAGCGTTCGCGTTCAGACAAACAGAGCGCCATGCGTCAATCTGTTCTTTTTAAAAACCTTTTTTTCAGCAATATTCTGCAAGATCTACGACCACCATCTATAATTAAATTATAATAGGAGAGTTCTATACGGCAACTAGCCTAACAGAGGGGGCATATCTACTAGATCAGTAGGAAATATTGTAAGCACTTCATAGCCATCCTTGGTTACACGGATGGCTATGAAGTGTCGATATTCGCCTACCCCCTCAATATAGATACCTGGCTCAATCGTAATAACCATATTCTTCTCTAATATTTCGTTGCTACCTTGCAACGATGTTGCTTAATAATATAATTTGATCAAATCGATACTAATAACCTTGATAAATGAATAAAATGAAGAAGCTTGTTTTGTAAAAGGATTGAACAAAACAAGCTTTTAATGTATTCCATTGAAGCATTCTTTTATAAAAAAGATCCATCATTTCTGTGACCTTCTTCCATTAAAGCATCGCATATTACTAAGCTCAATCCACGTGATTTCGGGTCTGCCGAGTTTAATCGAACGAAAATGATTCTTCGAAGGGGCATTCCTTATGGGAAGCCCTTCGAGCTGGCACCGGACCAGGAAAGAGGATTATTGTTCATGTCCTACCAAACAAGCATTGAAAACCTGTTCGAGTTCATGTAACAGTCTTGGGCCAATAATCCCAATTTTCCGTCGGAAGGAGACAGCGAAGATCCCATTGCGGGGCAAAAAGGCTATGACGATCAAAAATATTCATTCAAATTACCGAAGAAGGGTAAGAGCTTAAATTTCATTCAGGAATGAGTAACGATGACAGGAGGCACGTACTTTTTCCAGCCATCTATCAGCACTCTTACTAACAAACTTACAATATAACCCATAGTGCACAAACAAGTAAAAATGAAGAAAGGATGCAGAATAATGTCTTTGATTGAACAAGTGAGACAAATATGTACTCGACTTGCGCTACATGGCTGGAGAAATTTGTTTCTTCAACATGGTATAGATATTACTACCGCAGACTTAAAACAGGAACTCCTCAAAAATATTCAAGCAAAAATCAATCGAAAATTGAAGGGTTTCGAAGATTTTTCCCTTGAAGGAACAAGAGGAATTGAGCCGGGGCATCCCGCTCGAAGCTTATTTTATCATTCCTTAGCTTCCCCAAACGTTGTGACCGGTGTGGGCGGTTTAGAATTAACTTCCTTTCCCACATTAGGGGAACTTGAAATAGTAGAAAACTATGTTTACGGTATCACTCCCCCTTCTCTATCTGAGATTCGTAGCCGTGTAGGAAGAAATGAGGACTTAGCGATTGTCGTCTTTTCTTCCGAATATCGTCCTGCACCAGAAACGGTCCACCGCAAACACGCAGATTTAAGTTTCTCGCGTACAGGAGTCGCCAGGGTCGGAACAACCGAACCACTCTATTCTCCTAAAAATCGAGGGTTTCTTCCTAATGTCAAAGATGATGATTTTGCCTTTCGGGTCTTGCCCGCTCGTTACTCGGTTTATATAGCAGTTCAACGCAAAGGAAATGAAAACGAATTTGGACCTATCTCTAGAAGTGAAGTGCAAAGGAAAAGCGATATGAAAAGATTGTTTTGGATCCCCCTCCATAAACTATTCAGCGGAACAGAGTGTATCAGTGAATTTAATTTAAATGTGAGTCTTGAAGCACACCATGTTAATGAAAAGTTGCGACGTATTCACCTTGAACTTGGTAAGGACGCAGGTTGGTCTGAGCCACACATCAGCCAATCCCCTTTTTTCTTTAAAGAGGGAATTGCAAAGATGTCCGATAAACATGAATTCGGCACAAATGTACTTGTACCAGTTCCGCATCCTTTAATTGAGGTGGCACGATACAAAGGCAAAACGCTCACATTCAAGGTTCCTAAAAACCCTAAGCTTTTTTCTTCCAGCCTAAAAATAAGCGCTGTTAACGGTGCCCGTCGAGCGCCTGAATATGTTCATATTCGCCATAAAATGAAAAATGGGAAAATTATAGATCTCAATGAAAAGAGTTCTTTAATGGAAGAACTTAAAGAAGGAGGGTACGATGCGGTTCACTATATTGACTACACCGCAGATGGGTGGATAAAGGCGATATGTCCGGAATTATCTTTTACATTTCTTAGCAATCATCCGGCTTACTCGTTGGTAACCGCACCGGACTTTTTTCCTCACTGCGACCAAAGCGAAGTGATGGATTGGTGGCATCAGTCTGTTCCAAAGGCATTAAGAGGAGAAATTTGGCGACGAGGCGGTCCTGCAGCATTATCCGATACTCGCAGGGCTGCAAATCTCGAATTAAAAACGGAGACGTTGATTGGAAGCAATACAATCAAAAAATCCGTCTTTAATAGCCAAGATGATTCAATGACAGCAATCGTGTCCTCACCTTATAAGATTCCTCCGCAAGATACAAAGTATGGTAAAGTACCGGAAACAACTCGGCACTCCAACTTGCCGGCTGCGGCAGCTGGAGTATTTGCGCCTGGTTGGGATGTAAGCTTTGATCGCACCCAAGAGGGTACAGGAAGCGAATCGGTAAAATTTCTTGCTGCTTACGGACTTGGCAGTCCTTTTCCTGAAGATACTAAATTGTGTGCAGCCCTAAGTACTTTTTGGCCAGCTGTTGCTCCTGATGCAGCAAGGACTTTTGGTCCCGTAAATCAGACCCGATTCTATCCTACAGTGAGCCCTCTGACCGATGAAGAGATTGGTCAAGTGGGAAATCTCCCTTGGGATGGAGTTTCCGGGCCCCAACAGAAAGAAGGTCAAAAAGTCATCGAATATACCTCATTTGATTACGTAGATTATGTAAATAATACATTATTTAAAAGTTTCAGTTTGAGGCTAACTAGTCGAATCGATATTAGAGAATATCAGGCTAGACTTTCAACGATGGCACATGTCTACGCTGCATTGGGTATCGCTCATGATAAGAAATCAAATTGGGGTGTTCTGTCATTTCGTGAAGTTAATCTATCTGATGAAGAATTGCAAATGGCACAGAAAAGTACCCATTTATTGATTTTTCCAGCTGCAACACCTAGGGGTACTGTGTATCGATTTGAAATGTATCTCAGAGGAAAAACATCGCCTGCCGGAAATGATTTCCGGAAAGTTCATGTTAAAATCAATGAAAAAGTAACCCTCTTCGTTAACGGAGTAAAGATTTTAATTAAACGTGAAGACAGTGATTGGGTAGTACAAAATGTCAATTTCTAATCCGGACATAATCATTATTGGCAGTGGACCTGCGGGCACGGCTGCCGCTATTTTGTGCGCACTTAACGGTTTACGGGTAGTTATTATTGAGGAGAAGGAGTTTCCTCGCGATCGCCCTGGGGAAACACTTCATCCTGGAATTGAACCTCTTTTGCAGCAATTGGGTGTCACAGAAGAATTTGGTAAAGCGGGATTCCTACGACATGAGGGAATTTGGGTGCAATGGGAGGGAAAGCGCCACTTCGTCCCATTCGGTTCAGACGAGTCTGGACAATGGCTGGGTTTTCAAGCGTGGCGCGCCGATTTTGACTCGATTCTACTCAATCGAGCCATCTTGTTAGGTGTCGACGTGCGTCAACCTTGCCGTGCTTTACGCCCAATTGTTACTCATAACCGTGTTTCAGGAGCAGTAACTTCTGATGGCGAGCTTCAATCTTCATTTCTAATCGATGCGACAGGTAGGCGACAATGGCTAGCTCAGAAATTGAATATGAAAATCAATACCTACTCTCCCCGTCTTATTGCCCGATTCGGTTATGCAACAGGAACATGTCCCGTGCGAGATGCATCGCCAGCTATTGTAGCACACAACCATGGATGGATTTGGACTGCCAGAGTGCGTCCAAATGTGTACCAATGGACGCAATTATCTTTTGACAATGTAGCATTGAAAAGCGGTTGGATTCCTGAAGAATTCCAAGGACTGAAACCTATGGGTAAACTGAAGGGCGCTGATGTTACATGGCGAGCAATCAGCCAACCTGGGGGACCTGGTTACTTTTTAGTTGGTGATGCTGCCGCTGTACTAGACCCCGCTTCTTCCCATGGTGTCCTCAAAGCTATCATGTCAGGGATGATGGCGGCACACTCAATTGCACAAATCATGAATACGGGGCAAAAAGAGGACAATATAATTCTTGGATACTGCAAATGGATCCACAATTGGTTTGAGCATGATGTGGAAAAATTAAAGCAGCTCTACACCCTTCTTCCAAGTTTCCGGGGATTCTAAATGAGTTTGGGTTACTGAACATATCACTTGTGTAAAAAAGACAACGTATAATAAAACCCCGATCAAGTCCCGTAACGGAGAATCGGGGTTTTGATTTAATTCTTATCGCCATTGGACTGCATCTATGTTTCAGCCTGTCTCCCTATGACTGTATTCAACGCATCGACCGAGGGCTGGAAATAATACTCTCCGCCTGTGGGGATAACAAATTCCTTCATGATACCCATGAATATATTCGGCGCATACGTGAAACTGCGGACCCTCTTTCCACTACTTTCAACACCGTTTTGTCCAATGATCGGGTCCTCCTGGTTTCGGGCAAACATCGCAGTCCTTCTTTATCTCTGGGGAGTTAGCGATATAAATACCACTATGAACATCTATGCACATATGACAAAAAACATGAAAGAAAAGGTCTTTCATCAGTTTAGTAAACTGATGAAAGACCTTCTTTAAAATATGTCATATGCATTTTTTTATATAATGAAGTGGTCAGAAAGTGGTCATACTTTGTATTTCAAACAACGAACCTCTTATACATCAAGGGTTCAAGGTTCTTCTTACATCATGCCACCCATTCCACCCATATCCGGCATTCCGCCGCCGCCCATAGGGTTATCCTGTGGCTTGTTCGCTACAACTGCTTCTGTAGTCAAGAACATAGCTGCAACAGATGCTGCGTTTTGAAGTGCATAGCGTGTTACTTTCGTTGGGTCAACGATACCAGCATCCATCATATTTACCCAAGTTCCTTCTGCTGCGTCGAAACCAATACCAACTTCTTCGCGCTTCAGACGGTCTACAACGATAGATCCTTCAAGACCTGCGTTGTTTGCAATTTGACGAACTGGCTCTTCAAGTGCACGAAGAACAATTTTAACACCAGTTGCAACGTCACCTTCAGTTGTTTCCAGAAGTTCAGCAACCTTATTGTATACGTTTACTAGTGCAGTTCCACCACCAGAAACGATACCTTCTTCAACTGCAGCACGTGTTGAGTTAAGTGCATCTTCAATACGAAGTTTACGCTCTTTCAATTCCGTTTCTGTAGCTGCTCCAACTTTAATAACTGCAACGCCACCTGCAAGTTTCGCAAGACGCTCTTGTAATTTCTCTTTATCGAATTCAGAAGAAGACTCTTCAAGCTGCGTACGAATCTGATTTACACGTCCCGCAATTTTGTCTTTATCTCCAGCACCTTCAACAATTGTAGTGTTATCTTTCGTTACAACTACTTTCGCTGCACGGCCAAGCTGAGAAATATCCGTAGTCTTAAGATCAAGTCCTAAGTCCTCTGTAATCACTTCTCCGCCTGTAAGTGTTGCAATGTCTTCAAGCATTGCTTTACGACGATCACCGAAGCCAGGTGCCTTAACAGCAACTGCGTTGAATGTACCACGAAGCTTGTTTACAACAAGTGTTGCAAGAGCTTCCCCTTCAACGTCTTCAGCAATCATTAAGAGTGGCTTACCTTGTTGAACAACTTGCTCAAGCATTGGAAGGATATCCTGAATGCTTGTGATCTTTTTATCTGTAATTAAAATATACGGATTTTCAAGAACAGCTTCCATTTTGTCTGTATCTGTCGCCATATAAGCAGATGCATATCCACGATCGAATTGCATTCCTTCTACAACGTCAAGTTCAGTTGTGAACCCTTTTGACTCTTCAAGTGTAATTACACCGTCATTGCCAACGCGCTCCATTGCTTCTGCTATAAGTGCTCCAACTTCTTCGTCTCCAGAGGAAATTGCTGCAACTTGTGCAATCGATTCTTTTCCTTCGATTTCTTTAGATATTTCGCCCAAACCTGCAACCGCAACTGCAACTGCTTTTTCAATTCCTTTACGAATTCCAACTGGGTTGGCACCTGCAGTAACGTTCTTCAAGCCTTCTTGGATCATTGCTTGTGCAAGAACTGTAGCAGTTGTCGTTCCATCTCCTGCAATGTCATTCGTTTTTGAAGCAACTTCTGCAACTAGTTTTGCACCCATGTTTTCAAATGCATCTTCTAGTTCAATTTCACGTGCAATCGTTACACCATCATTAGTAATAAGTGGTGAACCGAATGATTTTTCAAGAACAACGTTACGTCCTTTTGGTCCAAGCGTTACTTTAACAGCATCCGCAAGTACGTTTACCCCACGAAGCATTGCTCCGCGTGCATCTTCATTAAATTTAATATCTTTAGCCATTTATAAATTCCCTCCTGATTTTAAAATAAGTTATCATTTAATCGTTTACTTCGATATTAACCAATAACAGCTAAAACGTCAGTTTCACGTAGGATTAAATATTCATTACCTTCATATTTAACTTCAGTTCCGGAATATTTAGCGAAAATAATACGATCGCCTTCTTTAACTTCTAGTTCAACGCGTTGTCCGTTATCTAAAACACGCCCGGATCCTGCTGCGATTACTTTTCCTTCTTGTGGCTTTTCTTGTGCAGAGTCTGGTAATACGATACCGCTTGATGTTTTCTCTACAGCTTCGATTAGTTCAATTACAATACGGTCACCTAATGGTTTCAACAATTGAAACAACCTCCTCAAGATAATATATACATTTTTAGCACTCATCTGACTGGAGTGCTAACACATTCTTATCATAAAGAATATTCTCTTACATTGCAAGTAAAATACTCTCACACTCTTCTCTTTGCATATCTACTTAAAAACAGATAAAATTACGTCAGTGTGATACGAAAGGATGGAAACTTTGAAAAACTGGAAAACGTATACATACCTTATAATTACGTACCTCCTAATGCATGTAGGAAGTATCTTTCTGAGCAAATACCTATTCGAAAGTTTTCCTTGGGATGCAAGTTTCACCAAAACCGATAAAATTTATAGAGCAAGTGCATGGGCATTATTTAGTACAAATGCTGTTGCCGCGATTGTTTTCTTTTTCATCATTTATCCAAAGAAAAAATTCTTTCAAGTATTTAAAGGTAAAAAGGTTTCTGTAGGCAAAGCAATTATTTGGGGATTCTTCGGATTTCTATTGGCACTTGCTGGACAGATTATTGCAGGGAGTATTGAAAGTGCGTTTGGGGTTAAACCCGGATCCGAAAACACAGCACTTCTTGCCGATATCGCCAAAGTATCACCAATCATCATTTTCTCGATTGTCCTATTTGCACCACTTCTTGAAGAGATTATTTTCAGAAGGGTTCTATTCGGTGGACTTTATCAGAAAACGAACTTCATTGTTGCTGCTGTACTAAGTGCTCTCGTATTCGCTGCAGTACATGGTGAACTTCAGCACATACTTATATATTCGGCACCCGCACTCGTTTTCTCCTTTATTTATTACAAAACAAAAAGATTACTTGCACCCATTACGGCACATCTCCTCATGAATGGATTCGTTACAATTCTTCAGTTGTACCAAGAGAGGCTTCTTAAATGGGCAGAACTGAAAACAGCATTTAGTTTCTTTATCAATTAAAAAAAGATCTTCCTTCCGGTAAAATTCTCCGGTGGGAAGATCTTTTAATTTTCTTCTGATTGTTGTTTTTGTTCTTGTTCCTCAATTTGACGCTGTTGTTCTGATTTTAAGAATTTACGATAGCCAAAGCGTGATATAAAAATACTTACTTCATACAAGAGGAACAATGGAACTGTAACGAATAAATGAGAAACGATATCCGGCGGTGTAATGAAAGCCGCAATTACAAAAAGGACAAAATATGCGTATTTGCGAATTTTGACGAGTGTTGTCGGATTTACTATTCCGAGCCTTGTCAAAAACAGCATTACAACCGGCAATTGAAACACAATACCAAACGGAATCATGATTTGAAATAAAAACGTGAAATAATCATTAATACCAATGGTCATTGTAATGCCGAGTTCCCCAGATAAATTCATCATAAATTTCATGACATACGGCAATAAGACAAAATATGAAAATGCTATGCCGGCAACAAAAAGTAGAAATGTAAACGGAATATAATTCCTCGTCGCACGTCGCTCAATTTCATGTAATCCCGGTGAAACAAATGACCATAATTGGTACATAATCACCGGTGAAATGAAAACAATAGATATAAATATGATTACTTTCAAATAAATCATAATCGGATCGAGGATCGCGAAGGAATGCAACGGGTTGTCCCCAACTTGACCAATTACCGTCTGTTGAATTTCGTTGGTATATTGAAGTTGTAAAAACTTAATGACCGGTTTTGCAAGAAAGAAACTTCCGGTGACAGCAACAGCAAAGAAAACGACAATAACCATCAGCCGTTTTCTAATTTCATCTATATGTTCGACTACAGTTAAATTTTTCTCTTCCATTGGGGCAGACATCCTTACTGACATCCTTACTTCAGTTCTTTTGGTTCTTCTATCTTCTTAATATCATCATCTTCAACAAGACCTTTTGTTGCGTTTTTAAATTCTCGCAGTGAAGAACCGAATGCCTTCCCGATTTCAGGGAGCTTCTTCGGACCGAAGACAAGCAATGCGATAATACCGATAATTATCCAACTAACTGGACCTGGCATCTCGGACACCTCCTTAATTCTCGAAGAACTTAATTTCATTCTTCTTAGTACTTTCTATTTTACATGAAAAAAGCTCATATTGCTACAAACAGGGCGTTACATATGTGAATCTTTTACGTCGTTTTTAATGAAATAAATCAGTGTTTGCAACTCTACAGACAAATCAATTGTGTGTACGCGGACATTTTCAGGTGCTGCAAGACGTACAGGAGTGAAATTTAAAATGCCTTTAATTCCTGTTTTGACAACCTTATCTGTGACTTCCTGAGCTACTTGTGCCGGAACTGTAAGTAAAACGAGTTCAATATTAAACTCAAGCATTTTTTCCTTTAACATACTCGGTGGAAAAACAGGAATTCCACTAATGATATGCCCTTCAACAGGCGCCTTGGGATCGAATGCAAGAACAATTCGGGTGTTATGATTTTTATGAAAGTTATACTTTAGGAATGCGTTGCCTAAACTACCTACACCAACAAGCGCTACATCTGTTACCTCATCCTGATCAAGTGTTTGCCTGAAAAAATTGACTAAGTATTGAACATCATATCCATAGCCTTTTCTCCCAAGTGCACCAAAATGTGAAAAGTCTCTTCTAATCGTTGCTGCATCTATTTTCATCAATTCACTTAACTCACTTGAAGAAACTCTTTTTTTCCCTGCATTTGTAAGATTTTGTAGAAATCTATAATAGAGAGGCAATCGTTTTGAAGTCGCTTGTGGAATCTTTACTTTTTCCTCAATCATCCTAATCCTCCTGGCTGTGCTTTAAGGCCTTCATCGTACAGTAAAAACTAGACATTGTAAAGGTCTGTCATTGCGTACAACACACCATTCTATTACACTAATAATAAGAGGTGTTCAATGTGATTGTATTACAAGTAAATGGACTAACAAAATCATTTTCAGGAACAGATATATTAAGTAATGTACAACTAGAAGTTCAACATCGTGACCGTGTTGCGCTCGTTGGACGTAATGGCGCTGGGAAGTCTACACTTTTAAAAATAATTGCTGGTGAAATGACAGCAGATTCAGGCGATCTTATTATTCCAAAAGATGTCCGTATTGGTTACCTCGAACAGCATTCTGGTATTGATTCCACATTAACAATTTGGGAAGAAATGATGACTGTTTTTGAGCACTTGCATGATATGGAAAAAAGACTTCGTTTATTAGAAGTCCAAATGGCCGATCCAGCAATTTATGAATCACCAGAAGAATTTGAACGTGTTACAAAAGAATACGACACCCTGCAAACTGATTTTAAAGACAGTGGTGGTTATCAGTATGAATCGGATACCCGCTCCATCCTACACGGAATGCGGTTCTATCCGAGTGATTACGACAAAGAAGTAAACCTTCTATCCGGAGGACAAAAAACGAGGCTAGCACTCGCTAAAATGCTTCTGAGCAAACCTGACTTATTAATTCTCGATGAACCGACAAACCATCTGGACATAGAAACACTTGGTTGGTTGGAAAAATATTTAGTTGGTTATGAAGGGGCACTCCTTGTTGTTTCTCATGATAGATATTTTCTCGACCAAATTGTAACACTTGTTTATGAGGTGTCTAGAAGGAAAGTTACAAAATATACAGGGAACTACAGTAACTATCTGAATGAAAAAGCGAAAAACTATGAACGCGATCAAAAGCTTTATGAAAGAGAAACAACTGAACGTGCTCGACTCGAAGAATTTGTCCAGAAAAACATTGCACGTGCCTCCACATCCAAAATGGCTCAAAGCCGACGTAAAATAATTGAACGCACCGACTGGATGGAATCTCCAGATGGTGAAGAAAAGTCAGCGAAATTTACGTTCTCAATTGATCGGCCGAGTGGTAACGATGTGCTGGCATTCGATGATTTGGCAATTGGGTACGATGGGGTTCCCGTATCGGAAGGACTCGATATGCGTGTTTATAAAGGGGATCGCATTGCGATTATTGGCCCCAACGGTGTTGGGAAATCGACACTACTCAAAACAATCATAAAAAAACACGATACACTGGCCGGGACGATTCGCTACGGTACAAATGTACAATTCGGGTATTATGACCAGGAACAAGCTACTCTTATCGGTACAAGCAGCGTCTTACAAGAGTTATGGAACGACTGGCCTATGATGAATGAAAAAGATGTGCGGGGTATATTGGGACGATTCCTATTTACTGGAGATGACGTAAGTAAACCCGTCACCTCATTATCTGGTGGAGAAAAAGCTCGGTTATCGCTTGCAAAACTAATGCTAAAAAAATCCAATACACTTTTACTGGATGAACCTACAAACCATCTGGATTTAGATAGTAAAGAAGTACTCGAGAATGCATTAGACGGTTTTCCCGGAACAATTATTTTCGTCTCCCACGATCGCTATTTCATCAATCGAATTGCAACAAAAGTAATCGATATCAATTCAACAGAAGCTGTCGAATACTTAGGAGATTACGATTACTATCTAGAAAAAAAGCTTGAAAAAGCCGAACTTCTTGCCGAAAGTCTTTCTGCAGCAACAATCAATACAACAGGAAATGAAAAAGTAGTAGTCGATGATGACAAAGAAAAGAAACGCCAAGAACGCAGACTTTCAAGAGCCATCGCCGAACTCGAAACTGAAATTGCAGTACTTGATGAAAAGATTGTAGAACTTCAAGCAGAACTTGAAAATAAAGCACATTCAGATGATCATATTAAGTTAATGGAAATTCAAGCATTCATTGATGCAGCTCAAAATGATCACGACTTAAAAGCGGAGGAATGGCTTACATTACAAGATGAACTCGAAAGCCTATAATTTAAATAAAAAAAGCCCCATTCAAAATCTAACATTTTGAATGGGGCTTTCCTATTTGTAGTTTACTAAAAGAGCTAACATTTGTTTCAAGTCAAAAATAATTTGCCCACACAGTTACTAACAGCTACAGAGCTTTTAAATCAACTATAAACAGACTTATGCACACTATCCACAAAAAATCATTTAGTTATACACAAAGTTATCCTTCTATCACCATTAATAAATCAACAACTCTGTAAGTTGCCCACATCTTATGCACAAATTGTGCATAAGTACGGATGTTCCCTCTTGACAAACAACTTATCTGCAAGCTTTCCACAGGCAGTAAAATAAAAAATGCGGAGACTGTTAGTAAAAGACAGTCTCCACATCTTTATAGTCATTTATTCCAAGACATAAGTTCCATACCTGGTTTTCCATTCATCGCGAGCGTTCCTCGAACTCCTGCATCGAACATGGACGTTCCAGCTGCAGCAATCATTGCTGCATTGTCTGTGCATAAAGAAATGGGTGGAACTTTAAAAGGGATGTCCAACTTTTTAAATTCTTTTTCAAGAGAATTTCTTAATCCATTGTTCGCCGCTACTCCACCGGCTGCTATAACTTGCTTCACTCCAAATTCTTTTGCTGCTCTTACAGACTTAGTTGTCAAAACATCTATAATGCTCGATTGAAAT
Organism: Sporosarcina siberiensis; assembly: GCF_042681925.1. Lineage (NCBI taxonomy): Bacteria > Bacillati > Bacillota > Bacilli > Caryophanales > Caryophanaceae > Sporosarcina > Sporosarcina siberiensis. Next base: position 139,402 of record NZ_JBHUGI010000035.1, read on the forward strand.
CCTGATGCAACATGTTCTGGATTCACAGTCTCACCACGTTGCTCAAGATTATGCTTATAATTAATGACCGATGATTTCAGTCCACTAAAACTGAAATCGTACGAATCTTTTTCAAGCCAAGCCCTTGGGAACTCAATTTCACCATCACTTGCAGCAGCCAACTTATCAATACCTGGACCACCTGGATAAGGCAGACCAAGTACTCGGGCTACTTTGTCGTAGGCCTCTCCAGCTGCATCATCACGGGTCTCCCCAATCAGATTAAACGAACCATGCTCATCCATCAGTATAAGCTCTGTATGGCCTCCTGAAACGATGAGTGCTAATAAAGGAAACTCCATCTTTTGCATTAATTGGTTGGCATAAATATGGCCAGCAATATGATGGACACCAATAATGGGTAAGCCGTTGGCAAATGCAAAAGCCTTTGCGGCATTAATGCCTATCAAAAGTGCACCCACTAATCCTGGTCCTTCAGTAACCGCAACTGCATCAAGATCTGAGGGTTGTAATCCCGCTTCTGTAAGAGCTTCATCTATTACAATCGTAATTTGCTCCACATGGTGTCTAGAAGCAACTTCAGGAACTACACCGCCAAATCTTTTTTGACTCGTAATTTGGGATGCAACAATATTGGAGATAATTTCCGTTCCATTTTTAACAATCGAGGCTGCAGTTTCATCACAACTTGTTTCTATTCCTAAAATATAAGTATCTTTTTTCATATTAGCTCCACCCACATGACGAGCGCATCTTCATGGTCGTCAGAATAATAGTTTTTTCGTATCCCACCATCTTGAAATCCAAGCTTTCTATATAAATTTTGTGCCGTACTGTTGGTCAAACGCACTTCCAACGTCATTGTACGAACAGCCAATTCTTTACAAAAGTCCATGCACTCTCGCATAAGTCCTTCACCAATTCCATTACCCCGCATATGTTCACGCACCGCAACATTTGTAATGTGGCATTCATCTAGAACGATCCACATTCCCATATGTCCGATAACCTCATTATCTACTTCGGCTACAACATAATAAGCATACTCATTCCCATTCATTTCATGTTCAAATATTTCCGTTGTCCAAGGAGTAGGAAAAGCTTCTTCCTCAATACCAACAACTGCTGGTATATCCTCAGCTACCATTTCTCTATAAAGAATATTTTCAATCATGGCTTTGACCCTTTCCCTGTTCTTTCAACCAATTTGCTTCTGCTTCAGGTATACGACGGTATTCTGGAACAAAACTATGCACATCTTCCGACTCACTTACTTGTTCTGCGATGTGAATGAGTGATGAAGCGCGTGGTAAATTCATATAAAACGGAGCAATAACAGCTCTGTCTCCAAATGTTTCAACTAAAAATTCTTCGTGCATTGCTGTATCTTTCCCCACAAATAAAATAGGTTCATTAAATTCAATAAGAAGACTCTTTAAATATTCGATACTATAATGACCATCCTCTATAATTGTTTCTAATTCACCATCTGCATATTTATAAACTCCAGAATACACATTATTTCTACGTGCATCTACAATCGGGCAGATGAAACCATTGAAAAAGACTCCGTTAGCAGCCAGTACTTTTAAGCTTGAAACCCCAAATACCGGTTTTTTAAGTGTCCAAGCAAGTGTTTTTGCGATGGTTACTCCAATTCGAACGCCAGTATAAGATCCTGGACCTTCAGAAACAGCAATTGCATCAATTTCAGAAGGCGTAATTCCCACCTTACTAAACACTTCTTCAATTGCAGGCATCGCACGGAGCGAGTGATTGTTAGTCATTGAAGTATTTTCCTCAGATAACAGAACACCATCCTTAACGATAGCTACAGACAGCGGTGTATTCGAAGTATCTATACCAAGCCAAATCATAAGAAAACCCCCTCACAAATTGTTTCATATCTTGTACCAATCGGATTAAACGTAATGATCCTACCCGTCTCACTTGAATGTTCAATTCGTATTTCCAATCGCTCTTCCGGCAACTCATCCTTTATTAAATGAGCCCACTCGATAACTGATATTGCGTCGCCATAAAAAAGCTCGTCCCAACCAAGATCCTCTTCACTATCCGCCAGACGATATACATCCAGATGATTCAATGGATAGGTTCCCATGTATTGCTTTACAATCGTATATGTCGGACTATTTACAGTCCGTTTAACACCAAGCCCTTTTGCAAGTGCTTGTGTAAATGTCGTTTTACCTGCACCTAGATTTCCTTCAAGAGTAATAACATCTGGTGGAGTCAGCAAAGCCGCAAGTTTAGTTGCAATTGCCTGTGTTTCTTCCAGTGAAAAAACTTCAAATTTCTTTTCCATTTTAATTTCCCTTCCGTAGAGGAGTTCATTAACCAACTTCTCTCTATTCTGCTATATTTCCATATCGAAATCCAGAATTATAATCGCAATTCGTTAATAAAACCTTTTTATGTAGAACAGCCCAAGAGTTTTGTTGTGCATCCATGGTTTTAATGATGTCTTTTCAATTCGCAAGTATGTACCCGCAATCTCGAGGGATGTCCTCTCAATTCACGAGTATGTACCCGCAATCTCGAGTGATGTCCTCTCAATTCACAAGTATGTACCCGCAATCGAGTGATGTCCTCTCAATTCCAGAGTATGTACCCTCAATCTCGGGTGATGTCCTCTCAATTTCAGAGTATGTACCCGCAATCGAGTGATGTCCTCTCAATTTCAGAGTATGTACCCTCTATCTCGGGTGATGTCCTCTCAATTCACAAGTATGTACCCGCAATCAACTGATGTCCTCTCCATTTCAGAGTATGTACCCTCTATCTCGAGCTAACTCCCCCGAAATCCGTATTATGTCCGCCCAATCTCCGAAGATGTCCCCTGAATTGGTTCTAGACCCCTCAAAAGCAGTTGCGCACGCCGAAAGTCTCGTTAAATACATTCTTTCCATTGCAAATTTATGTAATCTATTTAAATAGAACAAAAAAACCGACTCTGGAATAAATCCCAAGAATCGGTTATGAATTTTAAATTAAATGGCGGTCCCGACGGGAATCGAACCCGCGATCTCCTGCGTGACAGGCAGGCATGTTAACCGCTACACCACGGGACCAAAATATGTATTTGACATACGAAATGTCAATAAAGAATTAAGAGACTGGCAACGTCCTACTCTTGCAGGGGGGAACCCCCAACTACCATCGGCGCTGAAGAGCTTAACTACCGTGTTCGAGATGGGAACGGGTGTGACCTCTTCGCTAT
>NZ_JBHUGI010000036.1:0-622 GCF_042681925.1 Sporosarcina siberiensis
GAAGGTGGGACAGATGATTGGGGTGAAGTCGTAACAAGGTAGCCGTATCGGAAGGTGCGGCTGGATCACCTCCTTTCTAAGGAATTTGTCTACGAGCAGATCATGCTTTGGTATGTGAAGTCTAGACATTCGGAATATAGATCTCTGATCTATAAAATGAAGAGTATAAATATTCTTCGCTAACGACGTTTTGCGTTCAGTTTTGAAGGTTTATTAAACAATTTTAGCGTTTTCTGCTGAAATTGTATCCATAGGTCTATTTTTTTGACCATCAATAGGTTTTCGAGCATCTTTTAGCTTGAACAACCGTTTATAACATATGGTACTAATGAAAACTTCAAAACTTGTTCATTGAAAACTGGATAAAACGACATTAATAAAAACAATCAAGAATCAATCATGTGAATTGTTTCGATAATTCACAGTACCTTTTTAAGAATCTGGATTTGCATCGCTGCAATGAACGATTCGCTAATCGGGAAATTCGAGAAACAACGCTTTTGCGTTGTATATTGAACCCCAATGGTTAAGTTAGAAAGGGCGCATGGCGGATGCCTTGGCACTAGGAGCCTAAGAAGGACGGCACTAACACCGATATGCTCCGGGGAGCTGTAAGTAAGCT
>NZ_JBHUGI010000037.1:0-88896 GCF_042681925.1 Sporosarcina siberiensis
TTCACCTGGCTGAGTCAGTAAATCCACTTATTTCTGGTTATATGAGAACGAGTTTAAAGACACTTAGGGGACACCTTTCTTACATCGAGAATAGCTTTATTTATCCTTACAATAATGGACGTATTGAAGGTATTAACAATAAGATTAAAGTTCTAAATCGCGTCGCTTATGGCTATAGAAATTTCATGAATTATAAAAAGCGTATTTTAATTCACTTTAAATTAAAGCCTGTTGAATCTAATTTAAGACAACTACACTTGGAAGCAGCCTAATCTGTCTTGAAAAGTGATTAGTTTTCACTCTATTTAAAAGTACATTTCAGGTTTCTTGGAGTGCAAGATGGCGACTCCTGCGGGAACAGCGCGAGCTGAAGGCCCCACAGGAGCGTGGTTTTCGCGACGAGGAGACTGAAGCCGTGCCCGCGGAAAGCGCCATCTGGAACGGAGAGAGACCGGCTATTTGATTCACTATATAAAGAGACTGTTTAGAAAATCAGTTTTCCTGACATTCTAAACAGTCCTAATATAAATCAATTATCATCGACTAAAATTCTTCACCAACGTTATTTGACAAAGAACCGTCTTTTTTTGGTTCTGGTACTATTTGTGCAGAAATTCTTAAGTATTGAAAAGATGTTTCTTTTAACTTTCAATGATTCTTTACATAAGTCTTGAAATGAACATTGTCGCGATGCCGAAATAGATTAAAAGCGATAAAATATCATTGATTGTCGTAATCAGTGGGCCTGATGCAACAGCTGGGTCCACTTTAAACTTATGCAAAATAAGTGGAATAACTGTTCCTGCTATTGTACCGATAATGAGTGTAATCAAAAGTGAAGAACCCACGACGAGGCCAAGTACTAGGCTTCCTTGCCAAACGTAAGCGATAACGGAAATGATAATTGCACAAGTAATTCCGATTATTATTCCTACAATAAGCTCACGAAAAATGAGTTTAATTGCTTGTTTTGTATTAAGATCTTCTGTCACAAGACCACGAACTACGACGGCAAGTGACTGTGTTCCTGTATTCCCCGTCATTCCCGCAATCATTGGCATAAAAAAGGCTAGAGCGACAACGGCTTCTAATGTAGCTTCAAATTTTGCAATGATGCTTCCCGAGACTAGGCCAATAAATAGTAACAAAATTAACCAAGGCAATCGTCTGTATGCGGCAACTAAAGGTTTTGTTTTAAAATCAATGGCTTTACCAGAAGCAAGAAGCATTTCGATATCTTCGTCGGCTTCCCTCATGATGATATCCAGAACATCATCAACTGTAATTATTCCAACAAGTGTATTGTCTTCAATTACGACAGGAATGGAAACAAAATCATGTCTGGCAATCAATTTTGCAACTTCCTGTTGTTTTGTATAGACATCTACACTAACTATGTTTTTGGTCATTATCTCATCTACAGTTGTCTTACTATCCGCCAGCAACAAGTCCCGGTAAGAAACAACCCCAACAAGCTTCTTATGCTCATCAATTACATAAAGGTAGTTTAGGTACTCTGCCAGTTCCGAGAAGTGTTTTAACTTTTCAATCGCTTGTTCAATCGTATACTTCTTATCAATCCAAACATATCGGTCAGACATCTTTCTTCCAGCGGACTTTTCTGGATACGCAAGAATTCTTCGAACAATTACTGATTCTTCATGCTTCATTTGTGTAATTAGTTTTTCGATTTGACTATCTTTTAAACCGGATAATAAAAATGCAAGATCATCATTCTTCATTAACTCAAGTAATTCAACTGAGCGAACCGGTTTGAGAATGCGTAAAACTTGAAGCTGTTCATCACGCGTGAGGTGTCGTAACAGCGACGTTAGTTGAGGGACATCTAAATACTCTAAAAAAAGCGGGCGATGTTTTACAGGCAATTCATTGTATTGCTCAGCAATGTCATAAGGCATAAGCTCTTTAATAACTTCTCTAAAAGCATCTTTTTTTGCATCCTTCAAAAGTTGTATTAGGACAATTGCAATTTTATTTTTATTTATTTTTTCCTTCAATAGATTCGCCTCTTTCTAAAAGCTCCAACACCAAAAATAGGAGCTGGGAAGCCATTGTTCATAGGGATTAAGCAGATTCCTTCATTTATTTAATGGTACATGAAAAGTTGACTAATTGAAACTGTAATAAACAAGTATCTGAAGCGAATATTCCAATTGTTCGGATTTATGCACTAAACTTGTGTATAATAGGAAAAATAACACAGGTGACAAACTATCCAGTGAGTAACTGGAAAAAAGGGGAGATTGTCTAGATGAGTAAATTGAAGATGATGCTTTTACTACTAGCAGCTACGATATTGGTACTATCCGCATGTGGAAAAGACAAAGATGCTACAGGGGATGATAGTAACCAAGAGTACGAACTTGTGAAAAAAGGGAATCTAACATTTGCGATGAGTGGACTTTACAAACCGTTTAACTATGAAGAAGGCGGAAAGCTTATGGGCTTTGATGTTGATATTGGGAACGCGATTTCAGAGAAGTTAGGTTTGGAACCCAATCCGGTGACAAATCCTTTTGAAACAATTTTGCAAGGACTGATAGGCGTAAAGTATGATGCAATTATTGGTTCGATGGCATATACAGATGAGCGGGCAAAACAAGCTAACTTTACAGAACCATACTATTATTCTGGTGGAATGGTTTTTGTTCATAAAGACAATACAGATATTCAAAGTGCCGAGGATTTAAAGGGTAAGAAAATTGGTGTTGTTGCACAAACAACATACGATCAGCCAGCACAGGAATTATCCGATAATATTCAGTATTACAACAGTGATGTTGTTGCTTTAAAAGATTTAACAATACCGGGTAGATTGGATGCTGTTATTACGTCTGACATTGTTGGATTCGAATCGATTGAGAATGGATTTGAGCTTAAGGAAGTAGGCCAACCGTTATGGGTTGAGAAAGCTTCTGTTGTTGTTCGACCTGAAAACGATGCTCTAAGAGCGGCCATTGATGAAGCGCTTGCAGAACTAATTGAAGACGGTACGTACGATGAAATATCACAAAAATGGTTTAATCGTAATTTACTAGACGTTGATTTAGAAGGTGTAGAAATATTGAAATAATAAGAGCGGACGAAACGACAACGGGGAGAGTGATTGCTAGTGTCTGACTTATTTACTACACTCTATGAAGTATTCGTGCGGACGTACGAAGGCTTTTTGAAAGCAGCACTTATAACCATTGAAATAACTGCGATTGCGGTCATTTTGGGAACTTTGTTTGGTATTGTTTTTGCTTTAATGAAAATCTCAAAATCTAAAGTTTTGCAAACGATTGCAAACTTATATATTACTATAATTCGTGGAACGCCACTAATCGTGCAAATAATGTTCCTTTATTACGGGATTACATCTATTGTTACTCTGTCGAACTTTTGGGCAGGTGCATTGGCGTTAGCTGTACATAACGGGGCATATATCGCGGAAATCTTTCGTGGAGCAATACAAGGTATCGATCGTGGGCAGCAAGAGGCAAGTCTTGCTGTCGGTATGAATAATCGGCAAGCGATGCGTCGAATTATCTTTCCACAAGCGCTTCGTCGGGCAATTCCGCCACTTGGAAACCAATTTATCATCACGTTGAAAGATTCATCTCTTGTATACGTGATTGGAGTTTCCGAATTGTACGGGATGGCAAACCGAGAGGCAGCTGCAAGCTTTCAGCCATTTGAAACATTTTTAGTCGTAGGTTTATATTATCTAATAATGGTTCTTATATTCACTAGTTTGCTTAAATGGTATGAGAAAAAGTTAGATGTTGATAGTTAATGAGGAGGGGAATACATGCTGGAAGGGAAAAACATCCATAAGTCATTTGGGAAACTAAAAGTTCTTAAAGGAATAGACATTACTGTCAATTCTGGTGAGGTGGTTGTGTTAATAGGTGTTAGTGGCTCGGGAAAGAGTACGCTTCTACGCTGTTTAAATTTCCTCGAAATATTGGATGAAGGTGACATTACAATCGATGGAAAGAAAGTTGATCTGAAAAAAGATGATTTATCAAGTGTTCGTGCCAAGGTTGGTATGGTTTTTCAACACTTTAATCTATTTCCGCATAAGACGGTGCTTGAAAACGTTATGGAAGCACCCGTTATCGTGAAGAAGGTCAACAAGAAAGCTGCTCAAGAAGCCGCACTTCAAATTCTTGAAAAAGTTGGTTTATCAGATAAAAGAGATGTCTATCCAAATAAGTTGTCTGGTGGACAAAAGCAGCGTGTCGCCATCGCAAGAGCACTTGCTATGGAACCCAAAGCTCTTCTGTTTGATGAACCAACATCTGCACTCGACCCAGAACTTGTCGGAGAAGTACTTCAGGTAATGAAAGACTTAGCAAATGATGGCATGACAATGGTCGTAGTTACACATGAAATGAAGTTCGCGAAAGAAGTAGCCGATCGAATCATTATGTTAGATGAGGGTCTGATTATTGAAGATGCAGCACCTGACGCATTTTTTAATCACTCTAAAAATGCACGAACTCGTCAATTTTTAGAAATGGTAAATGTGTAATTTGAACTTTTTGTAAACCTTTTTAAAAACCAAAAACTGTACTACACATTGTGAAAAGTGTGTAGTACAGTCTTTTATCGTTTTGGCTTATAGTTCATCATTTGAAACATTTCGGATAACTCGTCTTTTGTTAAATCTCGCCACTGGCCTTTTGGTAAATCACCCAGATGGATGTTCAATATTCGCGTTCTTTGTAAATTCCATACACCATAACCGAGTGCTGAACACATGCGGCGAATTTGGCGATTCAATCCTTGAGTCAGAGTTAGGTTGAACTTCTTCGGGCCGAGTTGTTTTATTTTACATGGTTTTGTAATCGTTCCAAGTATTTCGACACCGGACTCCATTTTTGCTATAAAATCTTTCGTAATGGGACGATCTACTGTAACAATGTATTCTTTTTCATGATTATGCTCTTCGCGTAGGATTTCATTTACAATGTCCCCGTCATTCGTAAGTAGTAGAAGTCCGTCTGAATCTTTATCAAGCCTTCCGATGTGAAAAATTCGGAGTGGGTGGTTAACAAAGTCAATCACGTTACCTTCAATATGACGCTCAGTAGTACTAGTGATACCTACAGGTTTGTTAAGTGCGATATAAACGAGTTGTTCTTCAATCTTTACTAGTTTTCCATCAACGTGTACTTCATCGCCCGATTCAACTTTGCTACCAAGTTCGGATAGTACGCCGTTTATGGTAACTCTTCCATCTTCTATCCATTGGTCTGCGCCGCGACGAGAAACAATGCCTGCTTCGCTTAAATATTTATTTATTCTCATTGAGTTCACCTTTTCTAATTAAGTTCTTTCTTCTACTATAACGTGTTCACTTAAAATGTTCAAAATCATGAATTATAAAAAGGTTGACAATTCGTTCTATTTATTCTAAAGTTATAGAAATAGTTATATTTATAGAAGGGCAGAAGGTGTCGATAGCGATGCCGCCCACGGACTAGATGAGATGAGCATAGATGAGAAATTATTGAATAAGAAGAGTAGCCTGGGTAATGCGATCATAGAGAGTCAGTGGTTGGTGCAAACTGATACGCAGCCTATGTGAATGGACTTATGAGAGCTCCTTTAAGCAATTACGGGAGACGTAGATTCCACGTTACGGAATGTGTCTTATAATGAGACACGCTAAGAGGAAGCAGAAATGCTTCAATTTGAGGTGGCAACGCGGTAAATTCCGTCCTCTGCAATCGGACTAGTCTGTCCTTTTGCAGAGGACTTTTTGTTTTCAATAATTTAAGAATAGATAAGGGGAGTTAAGATGAGCATAGAAAAAACAGGGTTTAGAACAACAGTGAAGAAAATAGATGGGGATTTATTAACACCGATATTGATATTCGGAAGATTAAAAGGGAAACAGAAGTTTTTACTTGAAAGTTCGTCGATGCACGAAGGCTCAGGACGTTATTCATTCATGGGAATGGATCCTCGGAAATCGTACAGTGGTCGAGGAAATAAAATTGAAGAATATGTTTACGGAACGGGTAAGTCGTATACGCATGATGGCGATGTAGTGGGATTATTGAAAAGGCTTATGCCGAGGATTGTTGATAATAATGATTTTCCATTTACGGGCGGTGCAGTTGGTTATTTTGGATACGGTGCTGCGTATGATTCGGGCAATCAGCCAAAGGATGACGTTGGATTACCAGATGTAAATTTCAATATATATGAAACAGTTATTATCTTTGATCATGTTTTACAAGAAGTAACTCTACTGCGCACAGAAATCGGAGCAGAGGCAAGTAAATATGATTTAGATGAACTGGCGGAGCAAATTCTAACTGCTTCAAAAGTAAAAGAGACTACTTATGAGCTGTCTAACTTCACTTCGGGATTAACGCAAGATGAGTTTGAAGCTCTTGTAAGAAAATCTATTGAATACATTGAGGCCGGTGAAGTGAGTCAGGTCGTAGTGTCAAGAAGATTAGACGCGGATTTTACAGGAGATCCATTTCTACTTTATCGAAAACTTCGGAAGCGCAATCCTTCACCATATATGTATTACATGGAATTTGCAGATCATGTTGTTGTAGGGGCTTCGCCAGAAAGTCTTGTTGGTGTGTCGAACGGAATAGTAATGACAAACCCAATTGCTGGAACACGTAGACGTGGGAAAGATAAGGCGGAGGACTTAGCGCTTGAAAAAGAGCTGCTGGCAGACCCGAAAGAACTTTCAGAACATGAGATGCTTGTTGAACTTGGGAAAGATGATATCGGTAAAGTTTGTGTGCCGGGAACAGTTGAAGTAACCAGTCATATGGAAGTCGTTCGTTATCAGCACGTTATGCATATCGTTTCTGAGGTGAAAGGCCAGTTGTCGCACTCAATGCATGCACTCGACGCTTTGACTGCTTGTCTACCAGCCGGTACTGTAACTGGATCACCGAAAAAGAGAGCGATGGAAATCATTGATGAATTAGAAAATGTACACCGCGGAATATATGGTGGAGCCATTGGTTATATCGGTTTTAATGGAAATATGGACTTTGCATTGACGATTCGAACATTACTCATTAAAAACAACAAAGCTTATGTGCAAGCAGGAGCAGGAATTGTTAAAGCATCGGTACCAAGACTGGAATATAAGGAAACGGTAAATAAAGCAAGATCGTTACTAGAATTAACATAAAGTGAAAATGAGCAGAGCAGAGCAGAGGAGAGATTTAGTTGAGGAATTACATTAGTAAAGTCAAAGAGAAACAACATTTGACGTATGAAGAGATGGAAGAAGTGGCGAACGTGCTATTTAGTGAGGATGCAGCTAGCGCCGATATAGAGGAGTTTCTAATTGCTTTATCTGAAAAAGGAGAGACTGCTCTAGAAATAGCAGCACTTGCATCTGTTATGAGAACATTTGCGAACAATGTAGAGGTTCCGTTAGGTTCATTTATGGATAACTGTGGAACTGGCGGTGATGGTACGAATAGTTTCAATGTTAGTACAACGACTGCTTTTGTACTTGCAGGTGCCGGTGCAAAAGTTGCCAAGCACGGCAATCGTAAAGTATCAAGTGCTGCGGGTAGTTCCGACGTACTGGAGGCACTCGGAATTCGTCTAGACTTTACTTCAGAGGAAATATCGGAGTTGTTGGAAAAAGAGGGAATTACTTTTTTGTATGCGCCGAATGTTCATCCAAAGATGAAAAGAATTGGTGCTATCCGACAAAAGATTGGAAAAAGAACAATCTTCAACTTGGTAGGACCACTTACAAATCCGATTCCTCTTTCAACACAATTTGCAGGAATTAGTTTATCAGACTTTACAATGGAATATGCAACAGCACTTCATATGCTTGGTCGACAACGGGCGATTGTTGTCGCAGGTGCAGAAGGTATGGACGAAGCATCACTTTCGGGACAGAACTCGTTTGTCTTACTGGACCGTGGGGATCTTATTCCGTTTAGTTTAACTGCGGAAGATGTGGGTCTAACAAGTGCACCCATTTCTTCTATTATCGGAGGGGATGCAAATGAAAACGCAGAAATTCTTCGTTCCATCCTCAAAGGCGAACGTGGCCCGCGTTTTGATACTGTTGTTTTCAATGCTGGAATTGGTTTGTTTGCTAATGGGCAGGCTGAAACAATTGCAGAAGGAGTGCATCAAGCAACTGAGAGCATTTTATCCGGTGCTGCATACCAGAAGTTAGAAGCTGTAATTGCATTTAGTGCAAAAGTATCTGAGAAGGTGGTTGTAAATTGACGATTTTAGATGACATTATTGCGCAGAAGCGTTTTGAAGTAGCAGAAATGCGAGCGGATGATAAGGTTGTACACTCAAGAAATATACTTCGACCTTCTTTGTTCAAAAGACTTTATGAAGCAAGTCACCTACAAGTTATTGCAGAAATGAAGCGTGCCTCTCCGTCAAAAGGGTTGATTGCTGGGGGTGCGAATCCTGTCGAACAAGCAAGTGCATATTTTAACGCAGGAGCTGCATGTATTTCAGTTTTAACAGATAAGACCTTTTTCAAAGGATCATTTAATGATTTAGCAGCTGTGGCGGAAGTTGTTCCTATTCCGCTCTTATGTAAAGATTTTATGATTGATCCCATTCAAATAGATCGAGCAAAGGCAGCTGGGGCATCCGTTATTTTGTTAATCGTTGCTGCGTTAAATGATGAGGAATTAACTGGACTTTATTCATATGCGACCGGCTTAGGACTTGAAGTGCTTGTAGAAGTACATGATGTAGAAGAATTAAAACGAGCACTCGCCGTTGATGCAAAATTGATAGGTGTAAATAATCGTGATCTTCGTACATTTGAAGTGGATCTTGCTCGCACAGAAGAAATTTCGGCTGTTTTTCCATTTGGCGAGCAGCGAGTTTTAATAAGTGAAAGTGGAATAACCGGACGAGTAGATGCAGAGCGTATTTCCGGTATGGGTGCGAAGGCAATACTAGTGGGTGAAACACTTATGCGTAGTGGGACAATTGAAGATACTCTTCGTTCAATGCAAGTTGAAGTAACGGGTTTATCCAGATGACAAAAGTTAAAGTATGCGGATTAATGGAAAGTGGGCATGTCAAAACAGCGGTTGAAGCCGGAGTGGATGCCATTGGTTTTGTATTTGCCCCTAGTCGCAGGCGTATAACTCTTGATAAGGCCATCGAGCTAGCCTCATTGGTTCCATCAAATGTATTAAAAATAGGTGTGTTTGTAGATGCAACAGCAGAAGAAATCAAACGTGTGTATGAAAGTGTGCCACTTGATTATATCCAATATCACGGAAATGAAAGTCAGGAATTTATCGGAAAAATCGGACTTCCTTCTATTAAAGTGTTATCAGTCTACAGTAATGAAGATATCAAACGAGCAGAAAAGTATGAAGTTGATTTTATTTTGTTTGATACACCTGGAAAAGAATTTAAAGGGGGCAGTGGTGAAACCTTCGATTGGCATCTCTTAGAGGATGTCGGGGTTCCCCTAAACAAGCTCATTCTGGCGGGTGGTCTAAATCCTGGAAATGTGAGTGAAGCAATTCAACGAGTAAAACCATATATGGTGGACGTTTCAAGTGGAGTAGAAATAGATAATAGAAAAGATGATGACTTAATACGTGCCTTCGTAAGCGCAGTTAAAAATGAGGAGAGATGAATAGTGATGAATGAAACAAATACTACAAAAGAGAAAATCCGGGGAAGATATGGAAAGTTCGGAGGACAATTCGTACCTGAAACGCTAATGACTGCTTTAATTGAATTGGAAAAGGCGTACGATGATGCAATCGTAGATCCAGCATTTACGGATGAATTGAATTATTACTTAAAAGATTTTGTCGGTCGTGAAACACCCTTGTATTTTGCAGAAAGACTTACTGCATTTGCCGGTGGAGCAAAAATCTATTTAAAACGTGAAGATTTAAATCATACTGGAGCCCATAAAATAAACAACACTGTTGGGCAAGCATTACTTGCGATGCGTATGGGGAAAAAGAAAATTGTTGCGGAAACAGGTGCCGGACAACACGGAGTTGCAACAGCGACGGTTTGTGCATTATTTAATCTAGAGTGTGTAATATTCATGGGTAAAGAAGATATTCGAAGACAGGAATTGAATGTTTTCAGGATGGAATTGCTCGGAGCAAAAGTAGTCTCGGTTGATAAAGGTTCAGGAACGTTAAAAGATGCGGTAAATGAGGCGCTCCGTTACTGGGTCTCGAATGTTGAAGATACGCACTATATTTTAGGATCAGCTCTAGGCCCGCATCCGTTTCCAAGAATCGTTCGTGATTTTCAACGTGTTATCGGTGTGGAAACTAGAAGACAAATCCTTGAGAAAGAAAACAAGCTACCAAATGCAATCGTTGCATGCATTGGTGGCGGAAGCAATGCAATCGGTATGTTCCATCCATTTCTTGAAGATGAAGAAGTTGCGTTACACGGAGTTGAGGCTGCGGGGAGTGGCATTGAAAGCGGTCTTCATGCGGCAGCGATAGCCGATGGTAAAGAAGGCGTTTTACACGGAGCTTATATGTATATTTTGCAAGACGACGATGGATTAGTTCAAGAAGCCTTTTCAATTTCAGCTGGACTGGATTATCCAGCAGTAGGACCGGAACACTGTCATTTACATGATATTGGTAGAGTGAAATATTCTTCAGTTACAGATGCTGGAGCACTAGAGGGATTGCAATTACTTTCCAAAGTAGAGGGAATCATTCCTGCGTTAGAAAGTGCACATGCGGTCAAATATGCAGTCGAATTGGCTAAGGAAATGGGAAAGGATGAAACCCTCGTCATTTGTCTTTCTGGACGTGGCGATAAAGACGTTCAGACGGTTAGAGATGCGCTTGGAGGTGCTGGAAATGAATAAGTCCCATTTATCAAATGCTATTAACGAATGTATCCAGTCGGGAAATAAGGCTTTTGTGCCCTATATTATGGCAGGGGATGACGGCCTGCAAACATTGAAAAGAAATATCTTGTTTTTGCAAAAAGTAGGTGCAACAGCAATTGAGCTTGGTATCCCATTTTCTGATCCAGTCGCGGATGGACCTGTTATTCAAGAAGCAGGTGAGCGCGCACTTACTCATGGAATTACACTTCGTATCGTTTTAAAAGAGCTCGCGTCTTTTAAGAATGAAATCACCGTTCCGATTGTCATCATGACGTATTTAAATCCGCTTATAAGATACGGTATAAAGGATTTTGTAAAAGATTGTACGAACAGCGGAGTTAGTGGATTAATTGTTCCGGACTTACCGATAGAAGAAAGTGCGTTTTTAAGAGAAGAGTTAAATCATTCGGATATTGCTCTTATACCGCTTGTTTCATTAACAAGTCCACCAGATCGAATAGAGAAAATAACGACCGCGGGTGAAGGTTTTATTTATGCAGTAACAGTAAATGGAATTACAGGCGTTCGAGAAGGATTCACCGATGGTTTGGATGCACATTTACAGAAACTGAAAGCGATAAGTCCGGTGCCTGTACTCGCAGGATTCGGGATTTCAACACCTGAACAAGTGAAATCAATTGGATCCCTGTGTGATGGAGTTATTGTTGGAAGCGCAATTGTAAAAGCACTTCATAGAGAAGACTGGGAGACAATAGAAGCATTGGTAAACGCTTCGAAACGTACGAGTTCGTCATTACCCATTCATTAATTGAAACCTTTCTTCGTATGAGCCGTACATATACAAAAGGAGTTGTGCGTCTTGGATACGAATGGGATTGTGAATGAAGTTGATAGGACTTATAAGAAAGTAAAATCATTAGCGGGTTGGACTGTCGATAAAAATGTAGTGCTGACGATAACATCTTACTATGTAACATCGGAACGCGAGTTTTTTGCCGAGAATTTAAATCATGCAATGGATTCACTTAAAGAAAATTCAAGTTGGCTTTCTCCCCTTCGCGGAAATCTTCTTCCAATGATAGCTGCATTTCTAGATAAACCAGGCGTTGATATCAACGAAGAGACTGCGCGCTTATTCCACAAACAACGTGTTCTAAGAAATGAGGGTTTTCGTAATACAATCCATTCGTATTTGGCGGCACTTCTAATGACCGATGATTCAACGTTATATGAACAAGAAGCAAAAAATGCAAAATCATTATACAACGAAATGAAAAAGACTCATTTCTTTTTAACATCGGATGACGACTATGCATATGCCGTATTGCTCGCGAAAAAGAATGAGAATCCGGTAGAACATGCTCGTTCCATGCGTCTATACTATGATGCTCTGCGTGTGAAAGGCTTACGTTCGGGGGATGAACTTCAATGGATGTCTCAATTAATGACATATGTGGATATAAACTTTGAAGAACAACTCGTCTCCCGAGCAATCAGTATATTAGATTGTTTTAAGAAAGAGGCGAAAGTACAACCTCTCCACTATCCGATGGTTGCATTTCTTACGGTATTCGGTGTTTCGAACACCGAAATCACTGAAATAATCGAACTGACCCATGCTTTAGAAGACTCGAAACTTTTTAGTTGGAACAAGGAAATGGCCTTATCAATCGCAATGGGTTATATAATGCGAGAGTTGACAGATTCTCATGAGGAAATTGGCGTTAGTCTAATTGCATCTATTGAGTTAATAGTTCAAGCACAGCAGGCAGTTATTGCAGCTACTATGGCATCCATGGCGGCTTCCTCAGCCAACAACCCGGCGAATCATTAAATAATAAAACTGTACCGTATTATTTAGTTAACAATACATAAATGAATATCGGGACCCGAAAGGTTTAGAATTTAAAGTAATTGAATCTGTTTTTAAAGAGCCGTTATCTTGTAAACGGCTCTTTTTTGTTGAAACAATTAATGTTACAAAAAATATTAATTTTGTTTGGTGAATTATTAGTGTATTAGAAGTGTTGACGTAGCTGGGTTTGTAATATGTTTGTCACATTTGAAATATTTGTCATAAAATTCAGTCACCATAAAAGAGGTTGTCATATTATTATATTTGTAGTATATTAATTTCAGTGTTTACAAAGTCAGAAAATTTATTTACTTACACCTGTTTTTTACTTTTATTGTAAGGAGGAAGTCTTTTTGGTGAAATCAGTACTGGAAATTAAGAATCTTCAAACATCATTTCGCATCAAAGATAATTACTATGCAGCCGTAGATGATGTTTCCTTAACAGTCCACGAGAATGAAGTACTTGCAATTGTTGGAGAGTCAGGTTGCGGAAAAAGTGCGCTTGCATTATCCATAATGGGTCTTCATGATAAGAAAGTTGCGAAACTTGAGGGACAAATCAACTTTAGGGATCAAAACATTCTTAATCTATCTCCAGCAAAACTTAATAAAATCCGGGGAAAAGATCTCGGTATGATTTTCCAAGATCCAATGACTGCGCTTAATCCGCTTTCTACTATAGGGGCACAAATCGTAGAGCCAATGAAGTATCATCTTAAACTATCATCGGCTGATATGAAAAAACGTACGCTCGAGTTATTACGTCGTGTAGGAATAAAAAATGAAAATCGTGTATTTTCACAATATCCCCATGAGCTATCTGGTGGAATGAGACAACGTGTTGTTATAGCAATTGCACTTGCCTGTGATCCCGTCCTACTAATTGCGGATGAGCCAACAACTGCTCTTGACGTAACAATTCAAGCACAAATTATGGATCTCATGAAGGAATTACAAACACAGATGAAATCAGGTATTGTTTTAATAACACATGATCTTGGTGTTGTTGCCGAAATGGCCGACCGTGTCGCTGTAATGTACGCAGGAGAAGTTGTGGAATTGGCTGAAGTGAATGAGTTGTTTAGAAAGCCCTTACATCCATACACACAGTCATTATTCAGTTCAATTCCTTCGAATATAAAAGATAAAGGCAGACTGCATGTTATTGAAGGAATGGTGCCTTCTTTACAGGCGCTTGATCGTAACGGTTGCCGTTTTGCACCTAGAGTTCCTTGGATAGCTGAAAGTGAACATGAAAACAATCCGAAGTTACATGAAGTAGAACCTGGGCATTTTGTACGCTGTACATGCTACAAGAACTTCCACTTCAGACCAGAAGAGTCAGAGGGGGATAATCATGTCTTTGCTTAAAGTAAACGATCTAAAAGTTCATTTTCCGATTCGGGGTGGATTTTTTAAGACCGTCGTAGATCAAGTTAGAGCGGTTGACGGGATTAGTTTTGAAATTGAACCCGGCGAAACTTATGGACTTGTAGGGGAATCCGGTTGTGGAAAAACAACTACTGGTAGAGCTATTATTGGATTAAATAATATAACTGAGGGTGAAGTTCTTTTTGAAGGGACCGATCTTGCTCAATTGTCAGGGAGAAAAAAACGCGCACAATCACGTGATATTCAAATGATATTTCAAGATCCCTACTCATCACTAAATGTGAGAAAAAGAGTACTAGATATTGTTGCCGAACCTCTACGAAATTATGAAAGAATGTCGCCAAAAGAAGAGTTAGATAAAGTACAAGCTCTTATTGAACGCGTTGGATTAGGTCCTGAAGCTGTTTATAAATATCCACACCAATTTTCAGGTGGACAACGCCAAAGAATTGGAATTGCAAGGGCGTTGACATTAAACCCTAAACTTATTATTGCGGATGAGCCCGTTTCAGCACTTGATGTGTCTGTACAAGCACAAGTACTAAACTTCATGCAAGATATTCAGAAGGAATTTAATCTCTCTTATCTCTTTATTAGTCATGATTTAGGGGTTGTCCAGCATTTATGTAATCGGATAGGGATTATGTATAAAGGGCGTCTCGTTGAGGAAGGTACTGCTGACGAAATTTACAGCACTCCACAACACTTGTATACAAAGCGTTTGATCTCTGCGATTCCAGAAATGGATCCGGCAAAACGACTGGAAAAAACACATTTACGTCAAGCGATTGACGATGAATATCGGACAGATTACGATAACTATTTTGACGACGAGGGGAGATTATTCGACCTTAAGAAAATCTCAGATACCCACTCTGTCGCGATGCTTTAAAGGGGGACTATGAGAGAATGTTAATATTTATACTAAGAAGAATACTAATCATGATCCCGCAACTCCTTCTCCTTAGTCTCGTTATCTTTGTGCTCGCAAAAGCAATGCCGGGCGATGCGGTTACGGGTGCCTTTATGGGGAATCCGGATGTAACGCCAGAACGGATGGAAGAAATCCGGGAAAAGTATGGTTTAAACGATCCGTGGTACGAGCAATATGGAGCTTGGATTCAAAAGTTTGTTAAAGGAGATATGGGCAAGTCTTACGTTCATAATCAGCCGGTGACACAACTGCTTGCGGGTAAACTAGGAAATACAGTACTCTTAGCCTTTTGTACGCTAATTGTGAGTTATTTAATTGCGATACCGCTGGGCATCATAGCGGGTAGATGGACAGATTCTTGGTTCGATAAACTGATTGTTGGATATAATTATTTTTCAATAGCAACACCGATTTTCATTTTCGCACTTCTTATGTTGTTCTTCTTTAGTTTTCATTTGGGTTGGTTCCCATTTGGAAATAGTGTTGATATTAGATACGACGTTGGTAGTTGGGATTATTTTGTTAGTAAAGCCAAGCACCTTGTCTTACCGACATTGTCAGGAGCGATACTTGGTACTGCCGGAACGATTCAATATTTGAGAAACGATATTATTGATACAAAACTTAAAGACTTTGTTAAAACTGCACGTGCTAAAGGGGTTCCTGAAGGAAGAGTTTATACAAGACATATTTTAAGGAACTCTTTATTGCCAATAGCAGCATTTCTAGGGTATGAAATTACAATGCTTATTGCTGGTTCAGTATTTATAGAAACAATATTTGCTTACCCAGGACTCGGTCAATTATTCATTACTTCAATTGGTGGACGTGACTTTACTGTTGTAGCCGCACTTGTCATGATCTCTGGAGCGGCCGTAATTGTTGGAACGATGTTATCAGATATTATATTGGGCATCGTTGATCCACGTATTCGAATTGATTGATAGAAAAATTGAGCGATTAGGAGGGTAATCAAATGAAAGCAGATGTTGTAACAGATAAAAACGTGTTAATTGCTGAAGCAAAAGCGAACAATCAATCTTTTGGAAAAACAATATGGCGAGAAATAAAGAATGATAAAATGGCCCTCGGTGCACTTGTTGTATTCATCGTCATTTTACTTGCTGCTTATATTTCACCGTTTTTCTTAGATGTTAAAGTTGTAACAAAGATCGACTTTCATAAAATATATTTACCACCATCCGCAGAGCATTGGCTCGGTACGGATAAAGGTGGGAGAGACATTTTTGGTCAGCTTATGATTGGAGCCCGAAATTCAATTACAATTGGTGTAGTCATTACACTTATTGCAGGATTTCTTGGTTTGACAATAGGGTTAATTTCTGGTTATTTCGGTGGGAAAGTTGACTTTGTGATCATGCGTATTCTAGACTTTTTAATGGTTCTTCCAACATTAATGATGATTATTGTTTTTGTTGCGATTGTACCTAAGTTTAATGTATGGTCCTTTATTGCAATAATGAGTGTGTTACTATGGTTTGGTAAAGCACGACTCATTCGTTCGAAAGCTTTATCTGAAAAGGAGCTTGACTATGTCAATGCTTCAAAGACGTTGGGAACTCCGAACTGGAAAATCATGGTTTTTGAAGTTTTTCCGAATTTAAGTTCTCTCGTCATTGTCAATATGACACTTACTTTGGCAAATAACATTGGAATCGAAACTGGCCTGACATTTCTAGGGTTTGGTTTGCCTGAAAGCACACCATCGCTCGGGACATTGATCAGTTATGCTAGGACTCCTGATGTGATCCAAAATAAGTTGTGGGTATGGTTACCTGCATCATTGCTCATTTTAGTAATGATGTTGTGTATAAATTTTGTCGGTCAAGCGATTAAACGTGCGTCCGACGCAAGACAACGATTAGCCTAATTGGTTAGTCACACAAAAAAGGGGAGGTAATATAATTGGCAAAGAAGCAACTTATGCTGCTTGCAAGTCTCATGCTTATTCTAAGCTTATTCTTAGCAGCTTGTACGGGCAAAGAAAAAGTAGATGAGAAAGAACCAGCAAAGACAGACGATAAAGACAAAGATACTGAGGTAGAAGAGGAAGAAGAGGAACCAGCGGAAGAAGAAGCAGTAGGCGTAGATTTCCCGTTGGATACAACTAACTCTGAAGCTGCAATTGAAGATGGAGAAATGATTTATGCACTTGTTTCATCAGATCCATTTGAAGGAACACTTAATAAAGTATTCTACTCTGGTGCTCCAGATGCAGAAGTAATGCAGTTCTTTGATGAAGATTTATTAGCTGTAGATGGTGACTATCTAATTACTAGTGATGGTGCAGCATCTTTCGAACTTTCTGAAGACAATAAAACAATCACATTAAGTATTAAAGATGGTGTGAATTGGCATGATGGAGAGCCTGTAAAAGCATCAGATCTTCTATATGCTTATGAGCTTTTAGGTCACCCTGATTACACTGGAAACCGTTATACATTCACGATTTCCAACGTTGAAGGAATGCCTGCTTATCACGATGGTACTGCAGATACGATTTCTGGTATCGTAGTTTCTGAAGATGAGAAAACAATTTCAATCACTTATGATGTAGCAACACCTTCAGTAATGTCAGGAATTTGGTCTGCTCCAGTTCCAAGACATTATGTTGGAGATGTAACTACTGGTGATGTAACAATTGATGATATTCTTGCTTCAAATACAATCCGTACTGAGCCAATTGGTTTTGGTCCATACAAAGTTTCAAAAATTGTTCCAGGCGAATCAGTTCTTTATGAAAGATATGATGAGTACTGGAGAGGAAAGCCTGGTCTTAAATCTGTTGTTCTTAAAGTAGTTGCTCCAGGTTCTGTTGTTGGTGCACTTGAAAAAGGTGAAATTGACCTTGCAAGCGTTCCAGTTGATCAATATAATGTTTTAAAAGAAGTTCAAAATATTGAGTTACTTGGTCAAGTTGATACTGCTTACACATATATCGGGTTTAAACTTGGTAAATGGGATGCAGAGAAAAAGGTTAACGTAATGGATCCAAATGCTTTACTTGCTGACAAGCGTGTTCGTCAAGCAATGTGGCATGCAATGGATAACGAAGTAATCGGTGAGAAAATGTATCACGGTCTTCGTTTCCCGGCTACAACTTTGATTATCCCTGTGTTTGACAGCTTCCATGATGCTGATAACCCTGGACGTCCATACGATCCAGAAAAAGCTAAAGCACTTCTTGACGAAGCTGGTTGGGTTGATGTTGACGGCGACGGAATCCGTGAAAATGCTGAAGGAGAACCTGTTGTTCTTAACTTCGCTTCAATGGAGGGTGGCGACGTAGCTGAGCCAATTGCTAACTGGTATATCCAAAACTGGGAAGACGTTGGTATTAAAGTTCAGTTATATGAAGGACGTCTACACGAATTCAACGCGTTTTATGATTTAATTGAAACAGATGAGCCAGGTATCGACATCTATCAAGGTGCTTGGGGTACTGGTACAGATCCAGATCCAGAAGGACTATACGGTGATACAGCGTCTTATAACTACACTCGTTTTGTAAGTGAAAAGAACAGTGAGTTATTAGCTGCTGGTACTTCAGAAGATGCATTTGATGCAGATTACCGTAAAGGAATCTACAACGAATGGCAAGAACTAATGGTTGAAGAAGTTCCAGTTGCTCCAACTGTTTACCGTTACGAGTTGTTTGGTGTGAACAAGCGTCTTGTAAACTATACAATTGATGCAGCAAACTTAGATAACAAATACCCATGGAAATGGGGAGTAAGCCAAGCGGATCCAGTTAAATAATTGGTGAAGCAGAAGTCGTCATTCGGGAAACCGGGTGGCGGCTTTTTCTTATTGAGTAAACATTCTTTAAAGCGTCAGTTATTGAACGGTTCAGTGGAGTTTGATAAGATTAGGAGCATGTGTGATTGCAAATTACACACTACAAACAAGAGGAGGAAATAGTAATTGCGAATTAGACCAAAAAGATTAAATCTAGGAGATACGATTGGAATTATTGCACCTGCAAGTCCTCCAAAACTTGAAAACTTGGAGCGAGCACTTCTGTTTTTGGAGGAACTGGGCTTAAAGTATAAAATGGGTAAGCATGTAGAAAAAAGAAATGGACATCTTGCTGGAACCGATAAAGAACGATTAGAAGATCTACATACAATGTTTGAAGACGATGAAGTAAAAGGAATTATCTGCGCTGGTGGTGGATATGGTTCGGCAAGATTCGCGCAACAAATCGACTTTCAACTAATGATGGAAAACCCGAAAGTCTTTTGGGGTTACAGCGACATCACCTATTTACATACGGCATTTGGGAATTTTTCTAATCTGGTTACTTTTCACGGACCGATGTTGTCGTCAGATATTGGAAGAGATTCATTTGATGATTTATCAAGGAAGATGTTCCAACAACTCTTTGAACCAATGGAGCTGCATTACTCGGAAGAAATCTCACCACTTACGATATTGGGTGAAGGCAATGCCACTGGGGAGCTAGTAGGCGGTAATTTATCGCTATTGGCGAGTGGTATTGGAACAAAGTATGAAATTGATACAAAAGGAAAGCTTCTTCTATTAGAAGATGTGGGAGAGGGTCCTTATCGCTTGGATGGGATGTTGAATCATTTAAAATTAGCGGGTAAGTTAAGTGATGCTGTTGGGTTTGTTATTGGGGACTTTTCAAATGCAGAAGCGAAAAACCCTAAGTTCTCATTGACGGCTGATGAAGTCATTGATCACTATATAGGAGAAACAAATAAACCTGCTGTAAAAGGATTTAAAATCGGTCATTGCCAACCGCATTTTGCTATACCTCTTGGAGTGGGAGCTCAACTAAACGCCACTGAAAAAACACTTACCATTTTACCAGGCGTTGAATAAGGAATCATTTACTTGCGATATAAACGCTAGAGAGGAGAAATAGACGTATGCAAATCATCGACTTACACTGCGATGCTCTACTAAAGCTTTATGAATCAAAGGGGAAATTAAAGTTTAAAGACTCTCTAGAACTGGATACAAACTTCGAAAGACTTCAAAAAGGGCAAGTAAAAGTCCAGGCGTTTGCTATATTTGTCTATCCCGAAATGAAATCAGAACAGAAATTTCAATGCGCATTAGACCAAATACATTATTTCTACACAGACGTACTTGGAAACAACCCGAATATGAAACAAATAAAAGAATGGACCGATTTCGATGAATTAAAAGAAGGTGAAATTGGGGCAATGCTGACGCTTGAAGGTGTTGACGCAATTGGAAACGATCTACAAAAGCTATCTATTCTATATCAATTGGGAGTTCGATCAATTGGTTTGACTTGGAATAACGCCAATTTGGCTGCAGATGGTGTCGGTGAAGAACGTGGAGGGGGTCTTACAGCTTTCGGGAGAGAGATTGTAGAATTCAATAACCGCCATAAACTACTGACAGATGTTTCACACTTAAGTGAAAAAGCCTTTTGGGATGTTATGGAAGAATCGTATTACCCAATTGCCAGTCACTCAAATGCGCAAGTGATTTGCAATCACCGACGGAACTTATCCGATGAGCAAGCACTTGCATTGTTTGAAAAAGATGCACAAATCCATATGGTTTACAGCACACGATTTGTGACACCAGAAGGCGATGTCACTATTTCTGACTTGATTAAACATATTGACCATTTCTGTTCGCTAGGCGGTGTCAAACACATCGGTTTAGGTTCGGACTTTGACGGAATTGATGCGAAAATTATTGGTTTAGAAGATGCATCGAAGCAACAAAACTTACTAGATGAGCTTTTGAAATATTACAATGAAGATGAAGTAAAAGGGTTTGCTTATCAGAACTTTCTAGATCACCGTCCTAAGTAAACGACTGCAATAGATGCAATTAGGCTGAAAGAGCAGTAAAAAACCCCCAGTACTAAAATGTACTTTAAGTATGGGTAATGTTTTTTATAAGTTGTTCTATGCTCTTTCTTGCCTTCAATTTGTTCGATTAATTGTTTTTGCTTACTTATCTTTGAAAAGAAATGTTTTGAGTTAGAAATAAAAGCATTGAAAAATTGTTCTTGTAAAATAAATAGTATTCCACTAGTTATCGACAAGAGTAGACCTATATAAAACAACATATCTAATAAAGGGATTATGTTCCCTTTGAAAGAATACATAAAGGTCATAAACAGTACAGGTGGAGCCATAAGCAGGGTAATAAGTAAAACTTTTCGCATAATACTATGCAACTCCTTTTTGGAATACTAGATTGGTGAAAAATCATTTTCTCATTATAATAATTTGTGTTGCAATTTTGAATGTAAGCATTTACAATTATAATAAATACAATATATATTACAAGGGGTCGATGTTGAAAATGAAGAATAAAACATGGTTAGGCTTAATCTTTTTAGCTATTTTTACAGTAATTTTGTCGGGTTGTAACTTTAGTTCATCCGATAAAAAAGAGGACGAAGATAAAAAAGAAGAATCTACTGGTACTGATAAAACTGAAGACAAAGGCGAAGATAAAGCAGAAGAATCAGCTGGTCAAGTTCTAAGAGTAAGCGCTTCTGCTGAGATTCCAACTATGGACTCAACAAAAGCACATGACGGAGTTGCGTTTAACGTTTTAAATAACACGAACGAAGGACTTTACCGTCAAGACGAAAATAACGAATCTATCCTAGCTCTTGCTGAAAAGCATGAAGAGAACGAGGATGGAACGGTTCATACATTCACATTAAAAGAAACTACTTGGAGTAACGGAGATCCTGTTACTGCAGCAGATTTTGAATATGCTTGGAAACGCGTTATGAAAGATGCCGGAGCGTATAACTATATGCTCGCAACAGCTGGTATCAAAAATTCAGAAGCAATTATGGATGAAGAAATGGATGCGGACGAGCTTGGTATTAAAGCTACAGGTGATTATACACTTGAAGTTACACTTGAAGGTCCAAACCCACTATTTAAAACATTATTAGCATTCCCGACATTCCTTCCACAAAACCAAAAGTTTGTTGAAGAACAGGGAGATCAATACGCTCTTGAAGCGGAAAACGTTTTAGCGAACGGTCCGTTTGTACTTACTAAATGGACACATGAGCAAGGTTGGACAATGGAAAAGAACGCAGACTACTGGGATGCGGACAATGTAAAACTAGATGAAATTGAAGTATATGTTGTTAAAGAGCCTTCGACGGGCGCAAATCTTTATGAGACTGATAAGTTAGATCGTACAGTACTTACATCAGCTTTAGTTGATCAGTACGCAGACAATCCAGACTTTAAAATTGAAAAAGAATCAAACATTGTTTTCTTACGTTTTAATCACGGACACCCTGTACTTGGGAATCCGGAAATTCGTAGAGCTGTAAATATGGCAATCGATCGTGATGGATTGACAGATGTTATTTTGAAAGACGGTTCTTCACCATTATACGGAGTTGTTGCAGGAGGGTATTACCAATCACCTGATGGAGAAGATTACCGTGAGCTGAATGGTGATATAAATAAAGGTACACCTGAAGAAGCAAAAGCACTATGGGAAAAAACTTTAGCAGAACTAGGTGAAACAGAAGTTACAGTATCTATTAACATCGCTGATTCTGAATCACATAAAAAAGTTGCAGAATTCTTACAAGCACAACTTGAAGATAATCTTCCTGGATTCAAGCTTGATATTAAGGCCGTGCCATTTGCGCAACGTCTTGAAATCGAAAAGGGAATCACTTATGACCTTTCATTATCATCTTGGGGACCTGACTATAGTGACCCAATGACTTACTTGGATATGTGGTTAAAAGATGGATCAGCAAACCGTATGGGTTATGACAATGCGAAATTGAATGACTTGGTTGCTGACGCTTATGTTGATACAGATTTAAGCAAACGTTTTGAAACATTGTTAAATATTGAGAAAATCTTGTTAGAAGAAGATGCTGCGATTGCTCCACTTTACCAAACAGGAACAGCAATCCTTATTCAAGATAAAGTTAAAGGATTAGTTAAACATCCATCAGGTGCGGAATTCTCGTACAAATGGACGTATATCGAAGAGTAATAATTTAATTCCTTAATGTGATGCAGCAGAAAAACGGGGGTGTCCAAGCTGGTGCACCCCCGCTTTTCTTTTTGTTTTCATTATGATTTTGGCCCACTATGAACCTCGTAGCTACAGTTAATCGGGTTCGCAAGTATCACAAACTGAAACTAGGTTATAGAATGCATTTTTTAGATTTGGACGTCTTAAAAAGATCGGAGCATCAATATGAAACGGTACATACTTAAAAGACTAGGGTTTATGATTGTCACTCTATTTATCATTGTGAGTGCAACCTTTTTCCTTATGGAACTAATTCCAGGTACTCCCTTTTCAAATCCAGAAAAGTTATCTGAAAAACAATTGGTTATTCTGAATGCGAAATATGGATTGGATCAGCCTGTAGCAATACAGTACTTTAAATATATAGGTAACTTGCTTCAAGGAGATCTTGGCTTGTCCTTTCAATACGAGGGACGTACGGTTATGAGCATGATTGGTGATCGGGTAGGACCTTCTGCGTTTATAGGTCTCCAAGCATTAATCTTTGGCTCCATTGTAGGTCTTTTACTTGGCATTATTTCGGCTTTACGTCATAATTCAATACTTGATTATGTAGCTGTTACAATTGCCGTACTTGGAATGTCTATTCCTTCTTTCGTATTTGCAGCACTTTTACAATATTATGTTGGAGTTAAATTGGGATGGCTACCAGTAGGACTATGGGAAAGTTATTCGAGTTCAATTCTTCCTTCTTTTGCTTTGTCAGTTACTGTCATTGCTACAGTGGCGCGTTTTATTCGTAGTGAAATGCTTGAAGTACTTGGACAGGACTATGTTACAACCGCACGTGCAAAGGGTTTAGGAGAAACAACGGTTATTGTGAAGCACGTCACTCGAAATGCTCTTATACCGGTTGTGACGATGCTTGGCCCGTTGGCGGTGTCAATTATGACAGGTACGCTTGTTATCGAGAAGATATTTGGCGTTCCGGGTCTTGGGGAACAGTTTACGCTATCGATACTTGTATTGGATTATAGTGTGATAATGGGGATTACTCTTTTCTATAGTGCACTGTTTATATTCGTTGTTTTCGTTGTGGATATATTATACGGTCTTCTTGATCCCCGCATTAATTATAAAGAGGGTGGAGAGGCATGAGTATCAATACAGGGAAAACACCACTTATTAAAGAACCTGCGGATGACTTGTTCAGACCCGCTCCACTTGACAATGAAGTTAGTGAGGAAATTGGTACACCTTCCGTTTCGTTTTGGAAAGAAGCGAGAGAACGCCTATTTAAAAATAAAGGTGCTGTAATTTCAATCGGTGTTTTAGTATTGATAGTTGTTATGGCAATTATAGGTCCTATGATGAATGAACATACGTATCGCAGTCAAAACTTGTTGCACTCAAACCTTCCAGCAAAAGTAGATGGTCTTGGATGGTTAGGTATGAACGGGTTGGACGCTAGAGGTAAAGACGTTTATGCGGATCGTAATATTGAAGAAAATTACTGGTTTGGTACCGATGAATTTGGACGAGATTTATGGACACGTGTTTGGAAAGGTACGCAAATTTCGTTGTTCATCGCCCTTGTTGCAGCGGCTCTGGATCTTGTAATTGGAGTCATTTACGGTGGTATATCCTCGTTTTATGGAGGAAGAGTTGATAATTACATGCAAAGGGTTATCGAAGTACTAATGGGTATCCCCAACTTGATTGTTATCATTCTATTTATTCTAATTCTAGAACCTGGAGTCACCTCTATTATTTTAGCGATGGTTATTACAGGATGGGTCGGGATGGCCCGTGTTGTTCGTGGACAAATCTTACAGTTAAAAGGTCAGGAATTTGTACTTGCATCAAGAACACTTGGTGCTTCAAGTTCAAGATTGATTGGTAAGCATTTATTGCCGAACGTAATGGGGCCTATTATTGTAACGGTCATGTTTACAATACCGACTGCAATTTTCTTCGAAGCGTTTCTGAGCTTCATCGGTTTAGGTTTACAAGCACCGCTTGCATCATTAGGTGTATTAATTGAAGATGGATATAAATCTATGCGTTACTTTTCATACAAGCTCATTTATCCAGCACTTGTCATCAGTTTAACGATGATTTCATTTAACTTGCTTGCAGATGGACTCCGTGATGCCCTAGATCCAAAAATGAGAAGGTAGGGAGGGTCAAAATTGAAAGAAAACATCTTAGAAGTAAATAATTTGCACGTTTCATTTAAGACCCGAAATGGAGCTATTACCGCAGTAAGAGGGGTCAACTTTTCGGTGAAGAAGGGAAATACAATTGCTATTGTTGGCGAGTCGGGTTCTGGTAAATCAGTAACGGCTAAGTCAATCATGCGTTTGTTGCCTAAACAAAACACAATTATTCCAGAAGGAAATATAAAGTATGAGAATCGTGATTTACTTAGTTTGCCGTTAAAAGACATGCAAAAAGTAAGAGGTTCAGAAATTTCAATGGTTTTCCAGGATCCAATGACGTCTTTGAATCCTACGATGAAAATCGGGAAGCAAATAATGGAGGGTCTTACAAAGCATCAAACGTTATCGAAAAAACAAGCAAAACAAAGAGCGCTGGAAATGTTGGAGCTCGTCGGCATCCCGAATGCAAAAAGTCGTCTGGAAGCATACCCACATCAGTTCTCTGGAGGCATGAGGCAGCGCGTGGTCATTGCGATGGCACTTGCCTGTAATCCGAAGGTACTCATTGCAGACGAGCCTACAACTGCACTTGATGTAACGATACAAGCTCAAATATTAGATTTAATGAAAGATTTGCAAGAAAAAATGGATACGGCAATTGTTCTCATCACACATGATCTGGGCGTGGTTGCGAATATGGCAGATACAGTCGCGGTAATGTATGCAGGTGAAATCGTGGAGTACGGAACATTGGATGAAATCTTTTATGAGACTCAACATCCATACACACTTGGACTCTTGCGCTCAATGCCTAATGTGAATGCAAGTAAATCTGAGCCGCTAATACCTATCCCAGGTTCCCCGCCAGATTTGGCTACACTCGGGACGGGATGTCCTTTTGCTGCAAGATGTCCGTACACAATGGCTGTCTGTCACGATCACCATCCAGAAACAACCCAGTTAAGTGATAGTCATTCTGTATCATGCTGGTTGCAAGATTCCCGTACACCATCGGATCATGCGCCGGAAATAGTTGGGAGTGCAGCGAGATGAATGAAAATGAAGACTTACTAGTCGTTAAAGATTTAAAAAAACATTTTAAATTAGACAAGCACAGTACGTTAAAAGCAGTTGACGGAATTAGTTTCACTATAAAAAAAGGTGAAACACTTGGTCTCGTTGGTGAATCCGGTTGTGGGAAATCAACAGTCGGAAGAACAATCACCCAAATTTATCGCCCAACTGGCGGAGAAATAATCTTTGAAAACGAGCCTGTTCATGCTAAATATAGTAAAGAAAAGCAAAAACAAAAAAAGAGAAACATGCAAATGATTTTCCAAGACCCATACTCGTCCCTTAATCCTCGGATGACGGTTATGGAAATTATTTCAGAAGGTCTACTCATTCATGGATTGAATACGTCTTTGGCAGATAAAGAAGCTAAAGTAAATGACTTGTTGGAACTTGTCGGTCTAAACAAATCCCATTCACAACGTTATCCGCATGAGTTTAGTGGTGGACAAAGACAGCGTATTGGGATTGCTCGTGCGCTAGCAGTAGACCCTAAATTCATTGTTGCAGATGAACCAATTGCGGCACTGGATGTTTCAATCCAAGCTCAAGTAGTCAATTTGTTGAAAACTTTGCAAAAAGAAAAAGGGTTAACTTACTTGTTTATTGCACATGATTTATCGATGGTAAAGTACATAAGCGATCGAATTGCGGTTATGTATTTAGGTAAAATTGTTGAAATAGCGGAAAGTGAGACACTTTACAAAAATCCACTTCATCCGTATTCGGAGGCATTGCTATCCGCGATCCCGATTCCCGATCCGAACTTGGAACGGTCAAGAAAACAAATTTTGCTAAAAGGCGACGTTCCAAGCCCAATTGATATTCCAAGCGGATGCCGTTTCCGAACGAGATGTCCAAAAGCAATGGGTGTTTGCGCTTTGCTTGAACCCGAATTTGTCGAAGTGGAGCCGAATCACTTTGCGGCATGTCATCTAAATGATAAAGAGGTCATGTCCCGAGAAGATGCAGTTCCCATACACAATGAGTCACTCTGATTTTTAGAGTGGCTTTTTTTTATCCTTCGACAAGATAGAATGATCATATTGAGTGTATACTACTAATAAGGAAACAGTATTCAACCGAACGAAACTGTATATACATAGAGGAGAGAGATTCAGTGATAGAAAGCAAACCAATGAGTGCATCGCGGACGATTCAAACAAAACTCGTGTTACCGGCTGATATTAATCATTTACAAACAATTTTTGGTGGACATGTACTTGCTTACATAGATGAAATTGCGGCAATTACCGCAATGAAACATTCGAATACTGCTGTAGTTACTGCATCAATTGACTCAGTTGACTTCTTAAACTCCGCGCGGGTAGGGGATGTCCTAGAACTTGAAGCTGTCGTTAGTTCAACAGGTCGTACTTCAATAGAAGTATTCGTTTCGGTTCATTCAATGAACTTATTAACACGCGAAATTAAGTTGACGACCGAATCCTTTTTAACAATGGTAGCGATGGATGAAAACTTTAAACCAACACCAGTTCCAGGGATTTTTCCAGAAACAGAAAATGAAATAAGCTTATTCGAAACAGGGCCAGCGCGCCGTGAACACCGAAAACAGCGCAGTGAAATGAAACACTAACAGAAGAAGCTTGAAGAGTAGTTACGTAATGTGAAAAGACCCGACTGTAATACAGTACGGGTCTTTTCTTATGTCCGTTATTTCACCCAAAACGATGCAGCCACCGTGATTTCATGGAACCGATCCCCTAGTGATAAAAAGGTTTTCGCCAGTCTGTATTCTCCCGGAACTAATGTGACGCCGAGCATATCAACCGAAAATAGTTGCTGTACTTCTTCACCGGGCCTTAAAGTATTCCCCGTGTCAATAAACTCTTTGTTTTTAATGAAGACAGCATCTGAATAGGTGATTAAGTACCAAAGACCGTCCATTTTAACTTCGATATGATAAAACTGGCCATATTGATAGTCAATTGAACTATCATTTCGTATATGTGTTTCAATAGTGATTGGTGATTTTGTAAATGTGTTTTCGATAAGCGTAAGAGACAATCCCGATTCATTTTCGTTTAATTTCTGGTCGGGGGTAGGATCGGGCAATGTCGAAACCTGAGCCTCTTTTCCACAGCCGACAAGGAGTAGGATACATGCGGAAATTAGTAATGTCTTCATTTCATCACCTCTACCTTTAGGATAAACTTCAAGCGGATTATCACCTTGATCTAGATCATGATTTAAGAAATTTACTACGGAATCTTCCTGTTACAGAAAAAGTCCACAATCATTAGATTGTGGACTTTCCTAATCTTTTGCATTAAATAGGATTATAATCGAGGCAAAACTTTTCTTGCTCCTAAAATGAGCCATGTCGAGAGGACGAAAGGCATCGTAAGTGCGGGAAGTCCATAAGGCAAAAGCAAAATACTTACACTCGCGGTGATTGGGACGGAAAGAACTGCTGCTAGAATTCCTATAAGTGGTGTAATCCGACTGTTTTCATTTGTAAATACGACGGATACTGCAACGATTGTCAGTATCGCATTATAACCATATAACCCCAACATGATTAATGTGTGTTCTCCACCTAAAATATATGCGGTTAGAAAGGCAACTACGTTTCCAATGGCTGCATATATTCCGAGTTTTTTCCCTGCCCAAAAAACAGCGATAAAGATTAATATGCCGGCTGGCGCATTTGCCAAGAAATATATTTGTCCAATGCCATTAAAAATATAGTCGATAAAATGAATTTTTCCTCCAGTATTAAACTCCCAGTTTAACAAGTTTTGTGGTGTTAAAGACGGGCTGAGCTTAATGGTATCTAATTTATATGTAGCTAGTAGAATTGACCAAGTAAGGATGATATAAGGAAACGAAAGAATTGGAATACCTATTTCCCCCATGAATTGCATCAGAGCTGCAGTAATGATAGCAGCTAGTGCAGATCCGACTAAAGCCACTACCCACATATACGGACCACTTAAAAAAAGATGCAACGCCATTCCTGTTAGAACAGAGTTATAACCCATTAATCCTTTGTTGACGAGTCTTTCATCCGCACCCCCAAATTTCCCAACTAAAGTACCAATGATCGCGGAGAGCAAAGTAATAATCCCTAAAGAATATGACGAAACAGTAATTGCTATTAGGATAATGAAACCAGTGATGTTTTTTTCAATTAAGAAGACTTGAGAAATGCCTTTTAATGAAGCGGATAGTAGAGGGATTAGTGATCCGTATATGAATGTGTCGTGTCCATCTTTTCGCATTATAAGCTCCTTTTAGTGCTCTATATTGAATGTAAATACAAATGTACTTTAAGTGGACAAGCCTAAGTATTATTATCCCCCATTTCGCTAAAATAAAAACCCTTCCATATCTCATCTAATGAATTGAGTAATCGTGAATTATCCGTATATTAGAAGTACAATTACAGTATATTTTGTTCGAAAATAGACAAGCATTATGTGTGTATTTTTGAGGTTTTATTGAATGAAATTCAAATTGGTTAATGCATATTAAACATGATATTCTAA
Source organism: Sporosarcina siberiensis (assembly GCF_042681925.1). NCBI lineage: Bacteria > Bacillati > Bacillota > Bacilli > Caryophanales > Caryophanaceae > Sporosarcina > Sporosarcina siberiensis. Next base: position 29,794 of record NZ_JBHUGI010000037.1, read on the forward strand.
GAGTACATAAGAATCAATGGTTTATTTATTCTATATAACCCATATTTTAAAAAAGCATCGCTATTAACGGATTACGGACTGTCTAATTTTATAAAGCTTTCCAGTTCGTTTTTGCGACTGAGTTATTAATTAATTAGAATAGGGTATTGATTATAAGTAAATAAACAAATAGACTTCTTTTGAGGAAATCGGATCTAAAAATAGGTTTACCCATTTTTGTGTTTATTATATCAATAGTCGTCGATACTAATTTAGAAAACTAAGGAGGCTTTTAAATGCATTTACTACCACGCGAGATAGACAAGCTAATGATTGTTGTTGCTGCAGATCTTGCAAAAAGAAGAAGAGATAGAGGATTAAAGTTAAATCACCCTGAATCAGTAGCACTGCTTACGTATGAAGTTCTAGAAGGTGCACGAGATGGTAAAACGGTTGCCGAGCTAATGGAATACGGTGCAACTATTTTGTCACGGGCCGATGTTATGGAAGGAATTCCAGAGATGATTAACGATATTCAGGTAGAAGCCACATTTCCTGATGGTACAAAACTTGTGACAGTTCATAATCCAATTAGATAATTAGCAATGGGAGGTACAGAAGATGGAACCTGGACAATTATTCTTAAAAAAAGAAGATATTATCATAAATGTAGGAAAAACGATAACGAAAATATCAGTAATAAATACTGGGGATCGTCCCGTTCAAATAGGATCTCATTTTCATTTTTATGAAGTAAACGAGGCCCTTCAATTTACTCGAGAAGAAACGTACGGTCAACGATTAAACATTCCTGCGGGCGCTTCTGTTCGTTTTGAACCGGGGGATGAAAAGGACATAGAATTAATACAATACGCAGGCGAACGACGTGTTTATGGATTTAACAATATGGTAGACGGGTCGTTAGACAAGGAGGCCAACAAATGAGTTTTAAAATGTCTAGAAAACAATACGCGCAAATGTATGGTCCAACAACTGGAGATGCAATTCGTTTAGCGGATACAGAACTACTTATTCAAATTGAAAAAGATTATACAACATATGGTGAAGAAGTGGTCTTTGGTGGTGGGAAAGTTATCCGTGACGGAATGGGACAACATCCGCTCGCAACTAGAAAAGAAGGCGTTCCAGATTTAGTCATTACAAATGCGGTCATCCTTGATTACACTGGAGTTATCAAAGCGGATATTGCAGTTCGTGACGGGAAAATTGCGGCAATTGGTAAAGCAGGGAATCCCTTGATAATGGATAATGTGGATATTGTCATTGGAGCTTCCACAGAAATTATTGCAGGAGAAGGATTGATTGTCACTGCAGGTGGAATTGATACGCACGTTCATTTTATCAATCCAGCTCAAATTGAAACAGCACTTGCATCAGGCTTAACTACCCTTATTGGAGGCGGAACAGGCCCTGCTGCTGGATCGAAAGCGACAACCGTTTCACCAGGTGAATGGAATATTCATCGTATGCTTTTGGCGGCTGAGGGAATGCCGATCAACGTAGGATTTAGTGGAAAAGGACATGCTGCAGCAGAAGAACCTTTAATAGAACAAGTAATGGCTGGAGCGATCGGATTAAAAGTACATGAAGACTGGGGAGCTACGCCTTCATCACTTGATCACTCACTAAGCGTTGCTGATAAGTACGATATCCAAGTAGCCGTTCATGCGGACTCATTGAACGAAGGCGGCTTTATGGAAACGACAATGGCGGCCATTAAAGCTAGAGTTATTCATATGTATCATACAGAAGGCGCCGGCGGTGGACATGCTCCTGATTTAATAAAGTCTGCGAGTTATTCAAACGTTCTGCCCTCATCAACGAATCCAACATTACCTTATACCACGAATACGATTGATGAGCATTTAGATATGCTAATGGTCTGTCATCATTTAAATCCTTCGATTCCTGAAGATCTTGCATTTGCAGATTCTCGAATTAGGAAAGAAACGATTGCTGCTGAAGATATTCTTCACGATATGGGTGTTATCAGTATGATGAGCTCAGATGGACAAGCAATGGGCCGTATTGGTGAAGTTATTATAAGAGCTTGGCAAACCGCCGACAAAATGAAGGCTCAACGTGGAACAATGGAGGGGGACAGTGAGTTTTCCGATAACAATCGCGCAAAGCGTTTTATTGCAAAATACACGATCAATCCAGCCATTACACACGGAATTTCAGAATATGTGGGTTCAATAGAAGTTGGGAAATTTGCGGACCTCGTTATTTGGTCGCCAGCATTTTTCGGTGTGAAACCTGAAATGGTTCTTAAAAACGGTCTGGCAGTCGAAAGCTTAATGGGAGATGCGAATGCATCGATTCCGACACCACAACCTTACATTTATCGACCGATGTATGCACAAATGGGTAAAGCGTTATCTAAGAGTTCCATTACATTTATATCACAGGCTGCCTATGACGATAAAGTACATGAAAAACTTGGTTTGGAAAAAGTTGTTCTTCCGGTTCACGGCATTCGGAACTTGACGAAAAAGGATATGAAGCTTAACTCTGAAACACCAGACATTACAGTTGACCCACAAACATATGAAGTGAAAATAAACGGGGAATTAATTACATGCGATCCTGTTGATAAAGTGTCAATGGCGCAAAGATATTTCCTATTCTGAGGTGAATGTGTTGATAGTAGATAAAATCGTAATGAATATTGAGGATATGGACAAAGAGGAGATTGGAAAGCGCCACATAGAAAAGGTCTATTTGGAAAGTTCTCATCTTGTAAAACGTATTCAATTGGTTACAACAGATCACGGCAAAGAAATTGGTATCCGATTAAAACAAGCGCGTGATTTGCTTGCAGGTGATATTTTATATATGGATGAAAAAAGCCTGATTATGATTGATGTAATAACGGATGACTTGCTAATCATCAAGCCACGAAACATGAACGAAATGGGGACAATTGCCCATCACTTGGGGAATCGTCATCTCCCAGCTCAATTTGAAGGGGACGATATGCTTGTCCAATACGATTACTTAGTAGTCGACTTATTGAATGAACTTGAAATTCCTTTTACACGTGAAGATCGCAAAGTGAAACAAGCATTTCGTCATATTGGGCATAGTCATGGATAATAACAGCCTAGCTCTTTTTCAACTATGTGATTCTAGTTTTCCAACAGGCGCTTTTAGCCATTCATATGGTTTAGAAAGCTATGTTCAAGATGGGCGAGTACATGATCAGCCCTCTTTCTTAAAATGGCTTGACGTTTATTTAAATGAGCAGCTCATCTATTCAGATGGGCTCGCTTCACGTCTTGTCTACGAAGCATTGGAAACTGGTGATTTTGATAAGATATGGAAATTAGATCGTATGCTTACCGTGCAAAATCTACCGCGCGAAACAAGAGAAGGTACACAAAGAATTGGAGATCGGATGTTGAAACTCGTCCAAACTTTATATGATGTACCGGTTTGTCTAGAATATCAAGACCGTATAAAAAAGAAACAATCATTTGGACATCCCGCCATCGTATTTACGATAATCGGTCATCATTTAGGTGTTTCAAAAACGACTACGACTCTTTATTATTTATACTCAACGATTATGACACTTGTTCAAAATGGTGTACGGGCTATCCCTTTAGGGCAGACTGCGGGACAGAAAACAATTCAACAAGTTCAAGTTCCTTTAAAAAAAGCAGTCGCTAAAATCCAAAGCTTAGAAGAAGAAGATTTTGGGATTGTCTCTCCAGGTTTAGAACTATCCCAAATGAAACACGAACGAGTAAACATTCGTATATTTATGTCCTAATAAAACCAGGTCCCCTCGAACTGGATGATAAACTCTAGAAGTTAATGATAAATGAAAAGGAAGTGTTGTTCATGAATCCGATTAAAATTGGTGTAGGTGGACCAGTTGGTGCTGGAAAAACGATGTTAGTTGAAAAGTTAACGCGATATTTACAAGACGAAGTAAGCATGGCAGTGGTAACAAACGATATTTATACAAAAGAAGATGCGAAGTTTTTAATGCAAAACGGTGTATTACCAGCAGATCGTATCATAGGCGTGGAAACGGGAGGCTGTCCTCACACAGCCATACGAGAAGATGCATCTATGAACTTTGCAGCTATTGATGAATTAATAGAGTTGCATCCAGATGTTGAACTGATTTTCGTTGAAAGCGGTGGTGATAATCTGGCTGCTACTTTTAGCCCGGAACTAGTTGATTTCTCAATTTATATCATCGATGTTGCCCAGGGTGAGAAGATTCCTCGTAAAGGCGGTCAAGGTATGATTAAATCGGATATGTTCGTAATCAATAAGATCGATTTAGCACCTTACGTCGGGGCGAGTTTAGAAGTTATGGAGACAGATACAAAAGCATTCCGTGGAAATAAACCCTTTGTGTTTACAAATTTAAAAGACAATACAGGTCTTGATGAAGTTCTTGACTGGATACGAAAGAATGTATTGCTTAAAGGGTTGGAGTAAGATGAAGGACTGGACAGGAATATTACGTTTGGACGCTGAAGTGAGAAATGGAAAAACCGTTGCAAGAAATGTGTATTTCCAAGGGGCATATAAAGTGATGCGACCGATTTATCATGATGAATCTGGACAGGCCTGTTATTATATTTTAAACCCAGGTGGAGGATTTTTAGACGGTGATAGCTATAGAATGCAAATATCATTAGACAAAAACGCACAACTGACGTTGACAACACAATCTGCGACAAAAATATATAAAACTCCAAAAACACTTGCTTATCAGGAAACAGAAATACACCTTAAAGAAGGCAGTTATTTTGAATACATCCCCGATCCGATCATTGGGTACCGGGATGCTAAATACCAACAAAAAACGGTAACTTATATGGAAAAAGGGGCAACACTTCTTTATGCGGACATCATTACTCCGGGGTGGTCTCCTGATGGTGATCGTTTTAGCTACGACATGCTTCAATTGATGAATGAGATCTATTTAGACGGCGAACTTGTAGTATATGACCATATCAAGTTAAGTCCTAAATCTCAGACTATAGATGCACTAGGTTATATGGAAGGCTACTCGCATTTAGGTTCTATGATTGTAGTTGGTGAAAAAACGACTCCCAATTTTATCGATAAAATGTATCAAATGCTTCATGAAAGTGAAGGAGATTTTGAAGTAGGCATATCGCAACTTCCTGTCTTGGGGTTTACGCTCCGAGTGTTTGCAAATCGGACGCAAACAATTGAAAAGATTCTTGCTGATTGTCAGGGAATGATTAGTAGAGAATGGTTTAACAAGGAACCGGTTTTTTTAAGAAAGTATTAACAATGAATACCCAGCCTACATTGTATGGCTGGGTATTAAACCTTTTTCGAAATGGAGGTATGTATATTGCATCATTCTAAGAAATATGCTCTTATTTTTTTTGTATTATTATTAGTACTTTCGGGTTGTTCAAAGGTAGGAGAGCCCGGTGCTAAAGTGAAAGAAAACCGCCTCGTTTATGCCTCTGAATCTGAATTTGAGGGTCTCAATCCTATACTTGAAGAAACGAATCTGGATGCGTTATTGTTTCGTGGGCTTATGCGTTTTGATGAAAATAATGAGCCGATCGAAGATATTGCCGAATCATTCACAGTCTCACCCGATCAGTTAACGTACACCTTCGTTTTAAAAAAAGACATTAAATTCCATGATGGCACACTCCTTTCCTCTGACGATGTCATTTTCACAATTAAAAGTATTTTAGATGATGAAAATGCATCGTTCTTGAAATCCGATTTTACGGTAGTAGACTCATTGAAAAAAGTAGATGAGCAAACATTAGAGTTGAAGTTAAGACAACCATTTACGCCAATACTTGATAAGTTAACAGTCCCAATATTACCTGAAAATGCTTTTGAAAAAGGCAGTATGCGAACATCAAACTTTAATAGCCACCCTATTGGTGTCGGACCGTATATGTTTGAAAAATGGGACCGAGGCAATAGTTTAACTTTAAAAGCGTACAATGACTTCCATGGTACAAAACCATCTATCGAAAAAGTGATTTTTAAATTTATACCTGATAGTAACGTTCGTGCTCTACAATTGAAATCAGGGGAAGTAGACATAGCACTTCTAGATCCTGTACAAGTACAAGCGTTTGAAAAAGAGCAAAATGTTAAAATCTATAACGTTGACTCTGCAGATTATCGTGCAATTCTTTTTAACATGAGAAAAGATTTATGGAAAGACGTGAAAGTAAGACATGCATTTAGCTACGCTACGGACCGTTCACAAATCGTTAAAGGTATTTTGAAAGGCTATGGAACGGAAGCATATTCACCCCTACAAAAACATGCCTACAAAAATAAAAATATTGAAATGTTTGAATATAATATCGAAAAAGCAAAAGAACTTTTAGATAATGCGGATTGGAAGGAAGGAAAGGACGGGTTTCGCTATAAAGATGGTGAAAAGTTGGCGTTTACAATTACAGCTCCTGTATCGGATTCCGTCCGCGTAAACTTGGCGAACTATGCCGCGGAAGGATTCAAGGAAATTGGTGCAGATGTAAAAGTTGATGCACTTGACTGGGGTTCCATAACGATTGAAGAAGCGGATGCCTTTATGGTTGGTTGGGGAAGCCCTTATGACGCGGATCACCATACATACATTCTTTTTAATACGGATGAGTCAAGCTTGACGAGCACAGGTTACAACTTTGGAGGCTATTCGAATCCGAAAATCGATGCTCTACTTGAACAAGGACGTTTGTCGACAGATGTGGAAGAACGAAAAGCCATCTATATGGAATTCCAGAAGGAGCTTGCCCTTGATCCGCCATATGATTTCTTGGCATACGTAAATGCTGTGTTTGGTATAAACAAAAACGTGAGTGGTGTAAAGGAGCGAACACTGGGGCATCATGGTTCAGGTTTCCTGTGGAACGTCGAGGAGTGGAGCTGGAATGACCGTTAAATGGATCGGGAAGCGCACGCTGATGGGAGTAGGGACTCTTCTTATCGTGAGCTTCCTCTCTTTTTTCATTATGCATGCCGCACCAGGGGATTCAGCAATTGCATTTTACGGTGGTGATGCTCAAACACTGAATACGGCGGAAAAAGAAAGAATTAGTCGTGTTTTTGCACTCGATCGCCCCCTTATTAGTCAATATGGTGCTTGGCTTAAAGAAACAGTAAAGGGGAATTTAGGTTTTTCATATAAGGAAGGTAGGCCTGTTGCGACTATTCTTCTGGAAAGGTTACCAAATACATTGATGTTATTTGGTGTAACTCTTGTATTTATTATAAGTGGATCCCTTTGGCTTGGTATATCAGCTGGAATGAAACCAGGCTCCTTATTGGATAAAAGCATATCAACAATAAGCGTAATGTCTTCCGCGGTTCCCCCATTTTGGGTTGGGATTTTATTTATTGCTTTTTTCTCAGTAAAGCTTGGTATCCTTCCATCTTCTGGGTCAGGGGATATAGGTGGAAATGGCGGCCTAGTCGACAAACTTCGTCATCTTATTATGCCGGCAATGGTCATTATAATCACCCATGTCGGTATATACGCGCGTTTCTTACAAGAAAGTGTGAAAGTGGAAAGTCAAAATTATTATGTGACTGTGGCTCGAGCGAATGGTGTTAAAGAAAAAACGATACGACATGGAATTGTTCGCAATGCACTGATACCCTACTTGAATTATTTAGGTATGACAATTCCGTCATTTTTCGGGGGCTCGATTATTATTGAATCGCTTTTTTCCTGGTCTGGTCTTGGTCAACTAATGGTAAAGTCCGTTACAATGAAAGACTTTCCCTTATTGATGGGCGGCATTTTGCTAACAGGGGTGATTGTCATTGTGAGTCTATTGATCATTGATTTCATTATGTACGTTTTAAACCCGAAATTACGAAGGGGAGGCGTGCAGTAGATGAAGTCGAGTAAAGTATTGGTTTTTTGGGGCATCATTCTAAGCTTAATTATCATTATGACAATCTTTTCACAGTTTCTATCACCATATAGTCCGAACGAAATGAATATGGATGCAATTTATCAACCGCCTGGGCAGGATCACTTACTAGGAACAGATCATCTAGGACGAGATGTTGAATCTCGTTTGTTGGAAGGCGGAAAAGTAACACTGATTGTTGCGGGGAGCTCTGTTTTATTATCACTGGTCATTGGCGTTCTTTATGGTGGAATTAGCGGATACATAGGCGGCATCATAGACACTGTAATGATGAGGTTTTTAGAAGCACTTCTAACGATTCCATCATTAATTATTATATTAGCTTTCCAGATGTTCATGAAAGGTGATATTTGGAGTATGGCATTTATCATCGGAATCACGAGCTGGCTTACTACTGCGCGAATTGTCCGTTCTGAATTCATTCGGCTAAAAGATCTTGAATTTGTAAAGATGGCTAAAATGCTTGGTACGCCAATAGTAAGAATCCTTTTTGGACATTTACTTCGTAATAGCATCCCTGCCATTTTTGTTGTTACACTATTTGGTTTTGCCAATGCAATTTTCATGGAAGTAACACTCGGATTTTTAGGGATTGGTGTGCCACCAGAAATCCCATCATGGGGAAATATGCTGTACCATGCACAAAACGATATTTTAATAGGCGCGTGGTGGATTGGGCTTTTTCCAGGGATCTTGATTTTCATTACAATTCTGGCAATCAATTTCATCGGAGATGGTTTGAAAAGTCCGAAGCGGAGGCGGTTAGATGCTTAATATAGATTGTTTAACTGTTCCAATCGATGGCAGATGCATCATTGAAAATAGTAGTTTTCAGGTACCAGAAGGAAAGATTACATCCATTATTGGCGAGAGCGGTAGTGGAAAAAGCATGACAGTTTCTGCAATTCTGGGCATCATGCCTCCTGGAGCAAAAGTGACAGGAAAAGTATATTTTCAAGGGAACGATTTAATTGAACTACCAATGAACGAACTGATGGCAATACGAAAAAATAGCATCTTTACAGTTTTTCAAGATGCGACGAATAGTTTTAATCCGACAGTGAAAATGGAGCCACAATTGTACGCCTTTTCTGGTGAAAGGAAAGAGGATACTTTAAGTCACTTTCGCTTGAAAATGGAACGTATTTTGCAAAGTCTAGGACTGGATGTAACTATTTTAGAACAGTATCCATTTGAATTGTCGGGGGGAATGTTACAGCGCTGCATGAACGCGTGTGCGTTGTATGTAGAGCCAGATCTGTTGATTGCAGATGAACCCACGTCATCACTAGACAAAGTGTTACAGAAGGAATTCATTGGTTTATTAAAGCAATTAAATGAAGAAAAGGGAACGACGGTTTTGCTGATTACACATGATTTAGACATTGTAGTCGATGCAGCGCATGAAGTAGTTGTAATGTATGGTGGAAAAGTTGTTGAAACGGGAAGTGTGACCGAAACGATAACATCGCCGAAGCATTCCTATACAAAGTTATTGCTTGCTAGTAGGTTTTAGTCCACTTTTGGAGGGGGAAGTATGTTATTAACGGTTAGTGATGTATCGAAAAGTTATCGTAAGGGACAACCGGTTCTTCATAATATTGATGTAACTGTTGGTGCAGAAGAAATTGTTGGACTTGTCGGTGAAAGTGGTAGTGGAAAAAGTACATTAGCGCGACTGATTATGCAGCTTGAACCTACGGAATCAGGTTGCATAGTATTCGATGGACTACCGATAACAAAGCGCTCTAAAAAAGAGTTTTATAAGAAGTGTCAAATAATTTTCCAAAATGCATCTTCTGCACTTAATCCGTCATGGACGGTTAGGGAGATACTCATGGAACCTTTGCGAAGTCAAAAAATGGATCGTGAACAACATATTCAGAAAATGCTTGGAAATGTCGGTTTATCGAAACAACATTTGAACCAACGTCCTTCCGAACTTAGTGGCGGGGAAAGACAACGAGTTAACTTACTGAGATCTATCCTAGTCAATCCCAAATTGCTAATATGCGATGAAATCGTTTCAGATCTGGACCGCTTAATTCAACGAGAAATTGTTGATTTATTACTTGAGCTAAATCGTACAACCGGTATGGCCATTTTATTCATATCACATGACTTGCAAATTGTAGAGTATTTATGCAATCGGATATATGTGATGAAGAATGGTGAGATCATTGATGAAAGCAGTAAAATAGAGAATGAGTTTGAGTTTTCTAGTAGTTATTCAAAGAAACTATTTGGTAAGTAATTATGTAGTATACATTTGCAAAAAACACTAAATTCTACTCATTTGGTGTTTTTATTTTGTCGACCATCTATTTAGATGCATTCATCATAAGGAATTCTTATCGTATAGCGGGCGAACAATTGAATATCCTAATCCCTCAAACAAACGTATACTGAGGGAGGGGGGTGGTGTGTAAATGGAATACATAGCATTATACTTCATCGGAATGGTAGCGATGACACTAGGTACGCTTGCGGGTGGAGGTGGCTTAATAACTGTACCGGCAATGTTGCTAATGGGTTTCCCGATTCACTCGGTCATTGGGGCAGGGAAGATTTCGACAACAGTAAGTTCGTTTACGACATTTTTAACAGTCCTTTTAAAAAAGCAAATTACGTTCAAGGAGTCCTTTTGGATTATTCCGGCTTCGCTTACAGGTGGACTTGCGGGTGGTTTTATTGCCACGAGATTGACCGAGAGTACAATGTATACCGTGGCCATTATATTATTGATTTTTGCATTTTTTACTTCATTCTTTTCCAAAGCAGACTTTTTAGGTAAGGAAGATCTTCGGCCAACGAAAGTTGCTGTTCCAGGTTTGGTGGGGATCGGGTTATATGATGGAATGTTCGGACCAGGTCAGGGAACATTACTATTATATTTGTTTAATCATTTACGCATTTCTTATATGAGGGCAATTGGTTTCGTTCGACTCGCAACTTTTTCAAGCGGATTTGGAGCGGCGATTAGTTATATTGCTATGGGTAAAATAATTTGGCCAATTGCATTCGCTCTAATGGCAGGTTCCTTATCAGGTGCGCAGATTGGCGTTCGAATCGCGGAGAAATTGAATCCGAAGCACGTTAAGCTGTTGTTGCGTATCGTTACAATTGGGCTGATTATCCAACTTATTGTGAATAGCTTCTTTTGATGAATGCCTCTTTCTAATATGGAAGGAGGTATTTTTGTGTCCAAAATATTTAAATTTCAATTACTTTTGCATTTATGTTTTAAATAGTGTACTATATAACTAATACACTAGGGGCGGATGGAGGTAAGTAAATAAATGAAACGATTGTATGGATTGCTGAAGAAAGAATTCGCCTTAATGAAAGGTTGGCTTTATGGAACCTTACTGATTAGCATTGTTTTAATGGCAATCGCAGGGATTGGTACATCGACGAGGTCCGTTGAATGGATCAATAATTCGATGATATTTGGATTCGTCTTTTTGGTCTTAATCTGTATTTATTTGTTTATACCAATGATTGTTTTATTGGAAAGCTTGAAGACGGAGTGGCAACGAGCAGATATTTGGCTTCATTCACCAAGCACTATTTTTCAATTGTTTGGCTCGAAAGTACTATTTTCTGGGTTTGTTGGATTGATAAATATAGGTACTTCAGTTGTTCTGTTTCTGGTTTATGCAGGTATTTTCGGGTCACCGGTGGATGAGTTATCTTTCAATGACCTCATAATTTTTATTGCAATTTTAGTATATTCGTTTTATACAATCTCTTTATTGATTATGTGTTTAGGTTTGTTTTTCAGGGTGCTTTATCACTTAATAAAGCCAACAATGAACAGTTTTGCAATGCCAGTCCTGGTTCTTCTCTTTATCGTTTTAGCGTGGACAAATGAAAAAGTAAAATCGACAGTTTTATATCAAAAGATTACTACTTTGGGTCCAATTGGTGATCCATTGAAAGAACCTTTTTATCTTGAAAAAGGTATGTTTTTTATAGGACCTACTGAACCGGTTATTTATTCGGGCGAGATATTATTAAGTCTCGTATATCTTGTGATTCTATTTGTGGTATCGGCTGTGCTATTTGAAAGGAAAGTGAGGTTATAGCATGGAAAAGACTTTGAAAAAAGGCAGTTGGAAAGGTTTGTTTCAGAAAGAATGGATGTTTTCAAAATGGGAAGTCTTGACGCTTATCCTATTAAATAGTGCCGTCGTAACCCTATTGCCTTTTGGTATAAAAAGCGCAGTGGACATCCCGCAAGACTTTTCGGACGGCATGTCCATCTTTACGGGATTATGGCTTGTGGTGCATATATTTTTAGGGTTAAAACTATTATTCACCAGCTTGAAAGGTGAGATGAATCGACCGGATGTGTGGTTGCATTCTCCCGCATCAATCTATCAAATCGTTGGAGTAAAAGCATTATTTGCTGCTTTTGTAAATGCGATTATGCTTTCTGTAGGCGGAGGATTACTTGGTATTTCTTGGTACTTAAATGAAGCGAATCGAATCCTTTCATTGACGGATGGGACGCTCGTTTTAATAAGTATCCTTATTAAGATATTTTTAATTTCAATCGTTGTCATGATGACTGGTTTTCTATTTTTGTCTATCTATTATGTAGTGAGGTCGCGTTATAGGAATTTCACTGCACTCATTATATTGTTGCTGTTTTTTGTGGGTGCACTCCTGTTGGAGAAGGTTAGGATTCTTAATGTCTTTAGTGCACTGACAGATTTTGGCCCCGTCCGATTGACGAACGCCAATTTTTATGATGAAACGAATCATAATCTGTTTTCATTGCTTGTTCCAGATGGAGTTATCTTCACGATAGGCGGACTGTTCGTATACGGTGGAATAACTGCGGTTTTATTCATATTGGGTGCTGTGTTGCTTGAAAAGAAAGTGAGGTATTGACGATGGGCATCGACTTTCTTCCAGACAAACCAATCTACCAACAGCTCATCGAACGTATTACGGGGGATATTATTCGTGGCATGCTTAAGCCGGGTGAGAAATTGCCATCTGTGCGTGACTATGCTCTTGAAGTTGGAGTGAATGCGAATACGATGCAGCGGGTATATAAGGAGTTGGAGCAAATGGAAATCACCGAAACGAAAAGGGGGCAAGGTTCTTTCGTAACGGAAGATGTAAAAAAAATTGCTTTGCTTCGAGATGAAATGAAGGAACAACTTGTTCAATCGTTTATTCAAAATGTTGAAGCACTTGGCTTTACGACAGATGAAATGGTTGCTCATTTAACAGAACGGGGTGGGGAAAATGATTGAGTTAAATAATGTCTCGAAAAAATACGGCGGTCAGCAAGCGATCATCGACGTGACGTTTACACTTCCAATAGGAAAAATTATCGGTTTGGTCGGGGAGAACGGGAGTGGCAAGACTACACTTCTAAAATTAGCCGCAGGTTTAATAACACCAGATTCCGGCACTGTGCAGTATGATGGGCGTCCAATTACGCGAAGGATCGCAACAGATATCGCATATATGCCAGATGCTGATTTGTTTTACCCGTATTTTACCGTTGGACAATTATTCGATTTTTATGAGTCACAGTTTGTTGATTTCGATTTAATTAAAGCGAAAGAAATTGCGCAGTTCTTAGATCTAAATTTGAATTCGAAAATAAAAAATTTGTCCAAAGGGAACCGTGGACGGGTGAAAATTGCGGCGACGCTTGGTCGTGAAGCCACTTATTATTTGTTGGATGAACCGTTCTCCGGGTTGGATCCAATGGTGCGTGAAGACATTGCGAAGGGACTTATTCGCTATACGGATACGGAGAAACAAACAATTCTTCTATCTACACATGAAATAAAAGAAGTGGAACCTTTGCTTGATGAAATCGTAGTCCTAAGAGGGGGAAAAATTTTGGCGCATCAAGCGGTGGATGAAATTAGAGAAGTACACGGGATGGATGCCACATCTTGGATGATCTCGTTATTTAGGAAAGGAAGTTGAGTATGCAACCAGTTGTAGAACTAAAGAATTTATCGAAAACAATCGGGAAGAAAAAAATTATCGATGATCTTAATTTGTCGCTCTATCCAGGTCAAATCACAGGATTTCTTGGTCCAAACGGGGCAGGTAAAACGACTACTATCCGTATGATGGTAGGACTTATGAGCATTACAAGTGGAGATGTCCTGATTGAAGGTGTGTCGCTTTCGGATGATTTTGAAGGCGGACTATCAAAGATTGGCGTTATTGTAGAAAATCCGGAAATGTACAAATTCATGACAGGTTATAAAAACTTAGTTCATTTTGCACGCATGCACGAAGGTGTGACGAAAGAGCGCATTGACGAAGTAATTAACCAAGTCGGCATGCAAAATAGGATACAAGAGAAGGTTTCTACCTATTCGCTTGGAATGCGACAAAGATTAGGGCTGGCGCAAGCTTTGTTACATAGGCCAAAGTTTTTAATATTAGATGAACCGACGAACGGGCTAGACCCGGCCGGGATTCGCGAGTTTCGAATGTATTTACGGAAAATTGCTGACGAAGAAGGCGTTTCTGTATTTGTTTCGAGTCATATGTTGTCAGAAATTGAGCTTATGTGTGACCGGATTGCCGTTATACAAAACGGTAAATTAATTGATATTAAAGAAGTGGCGGAGGTTCAGGAATCGCATTATTATATTGAAGCGATGCCTTTGGAAACTGCCGAAACTTTCTTTCAGGCGAAAGGCTTTACTGTGGAATCACATAAAGATGGGTTTATTATCAATGCAGAAAAACCACAGATTCCTGGACTCATTCAGGAACTGACGACACTTGAACACCAGATTTTTATTGTTCAACCGCATCGTAAAACGCTTGAAGATCAGTTTTTAGAAATGACAGGAGGTGGCCAGATTGCTGAAGCTCATACAAAATGAATGGATGAAGTTGTGGAGTAAAAAAGCAACTTGGATTATGGTCATCCTTTTGGCAGTAATGATTATTGGACTTTCGGGACTTGGAAAGTTTATGGAAGGGCTTAATGACAGTTCTGCTTGGATAGAGGACCAGAAAGTTGAACTTAGCCAGGTAGAGAAGGAACTTGAAGCAACGGACTTAGCGGAAGATAAAAGGGTGGAGCTCTTGCAGCAACAAGAAGAACTTCAGCAAGATATCTCCTTTAATGTTGAATACAATATACCATCCACTCGGGAAAAAGCGATTTTGGATACTTCGGGTGTAATGTCACTCGTGATGCTCTTGATGATTGTTGTGTCGGCTGGCATTGTAGCAACTGAGTTTTCAACAGGAACTATTAAGATGTTGTTATCCCGTCCAGTCAAACGATGGAAAATACTCACTTCAAAATATTTGACCGTTTTATTGTTTGGTTTATTACTCACTGTTGTAACGTATGTTTTTAGCGTCATAAGTGCGTATATCTTTTATCCGGCCGCGGAAGGAAGTTCTATTTTATTCAATAACTCGGAAATAGCAATCAGTGCTGTGTTCGGAGAATCCATTTACTTGGTAGTGCTCTCTTTTGCATATGTGTGTGTCATGGCGACGCTTGCGTTCATGATTGGCTCCGTTTTCCGCTCATCAAGTTTGGCAATTGGGATATCGATATTCTTATATTTCACAGGCACGATGATTGTTATGTTCCTTCAAGATTATGCAATTGCAAAGTATCTTGTCTTTGCACACGGTTTGGATCAGTATGGAATGGGTTATAAAATGTTGGAAAGCAACACGATGCCGTTTTCGATTGCCGTTCTTACTGCTTATGTAATCGTCTTTTTGGGAATTAGTTATGCAACTTTTGTAAAACGTGACATTACTGCTTAAAATAAGAAAAAGCTCTCCGCATATGCGAGAGAGCTTTTTTGTGTCGAATTATTTATGATTTGCGAATGTACGAACAAGACCAGCTACGTTACCAACGATGATAAACGCGAACATTGTAAACATGATGTATAAAAACCACATGAAAAATTCACTCCTTTTTATCAATAAATCCTATTTTCCATTATACCACCAACGTCGACGACGGGCAATGCAATCGACGAGTGAGTGGTGTTGATTTTTGTCGGGTTGAAGGTCCTGGTTTGCGGATATACGTGTGGAAGTGTCGGATATATAGCTCAGAGTGTCTGATATCCACTCCAAACTGTCGGATATCTAGGTGCGGCTGTCGGATATCAGGACATATTTGTCGGATAAACTAAGTTTTATTCGTTTTCAACGCATATCGGCTTGGCAAAATTCGATTTTCAGAAAACGCATAGTTTAATTCGTCTTTTTATGCTACGATCGCTTGAGGAGGTGAACCAAATTGAATATAAAAAGGAATTCGATGCCTTATAAAGTATATGGATTGGAAGCGCTCCTGAATCGTTTACCTAGCGAGCACTCAAACTATGCTTATCTAGCTGAGGAGCTTCGTATTACACGCGCAGGGGTGAATGGTGAGAAAGTTTTGTCGAATATATTTGATAAGTACACATTTTACGATGAGCATTACATTTTTCATGGTTTAAATTTAAAGTCATCTGGACATTTCCAAATGGATACATTGTTTTTATCAAAAAGAGGTGCTTTTATTTTAGAAATGAAAAACATTGCCGGGCTAATTAGTTTTCCGGCGGAGCAGAACCAACTTAAAAGGACTCTTGAAAATGGACAAGTAAATATGTACGAATGCCCATCCGTCCAGCTGGAGAGAAATCAAATGCTCCTGGATGATTGGTTTAAAGCACGTGATTTTAAAGTTCCTATCCGTGGTGCTGTTGTATTTCCAAAAACACAACAACAATTTGTAAACATACGTGAGAACTTGAAAGTTCTATTTCCCCTTGAAATTCCTGTTTACTTAAGAAACATTGAAGAAACTCCCTCGGTCCTACAAACTCAAACTCTGACCTCGATAGTAAAAGAGCTTACAGTTGCTCATCAGGAATACAATCCATTTCCCATATGCAAAAAATACACTATCGATAGTAAAACAATCAAAAAGGGTGTGCGTTGCAGCAAATGCGGTGTTCACGGAATGAAGTCGATTTCACACGGTTGGGCCTGTGAAATATGTAACCAGATCGATCGAACGGGACATATTCAGGCAATTCTGGAGCGTTTCATGTTAATTGGAGGCCCTATGACCAATATGCAATGTCGTGAATTTCTGCATCTTTCATGCGGAGATAAGGCCAGAAGATTGATGAAGAGAATGAGTATTTCCTATAGTGGGGTCAACAAAGGAAGAATATACGATATGAGACTGGAAGAAATTGCATCGCATTTGCTGAAACTTGAATAATGGGTGGTCTTAAGGTCCTGGTTTTCGGATATAAGTGTGGAAGTGTCGGATATATAGCAAAGAGTGTCGGATATAACTGAGTGAGTGTCGGATATACAGCAAAGAATGTCGGATATACCATCTGAAGTGTCGGATATGCTGTTTTTCGACACAAAAAAGGACAACCCTCACAGGGTTGTCCTTTTTTGTGTGAAAATTATCGTGTGTTTTGTTGTTTAAGCAAATCACGAATTTCTGTGAGTAATGCTTCTTGTGTGTCGATTTCAACAACCACAACCTCTTCAACAACTTCTTCTTTACGTTTAAGCTTCATGAGTAAACGTACTGCGAAAAAGATAGCAAGTGCGATGATAATGAAATCGAAAATGGATTGAATGAACTCTCCATAAAGAATTTCGGTTTCTTTATACTTGTAAGCTAACCCTGTGAAATCCACTCCGCCTGTAAGAAGTCCAACTAACGGCATAATAATATTTTCAACGAGTGAAGTAACAATCTTTCCGAAGGCGGCACCGATTACAACAGCAATAGCAAGGTCCATTACGTTGCCTTTGAGTGCAAACTCTTTAAACTCTTTTAACATACTAATCTCAACCCCTTTCATCAATATTTGAAGAGCATAGTCCGACTCTATAAAACAATTAAATTTTATAGAAAACATAAGACTTTTTTTATAATACCCATATATTAATAAGATATACATGTTTAGATAAAGATGATTCATTAGAACTATAAAGCCGCTGTATATTCAAAGGCTTATGCTCAAAATCTTGCATTTAAAAATGATTGTACTATATTGAAAAATCTGGTAATGTTGAAAATACCAGCGTGTCCAACTATTCAGTTGATTTAAACAACTGCTCAAATATGGACTGAAAAAATGGATACTTACTCATTAAAACATCAAAAGAGGGGAAGATGATTGTAATGTTATTGAATTCATTTAAGAAGGAAAATGTAAAGAATGGGGACAGTCAATTATGAATAAAAACAATGTAAAAAAGATGTTTCTGTTTCTCCTTATTACAATGGTTGTCTTTACACCGTTATCATTTGGTAATTCGTCCCCATTTACAGAAACATCTAATGTATCCGCAAATCAAGTATCTAGTGAAACACAAACATTAAATGAAAAGATAAATGTGTTATTGGCAGATGAACGTCTCAAGGGCTCGATAACTGGAGTAAGTGTACGAAATGCGAAAACGGCTGAAGTTGTGTATTCACAGTTTGGCGATATTCGGTTACGTCCAGCTTCTAATATGAAGTTACTGACAGCTGCAGCTGCGTTAGAAACATTGGGTTCTGATTTTCAGTTCTCAACTGAGGTGTTAACGGATGGTCAAGTACGCGGACAAGTTCTCCAAGGAAATGTCTATTTAAAAGGTAAAGGGGATCCCACGCTACTGAAGGAAGATTTTGATCAGTTTGCGAAGGATTTAAAAGCACAAGGAATTCATAAAATTAAAGGCGATTTAGTAGGCGATGATAGTTGGTATGATGACGTTCGTTTATCCGAGGATTTAAACTGGTCAGACGAGTCTAATTATACAGGCGCACAAGTTTCTTCATTAACATTGTCACCAAATAATGATTATGACACGGGCACGGTTATTGTTGAAGTGAACGCAGGTACAAAAGTTGGTGAAGAAGTTAAAGTTACACTTACACCAGCAACTGATTATGTGAAAATAATAAACAAAGCAAAAACAGTGGCAAAAGATGAACCTAAAAAAATATCCATTGAAAGAGAACACGGAACAAATAACATTGTAATTGAAGGAACAATCCCTGTAGATGGAAGCAGATCTAGATCATGGACTTCTGTTTGGGAACCGGCCGGATATGTAGTAGATGTGTTCAAAAAATCACTTGAAGAGAATGGTGTTTCATTTGCAGGAAATCCGAAAAATAAAGTAGGCATCACTCCTGAAAATGCTACTATCCTTACAACGAAAAAATCTCAACCTTTAAATGAACTTCTGATTCCATTTATGAAGTTGAGTAACAACGGACATGGTGAGATGCTCACAAAAGCGATGGGTAAAGAAGTTCATGGTGAAGGAAGTTGGGACAAGGGAATTGAGGTTATTAAAGAAGTTGTGACTGATTTAGGAATGAATGGAGATACCATTCTTCTACGTGACGGTTCTGGTATGTCGCATAAAAACTTTATACCTTCCAATGATTTGACTCAAATGCTCTTTGCTGCACAAGGACAAGACTGGTTTTCTGATTTCAAGGCTTCTTTACCAGTTGCTGGTGAACCGGACCGTTTTGTTGGTGGTACATTAAGAACTCGAATGACGGGGCCGTCAACAAAAGGAAATGTTATGGCGAAAACAGGTTCTCTAACTGGAGTTGCTGCGCTTTCAGGTTATGTAACATCTAAAGATGGAGAAGAACTCATTTTCACAATAATTGTTGACCATAGCTTCGCCAAATCTGTAACACCTGTCATCGACTCGGTAGTTACTACTCTAGCGGACCATGTATTTAAATAAGTACCCTTTTCTGAGAGACATCCAGAGGCATAAAGTCTGGATGTCTCTTTTTGTATCTTTATGACTTAAAAGTATAAAGATGCATTCAAATTTATGGTCGTGCTTCGTAATTAATCTTGTAGAAACAGTTAATCTAATCAAAATTTTGCAATTTCACTTTGTGTAGATGTAAAATAGGATTCGAGAATGATATTCTGTAGATTTTAACGGGTATATAATGAAGGGAGAATGAAAAATGTTCATACGTTCAATCGAAACTTTCCAAGTAGCTGTTCCGTTGACCAAGCCATTTAAGACAGCACTACGGACTGTTCATACGGCTCATGCGGTTTATGTGAAGGTAACAGGTGATAATGGGTTTGTAGGATGGGGAGAGGCTCCACCGACACATGTGATCACTGGAGATTCACTAGGCAGTATTACATATGCAATAGAAGAAGTAATTGCTCCACAACTTATCGGACTTGATGTCAGACAGAGTGAAGTAATCTTCAGTGCTTTAAAACGATCCATTGTCCGCAACACAAGTGCGAAGGCTGCAGTTGATATGGCACTTCATGATTTATTGGGCCAACTTGCGGGGATGCCGTTGTATCAGTTGTTAGGGGGCTATCGTCACGAAGTCGAAACCGATTTTACAGTCAGTGTAAATGATGCTGCTGAAATGGCAGACGATGCGGAACGTTATATTGCAAACGGCTTTGATGTATTAAAAGTAAAGGTTGGTATAGGTGATATAAGTGAAGACATTGGTCGTATAAAAGCCATTCGCGAACGTATTGGAAGTGCTCCGAAAATTCGTCTTGACGCAAACCAAGGATGGAATGCGAAAGCCGCAGTTCGTGCAATTGGGATGATGGAAGATGCGGGACTCGATATTGAACTGATTGAACAACCTGTTCTTGCAGATGATATAGAAGGTTTAAAATATGTCACTGAGAATACATTGACACCGATAATGGCGGATGAAAGTGTCTTTTCTCCTAAAGATGCACTGCGTATCCTTCAGTTGCGTGCTGCCGACCTCATTAATATTAAGTTGATGAAATCAGGTGGTATTCACGAAGCATTGAAAATTAACGCACTTGCGGAGTCGTATGGTGTGGAATGTATGGTAGGTAGTATGATTGAAACGAAACTCGGAATTACAGCTGCAGCACATTTTGCAGCGAGTCAACCGAATGTGACGCGCTTTGATTTTGATGCTCCGCTGATGCTTGCGGAAGATATTGTCGGTGGCGGCATTGAATATGAAGGAAGATTAATCCGTTTACCTAAAACGCCAGGTCTGGGACTTGTAAAAGAACAAATGGAGCGTATTGGAAAAGGAGTGGAGTAACGAATGGTAAATTCAGCAAACTCTTGGCATTGTGCGGTTTCGGTTGCTTCAGTATGGACGTCCCCGGAATCTGCTCGAGATATTGATGAGCTTGGGTTAACAAATCCTGTTCAATTAAATAAATGGCTTGAAAAATTGTCATACGAACCTCGTCTTGATCTTTGTGACGGCAATCGTATTCAGACGCAATTATTATACGGAGAGCCCGTTCTTGTTGAAGAGATAGTAGGGGATTGGGCAAAAATCATCGCCGTCTGGCAACCTTCAAAAAAAGACGAAAGAGGATATCCAGGTTGGGTACCACTTGCGCAGTTAAAAAAGGCGGAACCAATTCATGCGGAAGGTTTCGCAAAAGTAACTGTTGATAAAGCACAAGTGTTGGATGCCAAAGAGATACCTACAATCGTCGTGCCTTTAAATACGATACTTCCATATATAAAGGTAGAAGGAGATTATATACATGTTTCAACGCCTCATGGAGAAGCATTGCTTCTGAATTCGAATGTGATTATCTCTGAGTCCATTCATCAGTTCGAGAAACATTCTTCGGAAGCAGCAGTAGAAAAAGGACTTGAGTTCCTTGACCTCCCTTACTTTTGGGGTGGTATGTCCTCCTATGGTTATGATTGTTCCGGTTTTACATACAATATGTTTTTTGCGTGTGGACATTCAATTCCAAGGGATGCGGGAGACCAAGCGAAAAGTGGTATCGAGATTCCGATGGAACAGGAAGAGTTATGGAAAAAAGGAGATTTACTATTCTTTGCAAATGATAACGGAAAAGGGAATGTCCGTCATGTCGGATTTTATTACGGTGAAGGTTTACTCCTACACTCACCTAAAACGGGGAAATCTGTTGAACTTTTAAAACTCATAGGTTCATACTTGGAAAAAGATCTTTGTGGAGTTCGAAGATACGGCGAATAATCTAATATAAAGCTTTGTGGATCTAAAATTCTTGCATAGCCGTCCCGAATCCTAGGACGGCTTTTTTAGTGTTAATACTCTTCAGCGTCTTGTGGAAACCATCGATAAATGGACAAATCTATTTTCCCGTTCGAAGTAAAAACAACTCCTTCTTTTTCAAGAAAATCTCTTTGATGAATTCCTTTCGTTTCAGCTTTTTCAGGTGTAGAAATCCCTCCTTGTGCATTGATGATTCGATGCCATGGGAGTTCGTATTTTTGACTCATTGAATGAAGAATGCGAACAACTTGTCTTGCGCCCCTTGGACTCCCAGCAGCAGCAGCAACTTGTCCGTATGTCATTACACGGCCAGGGGGAATTTCTGTAATGATTCGAATAGCCCGTTCTGTAAATAAATTCATTGCGATGCCTCCTAATTTCAAAATTATTGGACGTAAGTTAACTATAGTATACTTAGTTACAAGCATACTTTGAAGGGATGATAACGGTATGAATGTTAGCGATTATCTAGCAAATAATTTTCCGGAAAACGTGCTCAGAGGTAGTCTAATCACTGACTGGCCGGCTAAATTGCATTTTGATTTGGCAAAAGGTATTTATCAGTTCAATGCAGATGGTACTTACAATGAGGAAATGTTTCAAGTAGCCAATCAAGAAGCGATGAATGTCATAAATGAAATGATTGATGAAGAGGATGAATTGTTTTTCGTTATTAATGTTTATTGGAAAAGAAGCTATGAAAAAACACGGATTTTAACAAACTATTTCACAAATAAACAAGTGATATTTAAAGCAACTTCTGAACAGTTTCCAATGTTGTCTGAAGATGAACCGGCCTTCACACGGATTTCGGTCCCGTGTAGAAAATCAGATATCAAGTTAAAAAAACTTGTGGAGGCTATTGGAAATGAAGATTTCAACAATCGTACACCGCGATTTATTCGTACAAGTAAAAACAGATACCCTGAAGTTTATCTAGTGAATCGAACAAAAGATTTGTTTGTGTATATGTACGATGATCGCGGTATTGAAGTTGTTTATAAAGAGTTTGAAATGATTCCTCTTAAGAAAGCTCACCGGTAGTTCTGCAACCTTTGTTTAAGGAGTAGAATTCAGTGAGGATAATTTCTTTTTCTGATGATCTTGATAAAATGCATAGACGGAAATTGCAATCGTTAGCCAAAGAGCGCTGGCAGCCAGTCCGCCAATAACGTCACTCGGAAAGTGAACCCCAAGATAGATTCGGCTCATACCGATTACGATAATCATCGTAACGGCAAATAGAAACAAAAGTACGCGACTTAACGTTGTGCGTACATTTCGCCAAGCAATATAGGCAATAATTGCATATAAACTAAAAGCCATCATTGTATGACCGCTTGGAAAGCTAAAGCCATTTGCCTCCATAATTTTATGGATTTCCGGTCGTTCTCTTTTGAAATATATTTTCAAAAGAAAGTTTACAACAACCGTACCGATCATTACAGTAGCAAAAAGGACCGCTTGGTGGCGGTAATGCAATTTAAAGTAAAGATAACCTACAATTAGAAGTCCAATAGGTGCAACAAAGTATACTGAGCCAATCCAAGTAAAACCTTTCAGTGCAGTAGTCAGCCAAGTGGTTTCCATCCCTTGGACAAAATCGATCACTGTTCTATCAAAATCGACAATCGATTCACTGCTAATTGCAGATGCAATGTAACCGAATAAGACGCCGAAGCAAATACATAAAATAAGTGCTAGTAACAAACGTAAGAATAATTCACGCATTCATTTTTGGCCCCTTTCCTGTATATTTGAGTGTATAGGAAAGTGTTTATTTAATAAAAGGATATCCTTTTATAGGGATTAAAAGTATGAGCTTCCTTTAACTAATAACTTCTTGAAAAGGAATGATTCCAACGGTATTTTTATTAATAATTGGTTCCTATTTACTTGGAAATATACTGACCGCTACTATGATCAGCAACATGTTTTATAAGAAGGAAATTCAAGGATTAGGTAGTGGAAACCCAGGTGCACGTAATGTTGGACGCATATTTGGTAAGAAAGCATTTATTGCTACCTTTATAGGGGATGCATTAAAGGGAGCACTTGCCGTATTGACTGCAAGATGGCTAGGATTTGAACCAACAATCGAAGTCATCGCTTTGTTAGCCGTTATGTTGGGACATATTTATCCTGTATTCTTTAGATTTCGAGGCGGACAAGGAATATCGACGTTTATTGGCGGTCTACTCGCATTTAATCCACTTGTGTTCATCATCTTTGTAGGTATTTTTGTTATAATGTATCTATTTATAAGAAGTTTTACTGTGGCTGGTTTGAGTGCAATTGTACTTGTACCGATTATCATTGCCTCTCTCTCTCTTGGAACCGGTCAATTTATCGTTGCGAGTTTGTTATCAGTACTTATATTGTTTGTACATAAAGATGATCTAAAAGAGAAGTATATGAAGGAAAGGAGCGAATCAAAATGAATTTTATTTATAAAATTGCGGAAACATATACTGAGTATGAGCAAATTCATAAACTAAATTATAAAACATTCGCTGAAGAAATCCCTCAACACGAACGAAATGAAACACATATGCTTGTCGATAAATTTCATCATGAAAATACATATATTATTTGCATATTTGACGGTCGAGTAATCGGTATGATTGCGATAAGGAGTAAACGACCTTTCTCACTTGACGGAAAGATAGGTGAAGTGGAACAGCATTTACCGTTTCGAGTAAAAAACCCCGTCGAAATAAGACTTCTTGCCATTGAACAAAAATATCGAAATGGACGTGCATTCCTTGGAATTGCACAAGCACTCATTAGGTATTGTCTGAGGATGGGCTATGATGCAGCACTTATTTCAGGAACAATGCGTGAGCAGAAGTTATATGGACAACTTGGTTTTTCACCTTTTGGAAAACTTACAGGAACAAAAGACGCAGAATTTCAACCGATGTATTTAACTAAGGAAACGTTTGAATTGGCTGTTGCAGGAAGACTATCAAAACCTCATATTAACTTTTTGCCAGGGCCGGCAACAATTTCGGAGGATGTACAGAAAGCGATGCTTATTCAGCCGTTCTCACATAGATCCACAGAGTTTGAAAACGTATTAACGTATGTGCAAAAGGGTTTAACAAACTTAACCAAGGCAAAATACGTTCAACTTCTGCAAGGGACAGGAACGCTTGCAAATGATGTCGTTGCGGCACAACTTAGTTTAAAAGATGGTAAAGGTCTCATCCTCGCAAATGGAGAATTCGGTTTCAGACTTGTCGATCATGCGGAACGATTCGGTATGGAATATGACATTTTAGAAACGACATGGGGACAGCCTTTTAAAAATGAAGAGATTATTGATCAATTGAAAATGGGTCATTACAGCTGGCTTTGGGTTGTCCACTCTGAAACGTCAACTGGAATACTGAATGAGCTTTCCATGCTCCAAAGTATTTGTTCGACTAACAATGTACTGCTTGCTGTTGACTGTGTAAGTTCAATAGGAACGGTTCCCCTTGATCTTAAAGGGGTTGCATTTGCATCGGGTGTAAGTGGGAAAGGATTCTGCAGTTATACGGGTGTATCGTTTGTTTTTCACAATGAACCTATTCCAAAATCAAAGCGCTTGCCGCGCTATCTTGACCTTGGTACATACGCAGAAGCAGAAGGGATACCTTTTTCACAATCCTCTAATTTGGTATCCTCACTAGCTGCTGCATTACAAGAATACGAGGATCCGAATAAGGTTTTTGCTTCTATACAAGAACGATCAAGCATTATTAGAAGAGCGGTTGAAAAAATGGGATTCACGATTTTAGCACAAGAAGAATTTGCAACACCGGCAATTCTAACGTTGGTAATACCAAAAGAATTTTCATCTAAACGTCTAGGCGACAACCTATTTCTAAATGGGTTCAATGTTCATTATGAAAGTACTTATTTATGTGAAAGAAACTGGCTTCAAATTTCTTGTATGAATAATGTGTCCAATCAGAATCTTGATAAATTGATTCACCTGTTGTCTGTGTTAAACTAAGTAGTATAAGGAGATGATTATTATGAAAGAATTGCTATCAATCGAAGAGTGGAATGACGTCGTAGAAAAGTCGAAAGAAGGTCCATTACTCGTTTTAAAACATAGTACGACGTGTCCAATAAGTACATCTGCATACAGTCGTGTAGAAGCGTATGAAACAGAAATGCCAAAGTTTTTCTTGAAAGTACGTGAAAGTCGTCCGGTATCCAATGAAATTGAAAGTGATTTAGGTATTGTCCACCAGTCCCCGCAACTTTTCCTAATGAAGGACGGGAAAGCTGTCTGGAATGCATCACATACGGTTATTACGGATAATGAAATCAATAGAGGATTAAAAGAAAATAATTTAGCTTAATACTAATGAAGCACTCTGAACGATTTAGAGTGCTTTTTAATGTGAATCGGCATTTCGTAAACGTTGGAATTCCTAAGTAAAGTTGTCCACACATTCAATATCCAGTCAAAAAACACTTATGAACAAGTGGATAACGTTCGAATGACCTTCTCCACAGAGGGATTACCTATAAAGAAATGGTAATCCTTTTTGTTTTCTTATAAATCATTGTGAAGGAATTCACAACGAGTGACAGTTGTCATCTCAAAGTCATGACATTTATGTCTTCCACAAAGTATGACTAGGTACTAATATTAGATACAAGGAATGATTGTACGCTAGATCATTAATCGAGGGAGGATAACATGTCTAAAGAAAAAACAATGCAACTTCACAAAAGTGTTGCCCCTTTTGCAAAGTCAGAGAATAAAAAAAGTATAATGCAAATCATAAACACGGTACCACCCTTTTTAATCTTATGGTTTTTAGCTTATCAAAGTTTGTCCGTATCCATCTGGTTGACACTTGGTCTATCCGTTTTAGCAGCCGGTTTTGTCATACGAACATTCATCATTTTTCATGATTGTACTCACGGTTCGTTCTTTAAAAACAGAAAAGCAAATGACATTGTTGGTACCATTACAGGAGTGCTTACACTTTTCGCTTATGAGAAATGGAAACGTGAACACGCGATTCATCATGCATCAAGTTCAAATCTTGATAAGCGTGGCGTTGGTGACATTTGGGTTATGACTATTGATGAATATTTGGAAGCATCTAAATGGCAGCGTTTTGCTTACCGTTTATATCGAAACCCACTAGTGATGTTCGGTTTCGGACCACTTTTCCTAGTGCTCATCTCAAGTCGTTTTAATCGTAAAGACGCTCGAAAAAAAGAAAGAAACAATACGTATTTAACGAATATTATTTTAGTTGCACTTTATACAGGAATGATCCTGTTAATTGGATGGCAATCATTTGTCATCGTTCAAGGTTCAATTATGTTCATAGCAGGTTCACTTGGTATATGGTTGTTCTACATTCAACATACGTTCGAAGACTCGTATTTTGAAGAAGAAACAGAATGGGATTATGTGAAAGCTGCGATTGATGGCAGCTCATATTATAAATTGCCACGTATATTGCAATGGGCAACGGGTAATATTGGTTTTCATCACGTGCATCATCTTTCACCAAGAGTTCCGAACTATAACTTAGAAGTAGCACATGATTCAGTTCCACCGTTGCATCAAGCAACAACGATAACAATTAAATCTAGTTTAGCTTCTATAAACTACCGTCTCTATGATCCTGAGAAAAAAGGGTTTGTTAGCTTTAAAGACATTAAACATCTTCTTAAGATGCCACGTCCGTCAATGGATATAAAACCAAAACGAACGAGTCTTGAAGGTAAATAAAAAATTATTGCAACCATCTCTTTATAAGGGATGGTTGTTTTCTTTTATTCAAAATTTGGTATAGTATACTAAACAGATAGGCGGTGGACAGCTGTTATGCAAAGTTGGTATAGTATTTTCCCGAAAAATCCATGGCTTAGTATTTATGTTTGGATTATTTTTTGCCTATTACCCTTTTTCTTTATTTTTAGATCCTCGTCTGGAATCCAAATATTTATTGGAATTACAATGTTGCTCTTATTCTTTTTATCTTATCGTTTTTCATTTAAATCCAAAAGTGGCCTACTTTATATGTGGATTAGCTTTGAAATGGTCATTAACATTGTAATGACATTACTATTCGGGTTTGTCTATTTCTCCTTGTTTACAGCTCTATTCATAGGTAATATTCGTCATACAGCTGGATTTTTCATCGTATATGGAATCCATCTCGCAACAACGATAGCCGCGATAGTTTTGGGCTTCTTCATTGAAATTGATTTATTTTTACCTCAGTTACCCTTCATTTTAGTGAGTCTTATTGGTGTTGTACTATTGCCTTTTAATCTTTACAATCGTAATAAAAGAGAGAACTTAGAAGGGCAATTAGAAGTTGCAAACGAACGAATTTCCGAACTCATTATTTTCGAAGAGCGACAACGTATTGCACGAGACTTGCATGATACACTCGGACAAAAACTTTCGCTTATTGGCTTGAAAAGTGACCTTGCAGGAAAACTGATTTCAATCAATAGCGAACAAGCGAAAAAAGAGTTGCATGATATAAGGCAAACTGCGAGCACTGCATTAAAAGAAGTGCGCGAACTAGTTCAAGATATGCGTGCAATGAAATTAGAAGATGAACTCATTCGTATTAAACAAATAATAAAAGCAGCTGAAATGGAATTAACGATTGAAGGAAATCCGTCATTTGAAGGAATAACGCCAATTGTTGAAAATGTATTAAGTATGTGTTTAAAAGAAGCAGTAACGAACGTAGTAAAACACAGCTATGGAACGGAATGTCATATTACATTTGAACATACGTCAAAATACTTTGTCATTACGGTTACTGATAATGGTATCGGAATTGCCAGAGGCGGAGAGACATTGCCTGGGAATGGTCTGGATGGAATACGTGAACGTCTTGAGTTTGTAAACGGTAGCCTAGATGTTAAAGGCGGAGAAGGTACTAAGTTGTCGATTCAGGTGCCGGTTATTTTAAAACATATTATTGGGGAGTGATTAAGTGATACGCATTGTCATAGCGGAAGACCAAGGGATGATGCTCGGAGCACTCGGGTCCTTGTTAAATATGGAAGACGATATGGAAGTTGTTGGCAAGGCGAAAAATGGAGAAGAAGCAGTTCAACTCGTTCGAGAACTTGAACCAGACGTATGTGTGATGGATATCGAGATGCCTGTAAAAACTGGCCTGGATGCAGCGGAAGAATTGCATGAAGATCCTTGTAAAATTATTATTTTAACTACATTTGCAAGAGCTGGTTATTTTGAGCGAGCAAGAAAAGCGGGTGTACGCGGATATTTATTGAAAGACAGTCCTATTGAAGAGTTGGTCAGTTCAATTCGAACAATAGTGGATGGTAGACGTATCTATGCACCAGAGCTTGTAGACATCGCATACGGCGATGGGGATGCGGGAGAAAATCCTTTGACTGAACGGGAAAGCCAAGTACTAAGTTTGATAGCTGAGGGTAGATCGACGAAAGAAATTGCAGGAGAGCTATTTTTATCTCCTGGCACTGTCCGCAACTATATATCGACAATTCTTGATAAATTGGATGTCAGTAATCGAATTGAAGCAATTTCAAGGTTTAAAGAGAAGGGCTGGTTCAAATGACCGGCATGGAGCTTCTTGGGATAATTCGTTGGGTTTTGATGGGCGTTTTTGTGGTACTCTTTTATCTCTATGAAATTAAGAAAAAAGCGGCATTTATGATTCCAGCACATCTGACAATTCTCGCTGCAATTATACTACATGCACTTGTTCGAGATTGGTATTTATTCGTGAAAATTGCAATTATTATCGTAGCCGTTCTTGGAATAGGCGGAAATATCCTTAAACTGATTCGTGCGAGAAAAAACAGTGTCGCATAATAATGGACCACAGGCGAAATTGTAGTGATGCAATTATTGTCTGTGTTTTTTTGTGATATTGTATAGATAGAATTGAATTTTGAACGGGAGGATTCGTATATGTTTAAGATTGAAGAGGCAATAAAATTAGATGCACAAGATGAAATTTCACAGTATAAAAACGAGTTTTATTTAATGAAAGATGTTCTTTATATGGACGGAAACTCACTTGGGTTATTATCAAAAAGAGCCGAAACAACACTTTTAAATTTGCTTGATTCATGGAAGACGTTAGGTATTGATGGATGGACTGAAGGAGAAAATCCGTGGTTTTATATGTCCGAAACGGTTGGCGGAAAAATGGCTCCACTTGTCGGAGGAAAACTAGGCGAAGTAATCGCTACCGGATCGACTACGTCGAATTTACATCAGCTTGTTGCAACATTTTATAAACCTACTGGGAATAAAACAAAGATTCTTGCAGATGAGCTTAATTTTCCTTCAGATATTTATGCACTAAAAAGTCAAATAGCGTTGAAAGGATTAGATCCGGCAGAACATCTTGTACAAGTTGAAAGCGATGATGGGCGTTTTTTGTCAGAGGATCGAATCATTGAAGCTATGACGGAAGATATCGCACTGATTGTCTTACCGGGAGTCCTGTATCGAAGTGGGCAAGTACTTAATATGGAAAAGATTGCAGCAGCTGCAAATGACAGGGGTATTCCAATTGGATTTGACCTATGTCATTCCATTGGTTCAGTTCCGCACAGCCTTCATGAATGGGGTGTAGACTTTGCATTTTGGTGCACATACAAACATCTGAACGGTGGTCCTGGTTCTGTTGGTGGATTATTTGTTCATGAAAAAAACTTCGGAACCGCACCGGGTCTTGCAGGGTGGTTTGGTTCAAAGAAAGAATCGCAGTTTGACATGAATCATACAATGGATCCTGCAGAAGATTCAAGTGCTTTTCAAGTGGGCACACCACATGTCCTAAGTTTGGCGCCAGTTATTGGTGCATTAGAAATGTTCGACGAGGTTGGCATTGATCGTATTCGTGAGAAATCACTTAAACTAACAGGTTATATGATGAAGCTCGTTGAACATGAGCTTTCTGAATTCGGATTTACTGTGGGTAATCCTATTGACGATACTCGTGGTGGTCATATTTTACTGGAACATCAGGAGGCCGCGCGAATCTGTAAAGCACTTAAGGAAGCCGGTGTAATCCCAGACTTCCGTGCTCCCAATGGAGTTCGTCTTGCTCCTGTAGCGCTTTACAATACATTTGAAGACGTCTGGCATACGATCCAAAAGCTAAAAGTAATAATGGATGAAAAACGGTATGAAAAATTTGAAAATAAACGAGGAGTGGTTGCATGACGGGGAAATGGATCGATATTTCACAACCACTTCAAAATTCAATTGCGCAGTGGCCAGGGGATACACCGTTTACTTATGAAGTAGCATTTTCAAAAGCGGACACGGGTTCAGTAAATATTGGGAAGTTAACGACAAGCACACATATGGGAACACATATTGATGCACCTTTCCATTTTGACGATTTAGGGAAAAAAGTCCTTGACCTTGATATAAATACGTACATTGGAGGAGCTCTTGTTATTGATGTAACTGGAAATCGCAGCGTTGGAAGGTCTGAATTAGAATCCATTGATTTTCGCGGAGCAAAGCGGATTTTACTTAAAACATTAAGCCGACCGGATCCGAATGTGTTTCCGGAAACGTTCACTTATTTACGTGAAGACATCGGCCCGCTATTAAAAGAAAGAGGCGTTAAACTTATTGGCATCGATACGCCTTCTGTAGATCCGGAAGACAGTAAAATTGTAGAAGCACACCACTCGTTGCACAAAAATGGAGTATTAATTTTAGAAAACATCGTGCTCGATAAAGTAGAACCCGGTAATTATGAATTGATTGCATTGCCGTTACCACTAGTAAACGGTGATGGTAGCCCGGTTCGAGCTGTATTAAAGCCAATCGAAAGGGACGATTTAAGTGAGTGAAAAAGGAATTCATACAGATTTTAAAGACAATATGACCTATGGTGAATATTTAAATTTGGATAAATTGCTAACGAGCCAAAATCGGTTATCAGGTCATCATGATGAGATGTTATTCATTGTGATTCATCAAGTAAGTGAGTTATGGATGAAACTTATTTTGCATGAGTTGAATACAGCAATCACTTCAATTGAAAAAGATGAACTTCCCGAAGCCTTCAAAATGCTTGCTCGTGTGTCCAGAATACAGACGCAAATTATTCAGGCATGGGATGTATTAGCAACGCTAACGCCAGCAGAATATATGGAGTTTCGCGAGAGTCTGGGCCGCGCTTCTGGATTTCAGTCCTATCAGAATCGGCTGATTGAATTTGCTCTTGGATACAAACAACCGCATATATTAAAGATTTATGAAAAAGATCCAGAATTAGCTGAAAGCCTGGAAACTGCATATCATGCTCCAGGTATTTACGATGTAGCCATTCGTGCGCTTGCGAGAGCAGGTTTTCCGATTAATGAAGATTTACTTGCACGGGATTTCACAGTTACGTACAAAGGAGATTCAACAGTCGCGGATGCATGGCTCGAAGTATATCGAAATGTCGATGATCATTGGAACTTATATCAGCTTGCGGAGAAATTGGTTGATATTGAAGACAGTCACCAGCAGTGGCGTTTCAGACATATGAAGACAGTTGAGCGGATTATTGGATTTAAAATGGGTACAGGTGGTTCGTCTGGTGTTAATTATCTAAAGTCCGTGCTTGATCATCAGTTTTTTCCTGAACTATGGGATGTGCGAACAAAATTATAAACAGGGAAACTCCGCTTATCGTTTCGAGATGGCGGAGTTTTTTTATGTTATTTTAGAAGTTTATTTTCTCGAAAGTAGTTTCCTTTAGCTTTTCCCCTTTTATTTGTAAAAGAGTGTTTTGCACAAACTTGTCTCCTATCAACAACCGACCGATGTTGTTTTTCGTCTCAACAATGGCACCACTGGTTGTGGACAAATAGCGCAGCTTTTCTTGCCATATTGGACATTCAGAACACGAAGAGTCTTGTTCTTTATTCACGATTGTAAAAGAATCGATGCAATGTCGCTGAAGAATCTTCCCTTTCCTTTTTCTTACGTTTAGCCAGATTGCTGATCTCAGAAGAAATCCCCACATTCCTGTAAAACTTTTGTTTTTCGTTGGACTACTTGTAAATTGGAGAATAGTCATTGCAGAAGAATTTAGCTTAACGTGGGAGGTGACAGCTGAAGCGTAATGAACATCTCCTGATAATATAATGCACTGCGATGGGTTCCAATTGAAAATGTTTGTTAGAAAATCACTAAATCCTTTTCCGTTGTATTTCCAAGCCTCGAAATCAAGTGTCTCATCCACAGGAATTCCGATTGCGCGAAGTGGATAGACGTAGGAATGTAAAACAGATTCAACGAGGCCCATACCGTATAACGGTGTCGGTGAAATAATAAGCAAGGGGTCGCCTTTTATCCAACCTGACTGGAAAAGTGTTTTGGATACTGAATTCCAACCCTCTGTCCCAATCAATCTTGGACTGCGTGTACTTTCTTTAAAAATCCAACCGACTTTTACAGCTTGGGGTAAATGATCAAACTGCCGAATCGTTCGGGTATTGAGAAATAGAGCAGACGGTTTTGTTGGTGCAACAAAATGCCAGTCTTTGTATGACCAAAGTCGTTTTACCCAATGTACATAAGCAACTGAGTGAGCAGTGAAGCCTGCAAAATGATGGCTCATTGACTTTATAAACTTTTCCTCGAATCGTTGTGGCTCATTGCCCCACCCTTGAAAAATCCAATAAGCACTTAATCCATTTGCGATGACGTGTTTTCCAAGTGGTGATTGTGACACTTGGGTTATCCAATCGGCTGATAAATTCCAATCATCTGTGATGTCGTGGTCATCGAAAATCATATATGTTGGAACGTTCGCCAGTAATCTTCGAACATTCTGCAGCCCCGCCATAGTTTGGAGAAGCTTTTCAGTTTGCTCATTGTATCTTGTTCTAGATTGTTTTTGTTCGGCTTTATCTCCTGGAAATAGTAAGTGGATGCTGTTCCTCTCAAGCATTTCATCATAGGGAGGAATGTACACGCTTTCCCAAAGACTGGGACTCCATGATAACAGATACATGGCGGCATACTCTCCGAATGTCATTAAATGATTTCCGGCATTAGACGAAGTGAAATTGCAAAGTTTGCTCGTTATGAACTGGCGGCCATTTACTTGATGAATGACCTTGCGAAAATGTTCATCGTTCAGTGTGCCATTAAACTGGGCAAGATCTTCCTCGTGTCCTATGAGATGAACGGCAACGGATTGAATGACAGGAAAAAGCGGGTCCGCTACATCGTCTGCGTAGATTTGGTCACCAAGAAGAAACAAGGCTTGTGGTCGTTTCTCTAAATCCATTTGGGCATCCTCGATAATTCGATCTCCTGCAATAAGGGTATCCTCACCGATACCGTGAAACTTTCGACAGGAGGCATATAGAAAATTTGAGTTCGACCTATCGGGAATAAAAAATGAGGGATAGGGAAGGTCACCATAAGTAATAGATTGCATTTTGTTTTCTGAAATTAAATCGAGGCTTTTCAAGTCATATATTTTATTGATGTCCTGAAGGAACAAGTTATAACCAAGCAATGTATCTGTTGGAAAGCGACCATGAATTTGTATGAGATGAATAAATAACTTCTCACCCGTACAAATTGAAGTCACTTCGCTTATAGTGTCGAGGGCAATTTCTTGTTCTAAAGTAAATATTCTTGCATTGATTTCAAAAGATTGACTCGTTGCAATCCAAATTGTAACTGATTGTCTGTCTACTCTCCGTAAAATGGGACCCGCAAGTACTTTGGGAAATAACATTTAACACACCACCTATGTTGAATCATTGTTCTAGCGTATTCGACTTTGGAGATTGCGGTGTGTGTGTGGACATAGGCAATTCAATACTCTATTTATTTCACAAGCTTGTCGACAGATATTTTCTTAATTTGTGGGGAAAAATTGGTGCATGGTATACTGTTCGTACAACTTTCAGGAAGTCGAGGTAGTTACTTATGTTAAATACGAATGAAGTGAACAAGTGGAAAGAACAGTTGCCTCTTATAGAGAAAATGATTAGCAAAGAACAAGTGCTTTGGCTTAATCCGTTACTGGAGTCGGTTACTACAGGTATTTCAAAAACGGGTATTACCAAAATGCAAGTGCAAGACGCATCCGACCGATTGGAACGTTTCGCTTCGTACATCAAATCTGTTTTTCCAGAAACGATTGTGTCCAATGGAATTATCGAATCACCACTCACTGCAATTCCAAAAATGAAAGCAGCACTTGAAGAAAAATACGGAATTCAAATTCCTGGTGATTTACTTCTGAAACAAGACAATATACTTCCTATTTCTGGGTCGATTAAGGCGCGTGGGGGGATTTATGAAATCTTAAAACATGCGGAAACTCTTGCACTTGAAAATGGACTGATTACTATAGGGGAGGACTATGCAAAATTTGCAGAATCAGGATTTAAAAATCTGTTTTCAAAGCATAAGATAGCAGTTGGATCTACGGGGAATCTGGGGTTAAGCATTGGAATAATGAGCGCAAAACTTGGTTTCAACGTCACGGTCCATATGTCTGCAGATGCAAAAAAATGGAAGAAAGAAATGCTCCGAGAAAAGGGAGTAACCGTTATCGAATATGTGGAAGACTACAGCAAAGCGGTCGAAGAAGGTCGTCGTCAAGCAGACGAGGATCCAACTTGCCACTTTGTAGATGATGAAAATTCCATTGACCTATTTTTAGGGTATGCAGTTGCTGGTGAAAGGCTCGCTGCACAATTAAAAGAGCGTGGAACAACTGTCAATGAAGAAAATCCTCTTTTCGTTTATTTGCCATGTGGTGTTGGTGGTGGACCTGGAGGAGTGGCATTCGGCCTGAAGCTTGCGTTTGGAGATCATGTACACTGTTTCTTCGCAGAACCAACACATTCACCTTGTATGATGCTTGGAATGATGACAGGTCTTCATGACGGGATTTCAGTTCAAGACTTCGGTCTGGATAACAAAACAGCTGCAGATGGACTCGCAGTTGGAACGGCATCTGGATTTGTTGGGAAAACAATGGAACCTCTGTTGTCCGGCTGCTATACACTTTCAGACGAAACAATGTTTCAATTGCTTAAATTAGCAGCAGACATTGAAGGTATTCGTCTTGAACCATCTGCACTTGCTGGAATGACAGGACCTATCAATGTTATCCGTGAACATATTAAGGGTGCGGAACTTTCGACAGCCACACATATTGTATGGGGAACAGGAGGCGGCATGGTTCCGGAACAAGAAATGAATCTATATTATGGAATGTCCAGGAACTAATTCGAGTTATTCCCCGGGAAATCGACAGGAACTATAAAAAAGCTTAAATGCTTTTACATAGTTCCTGTTTTAGTTATGTTTAATTCGACAAAAGTAGGGAAAAACACTAAAGATGATAAAAAGTATCTGGAGGATAAAAAAATGAATTCACAAATACCAGAAACACATTGCAATACTGAGTATGAAACATTGCTTCGTGTCTTAATATGTCAACCAGAATTTATGGCTATTGATGATGTTATAAATGATGTTCAAAAAAAGTACAAAGAAGACAATATAAATGTAGAGCTAGCGATGCAGCAACATGGAGAATTTGAAAGAAAGCTGAAGGAACATGGCGTTGAAGTGATTAAACTACCTTCTTCTGAAAAATTCCCGGAACAAGTATTCACACGTGATATCGGCTTTACAGTAGGCGATGACATTTTTGTCGCGGAAATGGCGAGCGATATTCGTAAAGGCGAAGAAGATGTGCTTGAAGGATGGCTGGAAGAGGAGGACATTTCTTACCTCACAACTACGAATCGGGTAGAAGGTGGAGACGTCATAGTCGATCGTTCGAAAGTCTATGTTGGCGTGAGCAGTCGTACTTCGAATGAGGCCATTCATAAACTTAAAGTCGATTTACCTCAACATGAAATTATTAAAGTGCCGTTTAATGAGAAGTATTTGCATCTCGATTGTGTATTCAATATTCTATCTCCTGAAGTAGGTTTGATTTATCCCGAAGCTCTTGATGAAAAGACAGTTGAAATGCTTTCGAAAAACTATAAACTTATTGAAGTTAGTGAAGAAGAACAATTCAGTATGGGAACGAATGTCCTGTCGATTGGTCAAGGAAAAGTATTTAGCTTACCTCAAAATGCAAATGTTAACGATGCCATGCGTTCTCATGGATTTGAAGTTATTGAAGTTGATTTTTCTGAGATTATAAAATCAGGTGGTTCTTTTCGATGTTGTTCAATGCCACTAAAAAGGAAATAAAAAAGGACTGCATATAAAATGCAGTCCTTTTTAGTCAGCGATTAAGCTTCTTTAACTTCAGTATAAACGCTGACTTTCTTTTTATCGCGGCCAAGACGCTCAAAGCGAACGACGCCGTCAATTTTAGCGAAAAGTGTATCATCGCTTCCACGACCTACGTTTTCACCTGGGTGAATTTTAGTTCCGCGTTGACGATAAAGGATTGATCCACCTGTAACGAATTGTCCGTCAGAGCGTTTTGCTCCAAGACGTTGTGCGTGAGAGTCACGACCGTTTCTAGTTGAACCAACACCTTTTTTCGATGCGAAAAACTGGAGATCTAAACGTAACATTATGTGCCACCTCCTACTCTTTAAAAAGTACTTTTATATAGTGCCCATAGTCATTTTCGATTGTTTGTAAAGAAACAACCATCGCTTTTACAATCAACTGTATGTCGTGATCATTTTCTGAAGAATTCGGAAGTATGACGTTCAAATATCCACCATCAGATCCTTGTTGGATATCAGGTGTCTTGCCTGTAAGTGAGATGATTGCATTGACTGCACCGAAAGATACAGCAGATGCACCTGCACATACAAGATCTTTTCCGTGTTCAGCAAAATCAGCGTGGCCGGTCATTTCAAACGACAGAATGCGACCCGATTTGTCTTTGTTTACATTAATTGTAATCATGTCGGCCTTACAGTGTAATATCGGCAATGATAACTTTTGTAAATGGCTGACGATGACCTAGTTTTCGCTTGTAATTCTTTTTCGGTTTGTATTTGAAAACAGTAATTTTTTTAGCGCGGCCTTGTTCAACAACTTTCGCTGTGACAGAAGCTCCTTCCACGAATGGAACGCCTACTTTTACATCGTCTCCACCTACGAATAGCACTTTGTCGAAAGTGACGATTTCGCCAACTTCAGTTGCTACTTTTTCGATATAAACTTCCTGGCCTGCAACAACTTTAAGTTGTTTTCCGCCTGTTTCAATAATTGCGTACATACTTATACCTCCTCTTATACTCAGACTCGCCGTTAAAGGTGATCCCATAAGGATACTTAGACCTTTTCAGTGCGGTTGTAGCACGAGCGTACTACTGTTATAACATTAAAACATTATCACATAGAATTGTTCCGGTCAAGTCGTGAAAGATAGACAGTCCTATTAGCAACTCATCTATCCTTTGCTAATAGGACTGTTTAGATGGAAGTGTATTTGATTTATATACTTTAAATGTTTTACTAATTACTTTAGTATTTCTATCTAAGGGTTTAAAGCGGTTCAATTAAAGGCAATAATTACTCATAAAGAATTAAATCGATGGAATTCAAGGGAGGACTTACTATTGAAGAAGTTCGAAATAAAATCATTATCACATCATCCAAACTCAATAGAGTTTACATGGCATGATATTGGTGGAATGTATCATGTTTATCGTGATCGAGAACTTCTTTATGAAGGGACTGTAGCAGAGTTCAAAGATGGAGATTTCAATCATGCGAGAATGTACACTTATTCAATTGAGCAAGTTGAAAACGATAAAGTAGTAAGGGTCATTGCATTGCAAACGTCAGCTTATGCTGAACAGCGGAACATTGAAAATCCCCTTCAGTTTCTTGTTATGTCGACCATTGTTACGAAAACGAAGATTGTTTTGTCATGGGAAGAAATTAGTGAAGTGGACGAATACAATGTCTATCGGAATAACGAGTTTATGGTAGCGGTAAAGACAAATCATTTTACCGATTACAGATTTTCTTTAGATGAATCATATGTGTATACGATTCTGTCAAAGCGTCTTCTTGCGAAATCGGAAGAAACACTTAGTAAAAGTAAATCGGTGGTAGCGGGTATTTTTGGAGCGCTGAATCCTGTATCCAACAAAGAAGAAGCAACGACTGAAGAATTTAGAGTTACGAAGTTAATTGGGAAACCGAATGCATTGCTCATTCCTGTGCTTGAGAAACAACGAAGGACAAACATAAATCGATGGAAATTTAGGTACACAACATTTATAAAAGAAAAGTGGATAAAAAACCCTAATATACTAGCAATGGATCACTATTTTAAAGGAGACAATCGGGACTTTGATTCAGAAGCTGAACGTTTTAGGACGCGTGTCGATATCGAACTTGCTTATGATAAACCTAAGACGCCGTTGACCTTTACAAAAGAGATTGGACAAACGGTCTCCTATAACCGGGCAAAAAGATTCCGGCAAAAGGCAGTTGCTTCTTACGACGGTATCAAACTCGTAAGACTGGATCATGAGGAAGAAGAAGTTGGATTTCTTCTCACTCATTCTGTCGGGAACCCGCTCGTTACAGCACCAGAAATTGACTACGAAGTTCGAGCGGTTATGCAAAGAAATGGTACATTTGATATAACTGGATTCCATGACCAAGCACCACATCATGAAATATATATGTCTCGTGGAAGTGAAAAAAACTGGATGCCAATCCATTTAGCTGAAAGTAAGGGACTTGCCTGGATGTCAGAAATAACGGCTTGGCAATACTGGCGGCACTCAAATTTTGAATAGAAAAGCATACAGTCCTTCAAGTGGTATAATAGAACACTAATGCTGGAAAGTGGTGAAGAAGCAATGGGATATCTATACAGACTGCTTGGAAATATGGATGTTGTGGAAACAGAAAAAACGAAAACCACAATTGTATACTACAGTTCAACAGGTACGAATTATCAAATGGCACTATGGGCTTCAGAAGCAGCGAAAGCAGAAGGTTCTGAAGTGAGACTCGTAAAAGTACCCGAAACAGCACCTCAGGCGTTAATCGATTCAACGCCTGGTTGGAAAGCGCATATGGAAGCGACAAAGGATATTCCAGTTGCAACTGAAGCGGATCTGGAATGGGCAGATGCCCTGATTTTTAGTGTGCCAACACGCTTTGGGAATATTACGAGTCAAATGCAAAGTTTTATCGATACATTGGGCGGACTCTGGTTCCAAGGAAAGCTTTCGAATAAAGCAGTAAGTGCGATGACCTCTGCTCAAAATCTACATGGCGGTCAAGAAGCAGCGATTCTTTCACTTTATACGACAATGTATCATTGGGGTGCAATCGTAGCAGCACCAGGCTACACAGATGCTGTTGCAGGTGAGGCGAATGGGAATCCTTACGGAACAAGTGCAACTGTAAGCTCGGAAGGAAAAATCACGGATGATATTCCAGCTCTAAAAGCGGCTGTTCAATATCAGGCGATGCGTACGCTAAGCGTAGGACAGGCCTTAAAAGTTTTAAATGCCTAATTATAAAAATTAGAGTTAATGGGTTTTTTCATATGCGTACAACAAAAAATCCGACCTTAAATAGGTCGGATTTTTGCTTCTTTATTAAAAATGTCTTGTTATGAATTCACTATCGTCACATTGCGAAGATCCTGTGCTTTTGCAACACCGGTCAATGCCATTGAAATACTCGTTTCTTGAATAAACCCATCAATTACTTTTTCTACTCCGAGTTGTCCACCCGCAGCAAGGCCGTACACATAAGGTCTGCCTATACACACAGCGTCGGCTCCCAAGGCAATGGCTTTAATAATATCTGCACCCCGTCGAATTCCACTGTCAAGCAAAACTGGGATTTGCTTATTCACAGCATTTACTATTGCAGGAAGGGCATCGATACTCGATACCACCCCGTCAAGCTGTCTTCCACCGTGGTTTGAAACAATAATACCGTCGATGCCGTTTTGAATCGCCAAAAGTGCATCGTCCGGATGAAGAATTCCTTTTAATAGGATTGGTAAGGACGTTCTCTTTTTCAGTTCGGCAACATCTGCCCAATTTAGTGTAGGGTGATGGATATTGTCGACAATACCTTGAATAATGGTTTCTTCCTCTTTATTTGGTAAACCAGCTAAAAAGACATCATCGGTTTCATAGTTTGCTTTTCCAAGACCTAATTTAAGTGGAGAGAATTGATTTCGTAAATCCTCTTCACGCCACCCCAACATAACCGTATCAACGGTCAATACAATTGCTTCATAGCCAGCTTTTTCAGCTCTACGAACCATATTGTAAGAGATCTCCTTATTGTTGGACCAATATAATTGAAACCATTTTGGGCTCGTGCCTGTTTCTGCCGCAATTTGTTCTATCGAGTAGCTTGAAACTGTACTTTGGATATATGGAATTCCGTATTCTGCTGCTGCTTTAGCTGCCGCAATTTCGGCATCTTCATGTGCAAGTTTTAACATACCTACCGGTGCCAAGAGAAAAGGTTGTGGATATGTACGACCGAATAATGTGATGCTCGTATCCACAGTAGATACATCGTTTAAAAATCTTGGAACAATCGAAAGTTTTGAAAAGGAGGACGTGTTTTTTTGCAGTGTCTCTTCTCCTCCTGCACCAGATTGGATGTATCCAAAGGCTCCTTTAGATAATAAAGTACTTGCCTTTTCTTCCAATGCTTTAAAGTTGATAGGGAACTGTTCATCTGTAGATGAAGACATTGTTTGAAGAAAAGAGTCGTTGCTTTTTTTGCGAGTCATGCACATTCAATCCTTTCAATCCCTTTTAAGGCGGGCTGCAAAATAGGTACCTACAACTTGTATCGTTTGTACGAGAATGATCAGTATAAAGACAACTGCATACATAACGTTCACTTCGTATTGGATATGCCCATATCTATACGCAAGATCTCCAAGACCCCCAGCTCCAACAAGACCAGCCATTGCCGTTGCACCAATTAAACTAATCGTTGCAATCGTTAAGCCTAAAATGATTGAAGATCTTCCTTCTCTAAGTAAAACGTTCCAAATGATAGATCTTCTTTTAATACCCATTGCAGTGTAGGCTTCGATTACGCCTTGATCGACTTCAAGTAACGCAGTTTCCATAAGTCTTGCGATATAGGGTGCTGTGTAAATTACAAGAGGTACGATAACCCCTTGAACGCCAATCGTCGTTCCGGCAATAAACTTAGTAAAGGGTAGGATGAAAAACAATAAAATAATAAATGGAATGGAACGGATGATATTAACGCCTAGATTTAGTAAACGATAG
Organism: Sporosarcina siberiensis; assembly: GCF_042681925.1. NCBI lineage: Bacteria > Bacillati > Bacillota > Bacilli > Caryophanales > Caryophanaceae > Sporosarcina > Sporosarcina siberiensis. The sequence continues at coordinate 72,055 of NZ_JBHUGI010000037.1, forward strand.
ACCCATTTGTTTTCAAAAGATTGACCTGGACGTGTAAGTACTAATATAATTCCAAGCGATACCCCGATGACAATCGAAATCAGTAGGGAAACGATGGTCATTTGAAAAGTTTCTACAATTGATTTTCCGATTACTGGTAACCATTTAGTCATGAACTCTTCATATTTATCCATTCATTATCCCTCCAATTCCTCAACACCAACGCCTTGTTCTTTAAGGAACTCAATAGCATTGATGATGTTATTTGTTTCACCAACAAGATGTATGACAATGTTACCGACGATACCGTTTTTCAGTTCAATAATATTCGCCGATAAAATATTAGGAGTCACATTGAATCTTTCGGTTGCTAAAGCAATCAGTGGTTGTCCTGCTGCTTCACCGACAAAAGTTAATCTTGAAACATTACCAGTAAGATTTAATTGTTGTACTAATGAAGTAGGAATTTTACGCTGAGCAATAGTGTTTAAGAACTTCGTAGTCGTTTCTTCTTTCGGTGCTGCAAATAAGTCTATCGTAGACCCGTGCTCAATGAGTTCTCCGCCTTCAATAACGTACACATAATCACAAATCTTTTGAATGACATTCATTTCATGTGTGATGAGTAAAATGGTTATGCCGAGCTCTTCGTTTACTTTCAACAGTAAATCCAAAATCGATTCTGTCGTTTCAGGATCAAGAGCACTTGTTGCTTCATCGCTAAGTAAAATTTTTGGTTCTTGTGCCAAAGCTCTAGCGATAGCGACGCGTTGCTTTTGTCCACCAGACAATTGATTTGGATATGCCTTTTGACGATCTGTTAAGCCAACAATTTCCAAGTATTTCACGACGCGCAGCTCAACTTCGTTTTTATCGAGCCCGAGCAATTTAAGTGGAATCGCAATATTTTCGAAGACCGTTGCCGTTTTTAATAAATTAAACCCTTGAAAAATCATACCAATGTTTTGTCTCATTTCACGCAGTTTGTTCAAAGGAAGGGTTGTCATTTCTGTTCCACTAATAAATACTTCTCCAACAGTGGGTCTTTCAAGTAAATTGACACATCGGATAAGTGTACTTTTTCCTGCTCCGCTGTACCCGATAACACCATGGATTTCACCTTTTTTCACATGAAGATTGACATTGCTAACTGCTTTGACATCTCCACTTTTCGATTCAAACACTTTTGAAACATTGTTTAATTTAATCATGACACTCATTCCTTTCTAGAGAAAAAACTGCTTAATGAGAGATGCACATCCGCTTTTGTTACCGTATAGCCTTCAGCGCCTAGCCCCTCGGGTCACTTCAGAACAGAAGGAGAAGTCAAAGTGCGCAACTTCTCTTTCTTGTCTTCCAGTGCCTGTCGGGTCTACCAGGCGCTTCAGCTTTTGTTATTCCCAGCTTGAGAGGATTGTTCCGTTGAATTCTTCTTTTATGAATTCTTTTACTTCATCGGATTGATAGAGTTCAGCAAACTTTTTAACGACAGCATCGTCTTTGTTTTCTTCACGTACAACGATGTAGTTTACGTAAGGAGAGCTTTTAGATTCTAAGAAGATGGAATCTTCGACTGGGTTTTTACCAGCTGCTAAAATAAAGTTTGTATTAATGGCAGCAAAGTCCAATTCAATAAGTTGTTTAGGAAGTTGTGATGCCTCTAATTCAACAAATTTCAAGTTTTTCGGATTTTCTACAATGTCTTGTACTGTTCCAGTAGTTTTATCTTCATCTCTTAGTGTAATCACGCCGGCCGCTTCTAATACAATCAGAGCACGTGCACCGTTACTTGGATCATTTGGCATTCCGAAAGATGCTCCGTCAGGGATATCGTCAATACTGTCGAATTTGTCTGAGTAAATACCCATTGGAAGTAAAATAGTTTTTGCGACGTGGACTAGATTCAAATCACGGTCACTGTTTACTTTCTCTAAGAAGGGTAGTGTTTGGAAGCTGTTGATATCCAAATCTCCTTCAGATAATGCTGTGTTTGGTAAAATATATTCTGTGAAAACTTTAACATCAATTTCTAAACCTTCTTTTGCAGCAAGTTCTTTCACTTTATTTACTACGAGCTCATGTGGACCTGCTGTAACACCAACGACGATTTTTTCCTCGCTTAATGCTTTACCTGTTTCTTTGTCTTTACTTCCACAAGCTGAAAGGACACCAATTAACAAGACTAATGATAATAGAACTACAATTCTTTTCATATAAAATTCCTCCTAATGTTGTGTAGTTAATTTTTAATAATACAAAAAGCCTCTCTATCAGAAATAGAGAGGCGTATTTATACAATAGGAAATACGATAATCCTCTCTCATCTTTCAAGACAGAAATGTCTTGTAGGATTTAGCACCTTTCTACTGTTTGTTCACAGTAGGTGGTTGCCGAGCTTCAACGGGCCTTTCCCTCAGCTACTCTTGATAAGAGATGTTGCTATTCGGTTATCAATAATTACTCATGAGCATAATTTACATTAGTTATCAGAGGATGTCAATGTTTTTATGTTGTTAAAGTTTTACTTTTTCTCTTTATCTTTTGTTTCTTTTTTCTCTAAAGAGTTTTCAATCTTATAATCAGCTCGTACTTCGTCTAACCATTCGACATACTGAGCTTGTAATTTCTCTTCGAAAAGTCCTTCTTTTATATCTTCTTTATGGTCTTCTAAAACAGCTTCTGTTGCTTCTTTTTTATCCGTTAATTTAATAATATGGTATCCGAAATCTGTTTTAATAGGATCACTTATCGTATCTGGTTTCATAGAAAATGCTGCCTCGTCGAACTCAGGAACCATTTTTCCGCGTGGGAAGAATCCAAGTTCTCCACCTTTTTCAGCATTGGAAGCATCTGTAGAATATTCTTTTGCTAAAGCTGCAAAATCATCGCCATCAGCAATCTTTTGTGCAACTTCTTTTGCTGTTGCTTCATCTTCTACAAGAATATGGCTCGCCTCAACGGATTCGGGCTGATCCAATTGCGCTTTATTTTCATCAAAGTACGCTTTAATTTCTTCGTCTGTTATGTCAATTCTAGGTTCAATCAATTTACGGATTGATAAGTATTGAACAATGTTTTCTTTAAGCTGAGCTTCTGTAATACCATTCTGTTCTAGAGTAGCTTCAAATGCTTCTTGACCGCCAGCATTTTCAATATATGTCTCTAGTTCCTTATCAATGTCTTCGTCAGAAATTTTGATTTTTTTCTTTTTCACTTCGAGTGCAATGACTTTTTCATCAATTAGTGCGGAAAGTGCTTGTTCTCCTTGAGATTGTACGAGAACTTCATATAATTCATCTTTGGTAATTTTGTCCCCTTCAACTGATGCAATCGATTCTTCGTTTGAACAACCTACAGCAACGACTAGGAGAGAGGAGAGTATACCTGCCTTTAGTAGTGATTTCTTCCAGTTCTTAAACATTATATTGCCTCCAATTCGTTAGATATAAACTTATCATACATTGCAATTATGAACAAACTATTAACGGGAAAATAACCACATAAACTCATGGCAATTTTGTGAACTTTAATGGGGGATTATAATGGTGAATTTTGTCCCTTTTCCCGTCGCGCTCGTAACTTGAATTGTTCCATCATGCATTGTAACAAGTTGTTTCACAATGGATAAGCCAAGACCAAACTCTCCGTAAGGATTTGTCGTTCGTGAAAGGATTGCTTTGTAAAAACGACTCCATATTTTTTCGATATCCGCAGGATCGATTCCTATCCCTGTATCTTCAATTTCAATCATCGTTTCATTTTTCAGTGCGGTTCCTCTTAACGTAATTGTCCCATTTTCTGTAAATTGAATACTGTTTTTTGTAATGTTAATTAAAATTTGGGTAAGACGATCGTAATCAGCAAAGACAGTTACATCTGGTTCAGAGACGATAAGAATCACATTATTCCGTTCACCTGCAGCACCGTCAAGTTGGTCTTTGATAATATTCAATAGCTCTACGAGTTGAATACTTTGTTTGTTAAGTGTTATTTGGTTCGAACGGATTTTTTCATAATCTAGATTTTCGTTAACGAGGCGAATGAGTCGCATGGTCTCATTTCGAGCCAGTCCAAGTGCTTTTTCCTTCTCATCTTCGGCAATCATATTGTTTTTTAACCCATCAATCACTCCACGGATTGTCGTAAGTGGTGTTCTCAGTTCATGGGAAACATCAGCCATAAACTGGCGCCGTCTATTTTCAAGGCTTTTAATTTCTTCCATCGAAAGATCTAGTTTTTCAACCATTCCATTGAAATCCCCCGCAAGTTCTCCGATTTCATCAAAGTCTGTATGTGGGATTCGCACAGAATAATCACCGTGGGCGACAGTTGAAGTTGCTTCTCTTAGCCGTTTGATGCGTTTTACATGGAACGTAGACAGTATCCAACTTAAAAGAAAGGCCACGGCTAGTGCGATAATTGTCGTATATATTAAGTAGTTATTCATTTGTGAGATGACTTCTCGGGAGCCTTTTATTGGAGACGTCAGTAAAATACCTCCAACAAATTGGTTGTTCAAATGAAGTGGAAGCAAGACGAATGTGACGCCTTCATGGAATCGTTTAAAGTCCTGTTTAACAGTAATCTTATGTCCAGTTTTAAGATGTCCCCATTCATCCTCATTGAGTTCGATGCGGGGGGTATTTGTACTTGTCGAATAAATGATCGCTGACCTTTCATCAAAAAGACTGTACTGAATATCTCTTCCCTGAAGGACGTGTCCATAATTTTTAAGTATATTTGCTGAGTTTTGTTGATTGTTCTCAAAGTCTTGTAAAATACTTTGGCCGTATGATGAAAGTTCCTCGGTTTTATTATCATAAACAAATTGTTCGACGTAATGTGAGAACAATAAGCTAATGAGTAAAAAGGAAATCACAATTACGCTCACATGACTTACGATGAGCTGGTATACGTATTTTATTTTCATTGTGCATCATCTCTATTTTCAAAGGTTTCGTCGAATCGGTAACCAACACCCCAGACTGTGTGAAAAAAGGGTTGCTCATCTGTCGAAACTTTTGTACGAAGTCTCTTAATATGAACATCTACAGTTCGATCATCACCGTAAAAATCATAACCCCATACACTGTCTAGCAATTGGTCACGTGAAAACACTTGCTTGGGGTGCTGGACAAAGTGATACAGAAGATCGAATTCCTTAGGTGTCAGATTTAAAACAGGTTTTTCATTTAACAACACTTCTCGTGTATTTAAATTGATTTTGAAGTGTTTTGTTTCGACTATACCTTCTATAGGCATCTCTTCTTTTAATGGAGCGTACCTTCGCGTTACTGCTTTAATGCGGGCCATGAGTGCAAGGGGGCTAAAAGGTTTGGTCACATAATCATCGGCACCCATTTCGAGCCCCAGTACTTGCTCGGATTCACTATCTTTTGCGGTCAGCATGATGATGGGAACGGAATAGTTCTCTTTTCGCAACTGCTGACAAATTGATACGCCGTCCATTCCAGGAAGCATCCAGTCGATAATCAGACAGTCCCAATCGCCCTGTTTGGCAAGTTCAAGCCCCTTTAAACCATCCATTTCAAAAGTACCGTCAATTCCTTCTTTAGAAAAAAAGAGCTCAATCATTGAAGAGACACTTTCGTTGTCCTCTATTACTAATATTTTCAAGCGACGAACCTCCTCTCCAATGTACTATTCTCTTCAAAGTAAACGGAATTTTTTAAATATGCAACAACAAACACCTATGACCTGTAGGAACAGTTCATAGGTGCCAGGCTGTTATTTAGTTACAGGCTTATTGTTGCTTGTTAAAGTAGCTTCAATTGTAAGCAATTCAGCTCCACGATAAATTGTGAATGTTACTTTGTCGCCTATTTTAAGGCTGGAATAAAGAAGTTTACGCAATTCAGTCGAACTCTTTATGTCTGTTCCATTAAGAGATGTAATAACGTCTTCTATTTGAATACCAGCTTTTCCTGCAGCGGACTCAGGGTCTACACTTGCCACGATAACTCCGCCTTTAACGGAATCCGGCAGTTCTTGCAAATACATTTGAGGTACTTCACTGAGTTCGGCCATTCCGATGCCGATATATGGCCGTTCTACTTGGCCGTTTTTCGTCATCTCTTCTATTAAGGGGATGACTTCGTTACTTGGTATGGCAAAGCCGAGACCTTCAACACCTTTTTCAGCAATTTTAAGGCTGTTAATACCAATGACTTCACCTGCTGAATTGATCAGTGCTCCACCACTGTTTCCGGGATTGATAGCGGCATCTGTTTGGATAACGTTAAATTCCCATTCCCCGGCAGATGTTTTTACTGTAATCGAGCGATCGACCGCACTGACAATACCTTGAGTCACAGTTCCAGAGAAGTCTAGGCCTAGTGGGTTCCCAATAGCCACAACAGGATCTCCCGCACGAAGTGTGTCAGAATCTCCAAATTCTAAAGCCGTATCTGCATACTTCGCATCGATTTTTAATACAGCAAGATCGCTTAGTGCATCCTTACCAACAAGCTCAGCTGTTGCTCTTTCTCCATTTTCAAGGGACACTTCAAGCTTGTTTGCTCCTTCAATGACATGGTTATTTGTAACAATATAAGCATAATGTTTATCTATTTTATAAATCACTCCAGAGCCCGCACCGCTTTCCACGCTTTTGGATTCAGAATTGAAGCGATTATCGCTATTTTGGAAGTTAACAATTCCTACGATTGCACTTGATGACTGTTCAACCATATCGGATAGTGATTTATCTGGCTTCGCACTTGTTTGTTCTACAGTATATCCGGCAGACTCTTCAGTAACAGGAGAGTTATCTGTAGAAGGCTTCTGAATGATGTTTGTATTCATAACAACACCAAGCGTTAAAACCGAACCAATGATACCTGCACTAATTGTCGATAGAAAACGTTTAACAGAGCCTTTTTTATTTTCATTATTCATAATGAATTCCTCCGTTTCTCTTAATACCCTTATACTACTAGGTAAATATGAACAAACTATTACGGAGACATGAACAATTAAAGATCTTTGAAAGGAAATATGTGACCGAGAAAAAGTTCTAATGAAATTCAATTAAAAAAGTAAGGCATATCCTTGAGTGCTGAAACGTAGAGTAATAGTGTGTGTGTGTAAATCACCGCAACAGTCACAGTTGGAAATCAACCAACGGAAACAGGGAGGAATGTTTAGTGGTATCAGCACTAGAAAATCAGGTGTACGCATTTCCAAATACAAAAGGTTCAAAAGTTAATTTCAAGGAGAGATATGAAAACTTTATTGGTGGCAAATGGGTTGCGCCAAAGAATAAGCAATACTTCGACAATCCAACACCGGTAACTGGCAAGAAATTTACAGAAGTCGCACGTTCAACTGAAGAGGATATAGAACTCGCACTTGACGCAGCACATGCTGCCAAAGAGGCGTGGGGAAAAACATCCGTCACAGAGCGTTCAAATATTCTACTAAAAGTAGCTGATCGTATGGAACAAAACCTTGAAATGCTAGCCGTAGCTGAAACATGGGAAAATGGAAAAGCGATTCGTGAAACGCTAAACGCTGATTTACCATTAGCAATCGATCATTTGCGTTATTTTGCAGGAGCAATCCGTGCACAAGAGGGCGGAGTTAGTCAGATTGACAACGATACAGTAGCTTATCATTTCCATGAACCAATAGGTGTTGTTGCACAAATTATTCCGTGGAATTTCCCGATTTTAATGGCGATATGGAAACTGGCACCGGCGCTTGCAGCTGGAAACTGTGTTGTCTTAAAACCGGCTGAACAGACACCTGCTTCGATTATGGTCTTAATGGAGTTAATCGAAGACTTGTTGCCAGCGGGAGTTGTAAACGTTGTAAACGGATATGGTTTGGAAGCAGGAAAACCACTTGCTTCAAGTCCACGCATCGGAAAAATTGCGTTTACAGGAGAAACAACGACAGGCAGGCTCATAATGCAATACGCTTCTCAAAATACGATACCAGTCACACTAGAGCTTGGCGGAAAGTCTCCGAATATTTTCTTTGAAGACATTATGGATGAGGATGATGCACTGCTCGACAAAGCAGTAGAGGGGTTTGTCATGTTTGCACTTAACCAAGGTGAAGTGTGCACTTGTCCTTCAAGGGCATTAATTCAAGAATCGATTTACGATAAGTTTATGGAGCGTGCAATTGAACGTGTTAAAGCAATTAAAACCGGAAATCCTCTTGATCCAACAGTGATGATGGGTGCACAGGCATCCACTGAACAAATGGAGAAAATCCTGTCTTATTTAGATATTGGTAAGCAGGAAGGAGCGGAATGTTTAACAGGTGGAGAACAAAACGAATTAGACGGCGAATTAAAAGACGGTTATTATATCCAACCGACAGTGTTTAAAGGGAATAACAAAATGAGGATTTTCCAAGAGGAAATTTTCGGACCTGTAGTATCAGTTACAACATTTAAGACGAAGGAAGAAGCGTTAGAGATTGCGAACGACACATTGTACGGCCTCGGCGCGGGTGTTTGGACACGTGATACAAATACGGCCTATCGTTTAGCTCGTGGAATTGAAGCGGGGCGCGTCTGGACAAATTGCTATCATGCTTATCCAGCACATGCAGCGTTCGGGGGTTATAAGGCATCCGGTATCGGTCGCGAAAACCACAAAATGATGCTTAACCATTATCAACAAACGAAAAATATGTTGGTCAGTTACAACGAAGAAAAGCTTGGGTTCTTTTAAGCAGGAGGACTATGACTGACAGATCGTGTACTTGCAACAGAAGTCGCACTCATTGTCAGTCAACAGGACGTTCTTTTAGGAGCTATTGGTGAAGTTCCATTTTATATGCACAAAAACCAATTTGAATATTGGAAGCATACCCAACTCATTATCGACGTCGTAGAAGGACGCGGAGGTATGTTTTCACTTTAAGGTGTGGAGGGGCAACGTTTTCTAACAAGGTCCCGAGCATTTACAGTAGAAGAAAAATTTGAATTGCAAAAGTGAGCTAAGAAAAACCTTCTGAGTAGTTTCAGAAGGTTTTTCTAAATCGATGCGACTGTTACAGAAAACGTTCTCGTACTTCAGGCGTTGGAAGTGCACAGGAATCATCTTTTTTACCAAACCATTTATAGCGATTGCTTGCAAAGTAATCATAGAAAAAATCGCGTATTGGGCGTGGTACAAGTATAAGGATGAACAGGAGATGCCACAAACCGTCTAGTTTTTTTGCAATTCGAAGTGCTGCGGAAGATTTCGTAAACGCTTTACCATTTTCAATGAGTAGAAGACTATCCACATCGCTCGGGATACTATATTCTTTCACCGTCTTTATACCGACATCGCTTTGCAATGAAGTGAATTGAAAGTGAGCAACTGGATCTCTTTTTATTATAAATTGAACACTGGAGTCACAAAAATTACAATCACCATCAAATAACACAAGTCGTTTCATTCGAATTCCTCCTGAAAGTATCGATCTTTTATTAAGTATAGCCTTTAGATAAGATAACCAAACTTTCGGATGCGTCTATTCACAAATGACAGAAAGTTTAGTATACTTAGTGGTAATAATCTAGTAAATGTTTCGATTGTTGCTATCTATTCTTTTTGCCCAGGTAAAAAATAGTTAGGAGGCTAATCGTATGGACCACTCACAAGTAGATCCAAAAGAAATGGAAATGAGGCAGAATAAAGACTATATTGCCTCTTTAAAAATGGTTGGTGAAGGTGCACCTGTGTACGATTTTGATAGGGAAGAAGCGTTTTATGAGAAAAAACCAAACGAAGAAGCAGACGCGGATATAAAGTTGCCGAGAGATTATCAATAAACATAAAAATAATACATCAAGAGCTGGCCAAATTGGACAGTTCTTTTTTATTGTCTAAATCTTCTTGCTTCTATATGTCGCGCTGTGATATAGTCATGTTGTTATATAGGAAGAACAGTAGAGTGGATGTGATTGCGGTTGACTATCGAAAAAGTACTGAAAATATATGTCCCGATGACGGAATCGGCATTTTACATCCTAATATCACTTTCCGTTCCTCGTCATGGTTACGGCATAATAAAACATGTTCAAGAATTAACAAATGAACGACTCGTTCTAGGGTCTGGCACAATATATGGGACGCTGAAGAAGATGCAACGGGATGGAATTGTCAGCGTTTATGCGGATGAATCAAGGAAAATAATTTACGAAGTTTCAGATACAGGAAAAGCGTTGATGCGGCATGAAATGGGTCGGCTAAAAGAGCTGTACACAAATGTGTTAATGTACGAGGAGGAATTTCAATGATTAAAAAGTGGCGACCGTTTTGGAGTTATGATGTGGAAAAAACGGAGCATTGGTTAGCGCAGATGGCGGCCGAAGGTAAAAAGATAGTGCAGGTCAACTTGCTGACACGTTTTTTTACATTCGAAGAAGCGGTTCCTGGTAAAGCGGAATACCAAATTGTTTATGATAAATTAAAGAGCCCCTTGACTCGAACGTTAGAAAAATCAGGTTGGAAGCCTAAGCTAGAAGAAGGTAAATGGAAGTTTTTTGAAAACACCAAAGATACAGTTCGGGCGTATCCGGTTCGGGACGGCATTCTAAAACGAAATAAACTGCACGCGACTGTTGCCACAGGTGTTTCTTTTTTCAGTGGTGCACAGGCATTGTTTATGCTTCTTCTATTACTAATTCTTCTTACTTCTGGAGAAGGTTTTGAAGGCAGTGGACCGTTTGGAATAATCGTGTCGGCACATTTAACACAGAGCGTAGTGATCATGTTTCTTGCAATTTATTTAAAGAAAAAGATACGTGCTTTTGAGCATAAATATTTTAATACCGGTGAAGATGTTTTAAAAACAACGGGTGAAACCTTTTCAGTTTGGAAACTGAGTTGGGCGGAAACACCTGATTTACTGGAAGAATGGTTGTCGGACATGGCGCTCCGAGGCAATCAATTCATTGGAATAGGCAAGCAAAACGGACGTTTCAATTTTGAGAAAGGAGAACCAAAACATGTTTCGTTTGTCTACGATTATCAACTAAAAGCTTCCTCGATGTACTACGACTTACATAAAAGTGAAGGATGGAAGTTGAAGTACACTTCTACCTTTTCCATTACAAAGCAGTCGATTTGGATGAAGGAACACAAGCCAGGCGAGAAAAAACCTCGGTTTACGTATGAACCAGTGGAAGAGAAGAAAAGAATACGCAAAGTGATTATAGGCAATGTGCTTTCCATTTTGTTTCCTGTAGCGGTTTCGACATTCTTACTCTGGATAGGCATTCCCTTCTATAAAGAGGAAGGTTTAACGCTGCTCATTAAATTCTTGATAGGCGTAATTATATTGTCTATGGCTCTGCCCATTCGACTCGTATATCGAACGATTCGCTACGGAATGCGAATGAGACATAAACTGAGCAATCTGCATCGCATTTAGCGGTGCATTTTTTTATTTCCAAATGTACGATTACTGTTTTTAGTGAAAAAAAGGCCATTCGGATACGCCAAAGAGGTTATGCTTCAACCTGTTCGATTGTCGAATAAACGTTGAGGAAACAGACCATACTAGAATTATATTAAATGATTCATAGTATAGGAGCGTGAGAGAAATGGTGTTATCGGAAGCTTGGGAAAAATATCAGTTTGATAAACGAATTGAAGGGTACTCTTCTTTAACATTAAAGATGTACGGGTATCAATTTAATCTTCTTAGGCGTTATTTAGGCGATTTCGTCATGGAGGATGTTACAACAGATAACTTGAAGCAATACTTGGGAGAAGCAGCCGAACATTTAAAGCCCTCTAGTTTAGGTCACCGGATTCGCTTCATTAGATCGTTGTTTAAATGGACTCATGAAGAAGGGTATATTTTGAAAAATCCCGCTGCAAAATTAAAAGAACCCAAATTAGGAAAGCGTATTCCAAAGTTTCTTACCAAACATGAAATCGAACTTCTACGTGAAGGTTGTCACACAACGCAGGAGAATGCGATATTCGAGTTCTTTTATTCGACAGGTTGTCGGATTGGGGAAATTGCGAAGTTAAACCGAGAGGATATCAATTTTACGACAAACTCTGTAATTGTAAATGGGAAAGGTGACAAAGAAAGGGAAGTCTATTTTAATATCCGCTGTGCGATTTGGCTGAAAAGGTATTTAAAAGAACGTGAGGATGAAGACCCTTCTTTATTTATCACAGAGCGTAACCCTAGAAGACGCCTGAGTATTGATACTCTTAGATATATCATAAAACGCATATCTAATCGTGCCGGAATCAAAAAAACAATTTATCCCCATCAACTACGTCACAGCTATGCTACTCATTTGGTTGACAGTGGAGCGCCTCTTGAAGTCATTCAAAGTCTGTTAGGTCATGAAAAAAGTGAAACGACAAGGATCTATGCCCATCTCAGCGGTAAATTAAGACAGGACTTTTATAACAAGTATTTTTAAATGCAATTCTTATAAAATAAAATAAAATAGGCAGTAAGTGTAAGCATCGACTTTTCAAAATCAGTCAGCTCCTTGACTGGTCTACAATAATTGATATTAATACTGTGTTAAGTTTAGTAGAAGATAGCTGTGAATTTAAAACTAATATCTATTGAAAAATAATCGCTTGTCGATTAATATATTGAACCCATAGTCTCTCGCCCGTCTGCTCCTTCTGTTTTCACATTTAATAGAAGGAGGAGGTGAGATTATGATGCAGCAATGGAATTGTAACGAAGGTATGGTTCAACCAGTTGTGTGTCCGACTCAGTATCGGTGCCACGATCAGTTTATTCCAAGAGAAGTTCCTTATATTCATCCGATTGTGAACGTGAATCGTCAGCATATTGTTGAAGTTCCGCGTCATTACTACACAGAAACGACGCAAAATGTAATGGGTGAAACTCTTCAAGCTCAGCCTGGCTTTGGCCCTAACCCAGGTTTTGGTCCAGGACCTGGCCCAGGTTTTAGACCTCCTAGACGTAGACCGAGGTTCTAAACGAGAATTATGGTAGAATAAAACTACCACAATTCTATTGTAAGGGTGAATGTATTGAAACCATTTAGATTAATCATTCCAGTCGTGCTCATCGTTGGAATTTACAGTTGGATGAAAATGGAGAAAGATTTTGCAGAAGTTCCAGAAACATCACGGATTCTAATAACGATCGGTGCAGTGATTGTGAGTGGAATTATTTCGTATTTTCTCTTTCCGAAAAACGAAGGGGAAGAATACTGAAGAAATCAGTGACCAATGTGTCGCTGGTTTTTTTATTGTTATAAAATTGAAGACCTAGAAGGAAAGAGTACATAGAGATGTTAAATCAAGAATCCAAAACGTTATTTTATATAGTTGAAACGTTTCACAAAAACTACGGTCTAATCAAAAAAGGAGTGATTTCATTTTGTTAAGATTAATGAAAATAATACTGCTTACTTCTACCTGTATAACAATGATGATTGGATACAACAAGGTCTCTGCTACAAGCTGGGCTGAAATAGATCCACAGGAAGTTAAAAATCGCGCCAAGGTAATTGTAAGTGGGACATATGACTTTTCAAGTGAATCTAAACCTAGTGAATTTATTTTTAAGGGTTTAAAGTTTAACGTAAACAAAATATATCAAGGGGATGTACCTATAGAACTCATTGCAGGTATTGATATGTTTGATGTTGGATGGGCAGAAGAGTTTCAAGATGAGGGTGGCGAGTTTCTTTTGTTTTTAGAGGAGAATGAAAAAGCTGATTTCCTATTACCAGTTGGAGGACCAAACGGTATGGTTCAAATATCGAAAGGTAAGGTTGAACATCATAGTAAGACAAACATAAAGTTTTATGAAGAAATATTGAAAATGAAGCCAAAAACCCCGAATAGTGAAATCGGTGAAACAGGTACATCTGATCAAGGTTCAAATCCTATTTCACTATTCCTTATAAGCGGCGGTGCGTTAGTGAGTCTACTGGCTTTGGTATTACTAGTGCGCTATTTAAGAAAGAGGTAGAGGTAGAGGCACACGAAATAAAAAACGAAACGATTTCGAAACCAATCCGTATAAGAATAGAGAATAAAAATCTTTAAAAAAGAAAAGAGTGTTTTATATGGTCAATTTACTTATCTTGTCAATTATCACAGGCGTACTAGCAAGTCTCGTTATTGTTCCTCTTGTTAAGGTAAATCAGGAAACAGAAGAGAAGCTAACATTCAATCGAATGACAGCGTTAGCAGTAACTGCAACGGTTCTATCACTCATTACTTTTGGGTTTTATTATGTAACAAATATGGATCGGAACTGGACTTCCTTATGGGTTGCGTTAGTCGTTGTGACTTTGCTTGGCGTCCTCGTCGCGAGTGGGAAAGAACGTAACGTTAAGGTGGTTTTACTCTTGGGTTCGATTGTCGTAGCTGCATTTGTTCTGAGTGCGCCGTTATTCAATGCCGACAAGAAATATGAAGCAGTCGAAATGAAGGAAGAGGTTGAAATAAAAGCATTTGACGATGCAAAAACTCCTGCGAGTGTACCTCCTAAATTTGCTCGCAATAAAATGAAGAAAGCTTTCGGGCAAGTACCAAACACAAGCTATTATGAGCTTGGTAATTTACAAATTCAAAAAGTGAACGATGCCTTTGTCTACATTGCACCAGTTGAATTTTCAGGCTTTTTCAAATGGATGAACGGTAAGACGACACCAGGTTATTTCACAATGAGTGCAACTGATTCGTCAGATAATCCTAAGTTTATAAAGATGGAAATGGATTATACACCGTCATCCTTCTTCCATAAACAAGTAGAACGCCATATGCGTATGGAAATGCCGAACCTCATTTTTTACGGCGATGTACAACTTGAAATTAATGATGAAGGAAAGCCGTATTATATTAGATCATATGGAGACTTTATAACAGCTCGTAACGGATTTGATGTACAAGGAATTGTAACTGTGGATTCAGCAACGGGTAAGACAGTAAAATACGCTCTCAAGGATATTCCGAGCTTTATTGATGGTGCGGTTTCACCTGAAGCGGTTAGTCTCCAAAATAGTTATTTCGGAAACTATATTCACGGATTTTGGAATTCAGTAGTAGGGAAAAAAGATGTTAAATTACCATCAGATGAAGGAACAGAGGCAAATGTAAGTCCGATTTTTGACGAAGAAGGTCATATGTATTACTTCACCGATTTTACAAGTCCAAAAGAAGGTGTCGATTCGATGCTTGGTTATGCACTTACGGACGGTCGCACTGGTGAAGCAACGTATTACACTGGGAACTTGGAAGAATCGTATATGGATTCTCAAGGGGCTCTGCAAATTATAGAGAAAAAGTTTATTGAAAAGAAATGGTCTGGTGAAATGCCAGTTTTATATAATTTTTACGGAGCAGCGAGTTGGTTGACTCCAGTACTCGATTCCAATGGTTTCTTGCAAAACTATTTCATCGTATCCGCGGCGAATCCGGAAATATCGGTTTACGGGAACACTCCAAATGAAGCGCTGAAGCTCTACAAGACCGCTTTACAGCGGGGAGGAAGTACAGTTGACGGAAGTTCGGACGCAGAACAAGCGAAAGCGGCAGTTACTGTTCAGCGTGTCTTCAAGGAACGTGTTGGTGACTTCACCCTGGTTTCGATTTTAGCCGAAGATGGACGAAATTTCTTAGTCTCAACAGAAACCTCGCCACTTGCGATTTATGTTCAAGAAGGCGATAAATTAGCAATTACGTATTTAGAAACGGGCGAAGTATTCCTTCCAGTTAAAGAACTTGTGAATGTGACGATCGAATAAAAAATTGGAAATCCGCATTGCTAACCCGTTCAATCAAGTATTAGAAGAGTTTAGACGCATACCGATTGATATCGAATTAGAAAAGTAACTAGCATCATTTTTAGAGTGTTAGTTAATCTTTTAAAACACACTGTTGGGTATATCTGGTATAGTAATGATGAAATGTGAAAATTTTCAGTGTTCAACAAACGGGCCAGATTCTTGGATAGAGGTGTATTTTAGTGGGAACTGAAAAGGTATCCAAAAATGAAAAAAAGAAAGTTTATAAAACAGTTTTTATGACAATCGGTATTGTAGGGTTGCTTTTTGTAGGATTACTTGGTTACGGCGTATATTGGGCGTTTTTTGATATGAATAGGTTGCCAACAGGTGAATATCTCACGGAAGAAAGTTCTCCTGATGGTAAATATACGTTAAAAGCATATGTTGCTAACGGTGGAGCTACAACGTCTTATACCATTCGTGGCGAGTTGAATTTTAATCAAAAAAATAAAAAACCTAAGAATGTTTACTGGAATAACAAAGAAGATGGTGCTGATATAAAGTGGCTTGATAATGAGACAGTAATAATTAATGGGCATTCTTTAGACGTGCCAAAGGATAAGTTTGATTTTAGGAATCAGTAATTCACTTCACTGTTAACGGGCGCGATTCTTTAACAAGGATTTGCACCCTTTTCAGTAACAGGGGCCATTTTATTGAATAAATGTGTTAAATCAAGCAGTTGCAACCAATAGTTGCTGTATGGTTGGTGGTGTGCAACCTATAAAACCAATACGATTACAGTAATCATATTGGAAAAGGAGTGTTGCATTATGTCGTTAGGTTCTAATATTAGTAGTAAAAGAAAATCTCTTAAGATATCGCAAGAATATGTAGCTGAACAGTTAGGAGTAAGTCGGCAGGCAGTATCAAAATGGGAAACAAGTCAATCAGAACCATCAACAGATAATCTAATAAAGTTGGCTGACTTATTTGATAGTGATATTAAAGAATTAGTTTCTCCTGAGCAATATGTAAAGGAACAAAAAGACATAGAAACTCGGATTGAACGAAATCAAAAAAATATAAAAATGCAAATGGCAGCTGTCTTTGGACGCGTTTTGACATTGATCGGTTTCTTA
>NZ_JBHUGI010000037.1:89081-217820 GCF_042681925.1 Sporosarcina siberiensis
CTTTGGACCGAAAAACATTATATGGTTTGACTTGTTATTTGTTTTTTCTTTCTTTTTTTATGAGATGTTACCTTTTGAAAAAAGTATAAATACATTGATTACTTTACTTTTTGCTATTGTGATTTTGAGTATCATAAATATCAAGTTTTTTATACCAGTGTGGAGGACACCAAAGTTTTCAGGCAAATAATGTTTTGAATTAACCCTTTTAGGTATATATCGTAATCGGGCGCGATTCCGTAAGAAGGATTTGGTCATACGTCTAATTAGTAATTAACCAATTAGAACTGTATAATATAAGGTAAGATTATACTGATAAAAGGGGTTGTTTATATGAAGGCATTGGATCTTGACTCGAAAGAATTTAGACGAGTGATGCATAATCTTCATCTCGAAAATTTAAAGATTTCTTCTGATATGCAGGAAAAAGTCTTAGAACTCATAAATACAAAGACTTCAATTACCCCTACTTTAATTAAGGATATATTGCGGCATGGGAAAGTATAATGATAAAGAAAATGATGATTACCTAATAAAACACAATTTATTGGAGATTAACTCTCATAAAGAACTTGAAAGAGCAGAAGCATTAGCATTTACTCTTCGTGCAATGGCGTTAGAACAAAACGATTTCATATTCGAATCATTTACCTTGAAAAAGTTTCAAGAACTGCATCATTACCTATTTCAAGATATCTACCCGTTTGCAGGCGACTTTAGGGATGTTCAACTCATGAAAGGTGCTACTCGTTTCTGTCAAGTTCGATTCTTGAATAGCTATGCAAGTAACTTGTTTATGGAGTTAAATGAAGAGCCTCTTTGGAATTCATTGAATGAAGCTGCGGATCGTTTAGCTTACTTTAAAGCAGAATTAAATATGTTGCATCCTTTTCGTGAAGGGAATGGTAGAACTATCCGGATTTTTCTACATGCTTACGCAATTAGTAGAGGAATTGAGTGGTCGTATGAAACGCTGGAGAGTGAAAAGTATCTGCATGCTATGATTCAATCTGTCACTGATTTAAAGTCACTAAGAGAAGTATTCTTGGAAACGATTCAATACATTGGATAATATAACGGGCACTGATCTTTCACACAGATTAGTGCCCGTATTTCATATTAGGAGTTTACTATTAATCGGACTATTTGTAGTGTCTTTTGCAGGAAGTCTTCGGATAGTTCAGGGTGAAATGTAAGCTGCATGTTAAATATTCGGGGCGCGATTGTTGGAGAATATACAAGGGCTTCACAATAATTTATGGATCCTAATATTTATCCTAAACAAACAAGTTATTTTAATCCTATTCTCGTAAAAGACTATTCTGCATGTATGATAAAGCTTTGGCGTGTTCATCCTTACCGTGAGGCAAACACAAAAACTTTTTCAATTTTAATGAAGCTATTTGCAGAAGCACGTATGCTGAATTTCAATGTTCAACTACTTTAACAATCTGCAAGATATTTGCGAAATGCATTCGTTCTTGTCACAATAGAAGAAACTCAGAACCACAATACCTATTGAATATGATGTAGGATGTACTACTAGATGTAGTCGATTTCAATATAAAAAATACAAAAGTGAAAATTCACTTTTGTATTTTTTGTACTCACTTTATTTTCTTGGTGCTTAATTTCGAAAAACTAGTTTGGTCGTAAAACTTAAAACTTAAGCCTAACAATAATCGAGGGGGCGATTGTTGAAGATGGATTTGCACCGTTTAGTATAGTAAAAAGACATAGTGTATATAAATTCAATGTTATAATTCTGCTGAGAAGGTTTTTATTCTTCTATATCAAACAGTATAGAGGGCAGGGATGAACTTTCCTGATAAGCCAAAGAGATTATAATAGTTCAAAAAAGTATACATAAAGCTTTGCTAATGTGTGGGGTAGTGGCATACTGGCAAATAGGTATTTTAAATGCAGCTGATTAAAAAGATGGTAAGGAGATAAAAGCAATGACATACGCATTAGAAATTAAAGACTTAAAAAAAGTCTATACTGGGGGTGTCGAGGCTTTACGTGGCATCGATTTAAAAGTGAAAGAAGGCGACTTTTATGCTCTCTTAGGTCCTAACGGTGCCGGCAAATCTACGGCCATCGGGATTGTGACATCCCTCGTCAATAAGACATCTGGAAAAGTTAAAGTCTTCGGCTATGATATGGACACACAGTTAATGCAGGTCAAGCTGCAAATCGGTCTGGTCCCTCAAGAGTTCAACTTTAATCCTTTTGAAACGGTCCAGCAGATTGTTGTGAACCAGGCAGGTTATTACGGCGTGCCAAGAAAAGAAGCGTTGAAACGCAGTGAAAAGTACTTGAAGCAATCTGATTTATGGGAGAAAAGAAATGTTCGGGCACGGATGCTTTCTGGAGGGATGAAACGTCGACTGATGATCTCGCGCGCCTTGATGCATGAACCGCGTCTGCTTATTCTTGATGAACCGACGGCCGGTGTGGATATCGAGTTGAGGAGAGAGATGTGGCTGTTTCTGAAAGAGTTGAATGCAAACGGCACGACAATTATTCTGACGACACATTACTTGGAAGAAGCGGAGACGTTATGCCGCAACATTGGTATCATTCAAAAAGGGGAACTGATTGAAGATACCAGTATGAAATCATTGCTGGCCAAGCTCCAGTTTGAAACAATTATTTTAGAAATCGAATCTTCAGGAAGAATTCCGGTGATTGAAGGCTATAACAGCGAACTTGTGGACGAAGCAACCCTTTCAGTGGAGATAGCGCGTGATCAAGGAATCAACGAAGTGTTCAATCAACTGTCAGAACAGGGGATTAAAGTGTTGTCCATGCGCAACAAGTCCAACCGATTAGAAGAGTTATTCTTAAAAATTACAGATGAAAACCGCGTAGTGGAGGATGTCCATGTTTAAACTTTATTTTACAGCATTAAGAGGTCTGGCGGTCAAAGAAACGAACCGCTACCTTAGAATTTGGATCCAAACACTGGTCCCACCAGTCATCACAACTTCCTTGTACTTTATCATCTTCGGTAATTTGATTGGGGAACGGATTGGCGAGATGGGAGGATTCTCCTACATGGAGTTTATAGTCCCTGGATTGATTATGATGTCGGTCATCACGAGTTCCTACTCAAATGTGTCGTCATCATTTTTCTCGCAAAAGTTTCAAAAGAACATTGAAGAACTGTTGATTGCTCCTGTACCGACTCATATCATTATCTGGGGCTTTGTGATTGGAGGACTAGGAAGAAGTATTCTTGTGGGGATAATGGTCACAATTATTTCCCTGTTTTTTGTTCCGTTGCACGTCTATTCTTGGGGCATTGTCATCTTGACGCTTTTGATGACGTCTATTTTGTTCTCTTTAGCAGGATTGTTGAACGGTATTTTTGCGCAATCATTTGACGATGTGTCTATTGTTCCTACGTTCGTTCTTCAGCCGTTGACTTACTTAGGCGGCGTGTTTTTCGCCATCTCGATGCTGCCTCCGTTTTGGCAGGTCGTATCGAAACTCAACCCGATTGTATATATGATTTCCGGATTCCGATACGGGTTTCTCGGTGTGATGGATATTCCAATTTTATTCTCTATACTTATTTCAATTACCTTTGTCATTGCGCTTTATGGAGTCAATTGGTATCTGATTGAAAAAGGCCGTGGCCTAAGAAGTTGAGATCTATCAATCCTAGTTACTCTTTTAACAATGAATCCTAAACATAAAACGGCCCACTCATTCAGATGCGAATGAGTGGGCCGTTTTATGTTTTATACCAGTGAACTGAAAGGGTTCTCCGCTCTTATTCACTATTTTGCTTGTGATTCGATAAACGGTTGAAGTATATTCGTTTTTCGTTTCGTTTTGAAAACAAGTACTTTATGTGTCGGCTCGTATTGATTACCGTAAAATGTCTCATCCTTATACGTATGGATTTCTTCATACGTCTGTTTCATTGCTTCATAAGCACTTTGTTCGTCTGCATCTGAAGGTGACCAGAATAGAATTTCAAGATTTGTCTTTTCACCTGTTGCCAAAGAACGACGACTGTAACCAATGCGTTGTGCATGGTGAAACTCCTCACGTGCATAAAAGTTCAATCGTTTAGCGGTATCTGTATCTTTATAATCGACAGGCTCTACTTCTAAAATAATAGGTTTGCCTTTTTCTTTTAGTGAAGCCAAAAGCTTTCGTCCGAGTCCAGCACCACGCGATTGAGATGAAACGAATAGATAATCGACAAAAACGAATGTTTCTGTTTCGACATACATAAGTACGTGATGTGGCCCTTCTTCTTTGATGTAAACATTTTTCTTATCGTTTAGGAGCGCGTCCATATGTGCCTTCGATTTCATTTCTTCAATTGGAAAGTATTCGCTCAATTTTTCGTACCAGTTCATAATGTATATCTCCTCCGTCGGTATTTTGTACCTGGAGCTTTTTGTTTGAAGTCAATCTGGTGGAGAATTTGAGGAAAAAAGAGGTAACAAAAAAGTCCTCATTAACTTGTTTACCCGTATTAGGCATTTCTAAACATCAATGATCATTTGCCAAATTTAAGATTGCTTTTCAATTGCATTCCTGATGTTTATTCATGTACAATCAAGTCAAAGATAGTCAAAGTCAATAACTTGTCACCCGGAGTGAAAGAGGTGAGTACATGCGAAATATATCGGATATTATTGAAGGGTATTTAAAAGCAATTATAGAACAGGAACAAACAGGAACGATTGAAATTAAACGCAATGAAGTGGCTGAGAAGTTCCAGTGCGTCCCTTCGCAAATAAATTACGTCATTAAGACGAGGTTCACTGCGGAACGCGGATATGCTGTTGAATCGAAACGTGGAGGCGGGGGTTACATCCGAATCTTTCGAGTTCAAGCGAATACTCGTAAAGATTTAATCGACCACGTATTGGGGGGCTTACAAGAAGGCGTATCCCAAACAATGGCATTGGATGTTGTTTACCGACTTATTGAAGCAGAAGTAATATCAGAACGTGAATCCAGGCTAATACTAGCTGCAGTAGATCGAACAACGATACGTCAACCGCTTCCAGACCGTGACGATATACGTGCTCGAATAATGGAAGCAATGCTCCTTACGCTTCTATATGAACAACTGGAATAAGATTTGAATTATATTAAATTGAATACGAGGTGGCACACCATGATATGTGAAAACTGTAAAGAACGACCTGCTTCCGTCATCCTGACAAAAGGTTATATGGAAGAGTCTGTTGAACATCACCTATGTGAAAAATGTGCATTTCAATCAGAAGCCTTCCATTTCGATCCCAACCAAGAACCGCTATCCATCCAACAATTTTTATCTCAATGGTTTGGAGGAGCGGATTCGTTTCTAGTTTCCCAAAAGACGCGAGATAATGAAGTAGTAGGTCCTGAATGTCCCAATTGCAAATTGACGTTTCCAAAGTTTTTGGATATCGGTAAGTTTGGTTGTGCGACTTGTTACGATACATTCAGAGGTCAGCTTCCACATGTGTTTGCAAAACTTCACAACGGTCATACGAAACATACTGGAAAAGTTCCGGTATCCTTTAATAAAGTCTATGCTGTGAAACGTAAAATAGAGGAACTACGGGTGAAAATGAACGAGGCCGTCGAAGCAGAACGTTTTGAAGAAGCGGCAACTATACGCGATGAAGCGAATCATTTAAAACATCAACTCGCAAACGAAGGAGGGGATAACAATGTCGACTGAAAAATTCATTCGAAACGAAGTGACGGGTTGGATGGCAGCACACGGCGAGCATTCGGATATTGTTATGTCGACCCGAATTCGACTTGCGCGTAATTTAACGGGATATCTTTATCCAATCGCCTTCACTGAAGATGATGCGATGGCGATTGACAGAGCTGCTACAGGTGTTTTGCTGGATTCAGATGGACCGGATTATACCTATATGAAGATGTCTGAGATACCTTCATTAGAACGTCTTGTACTTATTGAGAAGCATTTAATAAGTCCGCATTTGGCAAATCCCAATCGTCACGGTGCCGTCATTTTGTCAGAAGATGAGACCGTAAGCGTTATGATAAACGAAGAGGACCATGTCCGTATTCAGTGCATTTATCCAGGTCTTCAGCTTGAAGATGCTTATAAAAAAGCGGATGCGGTAGATGATCTTCTTGAAAGCGAACTGCCCTATGCATTTGATGAGGATTTTGGCTATATGACAAGTTGTCCATCCAATACAGGTACAGGAATGCGTGCTTCTGTCATGATGCATTTGCCCGCACTTACAATTACAAAGCAAATTGACCGGATTATTCCAGCAATTTCAAGGTTAGGTATGGTCGTTCGCGGCAGCTATGGTGAAGGCAGCGAAGCACCCGGAAACGTATACCAAGTCTCAAATCAAACAACGCTTGGGAAAACGGAACAAGAAATTCTCGTAGACTTGGGGAATATAACTTCGCGATTGATTGCTCATGAAAGAAAGTCTCGTGAAGTTCTCTTAGCGAAATCGCGGTTAGCGCTTGAAAATAGGCTCTTCCGGTCTCTTGGTACAATTGTTTATGCACGAATATTACAAACTGGAGAGGCAGCACGTTGCTTATCTGATGTTAGACTTGGCATCGATTTGGGTATCATTGAAGATGTCGATGTATCGATCTTAAATGAATTAATGATTTTTATGCAACCCGGATTTTTACAGCAATATGCGGGTACCGAATTATCACAGGAAGAACGCGATATATTCAGAGCGAAGCTATTCCGTGAACGTCTAAATATAGCAGATACATTAAAATCGCTTGAAGAGGGAACACAGGAGTAAGCATCTTTTTTGCTTGAAGCATATCTTTTAGGTATACTAAGGTCAAAGATGGTCAAAGTCAATTTGCAATAAAGGGGATTCAATCATTCCGCTAGAATATGTATATGTAGGAGCATCTTTTAATTTTAGATTTAAAGATAATACTTCTACATGAGTAATAAGATAAATTGAAGAATAAAAGCATTCTTTTTGAAGAGTGATTATAAAGGCTAGAAGGAGAGGACTGTATATGATGTTTAACCGATTTACACAGCGCGCACAAAAGGTATTACAACTTGCCCAAGAAGAGGCAATTCGAATGAAGCACGAGTCAATTGGAACAGAACATATCTTGTTAGGTCTTATTCGAGAAGGCGGTGGCATTGCTGCAAAAGCACTTGAGGCTATCGATGTAAGTTTTGAAACAATCGAAGAAGGCGTGGAAAAACTTGTTGGTTCTGGAACAAAAGACGTCGGCCCAATTGTTCATTACACACCACGTGCGAAAAAAGTAATTGAGCTTTCTGTTGATGAATCGAGAAAACTCGGTCATTCGTATATTGGAACAGAGCATATTTTGCTCGCGCTTATCCGTGAAGGTGAAGGTGTAGCGGCACGTGTTCTAAGTAATGCTGGAGTAAGTCTGAACAAGGCGCGTCAACAAGTCCTTCAACTTCTCGGCAACAATGATTCATCAATCGGAAGTCAAGGTACTTCAAATTCAGCAGCCACTCCAACACTAGATAGTCTGGCACGTGATTTAACGGAAGTTGCACGTGAAGGTTCATTAGACCCGGTTATTGGTCGAAGTAAGGAAATCACACGTGTAATTGAAGTGTTAGCACGTCGTACAAAAAACAATCCTGTTCTTATTGGTGAGCCTGGTGTTGGTAAAACAGCGATTGCTGAAGGACTCGCACAACAAGTCGTTAATAATGAAGTCCCTGAAATACTTCGGGATAAACGAGTAATGACGCTTGATATGGGTACTGTTGTTGCGGGAACGAAATACCGCGGTGAATTTGAAGACCGTATGAAAAAAGTGATGGAGGAAATTCGTCAAGCAGGTAACATTATATTATTCATCGACGAACTTCATACATTGATTGGAGCAGGTGGGGCAGAGGGTGCAATAGATGCTTCAAACATTTTGAAACCATCCCTTGCACGCGGAGAATTACAATGTATTGGTGCTACTACGCTTGATGAGTACCGCAAATATATTGAAAAAGATGCGGCACTTGAACGTCGTTTCCAACCAATTCAAGTAGATGAACCAACTGTAGACGAAACCGTTCAAATCCTTTATGGACTTCGTGACCGCTACGAAGCGCATCATCGTGTAAAAATTACAGATGAAGCAATCGAAGCAGCAGCGAAGATGTCTGATCGTTACATTTCGGATCGTTTCTTACCGGATAAAGCAATTGATTTAATTGACGAAGCGGGTTCAAAAGTTCGTCTTCGTTCATATAAAATACCCCCGAATTTGAAAGAGCTTGAATCTCAATTGGAAGCGATGCGTTCCGAGAAAAATGCGGCTGTTCAAAGCCAAGAGTTTGAAAAAGCAGCATCATTCCGAGATAAAGAGCAAAAGATGAAAGAAGAACTTGAAACAACAAAGTCAGCTTGGAAAGAAAAGCAAGGAAAAACAGAGTCTAAAGTAACAGTTGAAGACATTGCGGAAGTTGTTGCAATGTGGACTGGAATTCCGGTCTCTAAAATTGCTGAAACCGAGTCTGCCAAGTTGTTGAATATGGAAGAGATGCTTCACGAACGTGTTATTGGTCAGGCAGAGGCGGTAACAGCAATATCTCGTGCGATTCGTCGTGCCCGTGCTGGACTGAAAGATCCCAAAAGACCAATCGGTTCATTTATTTTCTTAGGCCCAACAGGTGTAGGTAAAACGGAACTTGCTCGAGCACTAGCGGAAGTGATGTTCGGAGATGAAGACGCGATGATTCGTGTGGATATGTCTGAGTATATGGAGAAACACTCGACTTCCCGTCTTGTCGGTTCACCACCCGGTTATGTTGGATATGAAGAAGGCGGTCAGTTAACCGAGAAGGTCCGTCGTAAGCCTTATTCCGTTATTCTTCTTGATGAAATTGAGAAAGCGCATCCGGATGTATTCAATATTTTATTACAAGTACTTGAAGATGGAAGACTTACGGACTCGAAAGGACGTACAGTAGACTTCCGAAATACGGTTGTCATTATGACGTCTAACGTAGGTGCACAAGCACTGCGAACGAATCGCTATGTAGGCTTTAATTTACAAGATACAAGTCGAGATTACGAAGGTATGAAATCAGCAATGCTTGAGGAATTGAAAAAAGCATTCCGACCGGAGTTCTTAAACCGTGTCGATGAAATGATTGTTTTCCATTCACTTGAAAAAGAACATTTGCGCAAAATTGTAACACTCATGTCGGATGAATTATCAAAACGTCTTGCTGAGCAGGATATTGTTCTTGAACTGACAGATGAAGCGAAATTGAAAATCTCGGAAATCGGATATGATCCCGAATATGGTGCACGTCCACTACGTCGTGCGATTCAGAAACATATTGAAGACCGATTATCTGAAGAGCTTTTAAAAGGAACGGTATTAACAGGCGGAAAAGTCGTTGTTGATGTAGTTGACGGAGAATTTTTCGTAGATACGAAACAAGAGGCGCCAAAGAAAAAAGTAGTTAAAAAAACAGTAACGAAAAAATAATGAATGAGCTGGATAGTCCATTGACCCGAATTTAAAATCGGTGAAAATGGACTGTCCTTTTCGTATTTGGAGGGCGACATGTCAAAAAAGAAGTCAAAGTTCATATGTAAGTCATGTACATATGAATCCGCAAAATGGATGGGTCGCTGTCCCGGATGCGGCGAATGGAATACGATGGATGAAGAAATTGAGTTTGTGCAAAAGGGTCCACGTGGTGCGTTTCAGCACACAGAAAATACCCGTCAAAAAGCAATGCCTATTAATGCGATAGAAACTTCGGACGAGCCACGAGTAGACACTGATTTAGGAGAATTAAATCGGGTTCTTGGAGGCGGAATAGTTCCGGGCTCACTTATTCTAACAGCAGGGGATCCGGGAATTGGAAAATCTACACTTCTTCTTCAAGTATCTTCATTGCTTGCAAATAAAAAGCACCGTGTACTGTATATTTCAGGTGAAGAATCGATTCGTCAAACGAAGTTACGAGCAGAACGGCTTGGGGTTACATCAGATGAACTTTATATTTACGCGGAAACTGATTTGGAACAAATTCACCATACAATCGAAGAAGTTAAGCCGAAGTTCATCATTGTGGACTCTATCCAAACAATTCATCATCCCGAAGTTAAATCTGCACCAGGAAGCATTACGCAGGTGCGTGAATGTACAGCGGAATTAATGCGAATTGCAAAAACACAAAACATCGCAATCTTCCTTGTAGGTCATGTGACGAAAGATGGTCAAATTGCAGGGCCTCGTCTACTTGAGCATATGGTTGACACCGTCCTTTATTTTGAAGGCGAACGTCATCATACGTATCGAATATTACGCAGTGTGAAAAACAGATTTGGGTCAACGAATGAAATTGCAATTTTTGAAATGCTGCAGTCGGGGTTAAAAGAGGTATTGAATCCATCGGAGTTGTTTTTACGGGAAAGATCACAAGGTGGAGCTGGTTCAACAGTCGTTGCTTCAATGGAAGGAACACGTCCTATCCTCGTTGAAATTCAGGCTCTTGTTACTCCATCCAGTTTCAACTATCCGAAACGAATGGCTACTGGACTCGACCAAAACAGAGTTTCTTTACTTATGGCGGTTCTTGAAAAACGAATGGGAATGCTTTTACAAGCACAGGATGCTTACATTAAGGTCGCTGGTGGCGTAAAATTGGATGAACCTGCCATTGACCTTGCAGTTCTCGTGAGTATTGTTTCGAGTTACCGTGATACAGCTGCTGGACTAGCAGACTGTTTTATTGGAGAAGTTGGACTTACAGGTGAAGTACGACGTGTTTCCCGAATTGAACAACGAGTGATAGAGGCGGCGAAATTAGGTTTCGATCGTGTAATTGTTCCTTCCTCAAATCTTGGTGGTTGGGATTATCCAAAAGGAATTCAAGTCATTGGTGTTGAAACGGTTAGTGACGCGTTGAAAATTGCTTTTAGTAAGTAAATAAGACGGGGTTGACCTTGAGGTAACCCCGTCCTTTCTAAACATTTCAAAAGTTAAGGCGTACTTGTCAAGCTGAAACATGGGTACCCTATGTTAAATAGAGCGAGATTATGGGTAAACATGTATAATTAAACTTATAAGGAGGTGGATTATGTGTTGAAAAGAGTAATTCAAATTTCATTTCTACTCGTCGGAGGCACGCTCGGCGTTTTATTCTTACCGCAATTATTCGAATTCTTTTCTTTTACTACAAATCCATGGATTAATAACCCGTATTTATTTGCTATTCTTGGTGCCGCTGTTCTTGCACTTCTTAGTTTTATTCTTACGATGCCCATCGTGAATTTTATTAAATGGATGGAAGAGCGCTTGCTACAAGCACCTATTTTCGACCTATTGTTTGGAACGATTGGTCTTATGGTTGGTTTAAGTCTTGCTTTTCTTGTGAGTTATGTTCTAGGAAGTATTGAGTTTCCTATATTCAAGAACATTATACCAATTGTCTTATCGGTAACTCTAGGTTACTTAGGTTTTCAAGTTGGTTTTAAGAAACGTGAAGAATTAATTTCCGCTGTGCAAACTACGAAAATCTCAGGACCAAAGAAAAAGGAATTTGTAGAGGACGCATCCTCAAGAAATGGGATTATCCATAAAATATTGGATACTAGCGTTATTATCGATGGCCGAATTGCCGATGTTGCAGCAACAGGCTTTTTGGAAGGCATATTAGTCGTTCCACAGTTTGTTTTAACGGAGCTCCAGCACATTGCAGATTCTTCGGACACACTTAAAAGAACGAAGGGAAGACGTGGCCTTGATGTGCTCAAACGCATGCAAATGGCTGACGGACCAAACATATTGATAACGGATGAGGACTTTGTTGATGTTGCAGAAGTTGATTTAAAACTTGTTCGTCTTGCGAAAAGTATGTCAGGTCTTGTGGTGACAAACGATTTTAATTTAAATAAAGTTGCTGATCTTCACGGTGTTTCAGTTCTGAATATAAACGATCTCGCCAATGCCGTTAAACCGGTTGTTATTCCAGGGGAAGATATGCATGTTGTCGTTATTAAAGACGGTAAAGAACAAAACCAGGGAATTGCCTATTTGGACGATGGTACAATGATTGTTGTTGAAGAGGGGAAATATCATATTGGAAATGCAATTGATGTAGTAGTGACAAGTGTGCTACAAACATCTGCTGGACGTATGATTTTTGCGAAACCCAAAAATGAAAAGTCTTCAAGAGCACTTTAATTAAACAGAAATAGATTAAGCATAGACAAGGAAGATTAACAGTGGATTATATCGTTATGATGCCGGCAGCTGGAAGCGGACAGCGAATGGGTGCCGGCTACAATAAGCTTTTTTTAATGCTGGGCAATAAACCAATTCTTATTCATACCCTCGAAGTGTTTGAAAAAGACCCTGCTTGTAAGGGAGTCTTTCTAGCTGTTAAGCAGGAGGAACAATCTGAAATACAAGCAGTCCTTGATCAGTACAAGATTGCAAAGGTTTCGAGGTTTGTTAACGGGGGTAGTGAGCGACAATATAGTGTAGCAGCTTGTATTGAATCGTATGATGGGGATGATATTGTCCTTGTTCACGATGCGGCAAGACCTTTTATTCATCAAGCCGTTATTACAGAGTTGGTACGTACAGCTGCAAAATACGGTGCTGCGATTGCGGGAGTTCAAGCGAAAGACACTATGAAGCTTGCGCCTTTGGGTGTTGTTGAAGAGACGGTAGATCGTGAAACGTTATGGATTATACAAACACCTCAAGCATTTCAAATTAAAGTGTTGCGAAAAGCATCAAACCAAGCAAAGAGTGATTCTTTTCTTGGAACCGATGAATCGATGCTTGTTGAACGACTTGGTTACCCCGTTAGAATTGTTGAGAGCACATATGATAATGTGAAGATGACGACACAGGAAGACATTGTCTTTGGAGAAATCCTTCTTGAGAGGCAACGAAAAAGTAAGTTAAAGGAGGGTGACAAATGATTCGAATTGGACAAGGTTATGATGTGCATAAATTCGAAGAAGGCCGACCATTAATTATTGGGGGCATTACAATCCCGCATCACAAAGGGCTTGTTGGTCATTCAGATGCGGATGTACTTTTGCATACGATAACTGACGCAGCTTTAGGGGCTATTGGTGAGGGAGATATAGGTAGGCATTTTCCGGATACGGACGCATCCTTTAAAGATGCAGATTCAGCTGTTTTACTCGAAAAGGTGTGGGCGATTGTTGCTGAGCGTGGCTATAAGCTCGGTAATATTGATTGTACGATTATTGCGGAAATGCCTAAAATGTCTCCACATATTGAATCTATCCGTGCACGTGTTGCCCAATTATTACAAGCGGATGTTACGCAAGTGAATATTAAGGCAACCACAACAGAAAAATTAGGATTCACAGGAAGAGAAGAAGGAATCGCTGCATTAGCGGTTATTCTTTTAACTTCTATTTAGCAGCCGAATAAGTCGTGTGAATAGAAGTTGGCTTTTTGAATTATTTAATAAAAATTAGGAGGAACTAACAAATGACTAAAGAAGTTCGCGTTCGTTACGCACCAAGTCCTACAGGACACCTACATATCGGAAATGCTCGGACAGCAATGTTTAATTATTTATATGCACGCAATAAAGGCGGTAAATTCATTATTCGCATAGAAGATACAGACGGCAAGCGGAATATTGAAGGCGGCGAGCAATCACAGCTTACGTATTTAAAATGGCTTGGTATAGACTGGGACGAAAGTGTTGACGTTGGCGGAGAATACGGTCCATATCGTCAATCTGAAAGAAACGACTTGTACAAAAAACTATACAATGAATTACTTGAAAAAGAATTAGCGTATAAATGTTATTGTACTAGTGAAGAATTAGAGGCTGAACGGGAAGCTCAAAGTGCAAAAAGCCAAATGCCGAAATACAGCGGTAAATGTCGTAATTTGACAGTGGAAGAACGTGCTGCGCTTGAAGCCGAAGGTAGAGAGCCGAGTATCCGATTTGCGGTACAAGCTGGAAAAACGTATACATTTAACGATATTGTTAAAGAAGAAGTATCGTTTGAATCCGATGGAATTGGTGACTTTGTTATCGTTAAAAAAGATGGTATTCCTACATACAACTACGCAGTTGCTGTAGATGATCACTATATGGAAATCACACATGTCCTTCGAGGCGATGACCATATTTCGAACACGCCAAGACAACAAATGATTTATGAAGCTTTTGGATGGGAAGCGCCTGAATTTGGGCATATGACGTTAATTGTGAACGAAAGTCGTAAAAAGTTGAGTAAACGAGATGAGTCGATTATTCAGTTCATTGAGCAATATGAAGAGCGGGGTTATTTACCGGAAGCGATTTTCAACTTCATTGTTCTGTTGGGTTGGTCTCCAGAAGGGGAAGAGGAAATCTTTTCGAAAGATGAGCTTATCTCGATTTTCGATGCGAATCGTTTGTCAAAATCGCCTGCGGTCTTTGACACAAACAAACTTGAGTGGATGAACAATCAATACATTAAAAAATTATCACTTGATCAAGTGATAGAACTTGCACTCCCTCACTTACAAAAGTCAGGTGCATTGCCTAAAGAGTTAACGAACGAACAAACCGTTTGGGCGCATGATCTTATTGCTCTTTACCATGACCAATTAAGTTATGGTGCAGAAATTATTGAGCTCTCTGCCCAATTCTTCAAAGAGGACATTGAATATGATGAGTCATCCCAGGAAGTACTTGCGGGTGAGCAAGTGCCAGAAGTAATGGCGTCGTTAAAAAAACAACTCGAAGACTTAGAAGTATTCGATGCTGCATCCATTAAAGGTGCCATTAAAGCTGTTCAAAAAGAAACGGGGCATAAAGGGAAGAATTTATTTATGCCAACTCGTGTCGTAACAACAGGGCAAACAAATGGACCTGAATTACCTGCAGCGATTGCGCTTATTGGTAAAGCTAAAGTAATCGAGCGCATAGCGAAATACGCCGCTCAGTAACATACCGTTGACATTAAACTGTGAGCATGTAAAATGAAAATAATTAGTAATTTCATGACCTGTATTTTGGGTCCTAAAGCTTTGATAAGGAAAAGTACGCATTATAAGCACCCCAGAGAGGATCATCACCGGCTGTAAGTGATCCGTGCCACTGTATTGCGGAAATGCCCCTTTGAGTGCCGTGCCGAACTTTTAGTAGGCTGGACGCTTCGCCAGCGTTAATAGGCGTCGAGCGGGAAGGTGTCGAAACCTTTCAAGCGGAGTGGAACCACGTATTCAATGCGTCTCTGTCATTTTAGACAGGGGCGCATTTTTATATGGATAATTGTATTTTTTAGGAAGGGGAGGAAACAATTGTTTCGAAGAATGAGAGAAGATATCCGTTGCATTTTGGAACAGGATCCCGCAGCCCGTAGTGCGTTTGAAATTGTACTTACGTATGCAGGAATTCATGCGTTATGGTCGCATCGAATTGCACATGCTTTATATAAGAAGAACCTTCTATTTTTGGCTCGTTCTGTATCGCAAATTAGCCGCTTTTTTACAGGCATTGAAATACATCCTGGGGCGAAAATAGGCCGACGATTTTTCATCGACCACGGAATGGGAGTAGTCATTGGAGAAACATGTGAAATTGGTAATGATGTAACGATCTACCAAGGTGTAACACTTGGCGGAACCGGGAAAGAAAAAGGGAAGAGGCACCCAACCTTGCATGATAATGTACTTGTTGCGACAGGCGCAAAAGTGTTGGGCTCGATTACAATAGGTGAAAACAGTAAAGTAGGTGCGGGGTCTGTTGTATTGAAAGATGTACCTGCAGATTCTACCGTCGTGGGGATACCGGGAACTGTCGTTATTCGAAACGGTGTGAAGGTGAAAGATAAGTACGATCATCACGATCTTCCGGATCCTGTTGCGGACACATGTAATCGACTTGAGAATGAAATTAAACAGTTGCAAAATCGGCTTGACCAATTAGAGAAAAAAGATACGAAAGGGGATTTATTATGACTATTCAAATTTACAATACATTAACTCGCCAGAAAGAGCCTTTCATACCAATGGAGGAAGGCAAGGTGAAAATGTATGTATGTGGTCCAACTGTTTATAATTACATTCATATCGGTAACGCACGACCGGTTATCGTCTTTGATACCGTCCGACGTTACCTTGAATACACAGGTTTTGATGTAACATATATATCAAATTTTACTGATGTCGATGACAAGATTATTAAAACAGCAAATGAACTTGGTGAAGACGTAAGCGAATTAACAGAGCGTTTTATAAAAGCCTATTTTGAAGATGTTTCTGCACTCGGATGCTCGAAAGCTGACGCGCATCCGAGAGTGACAGACCATATTGAGGACATCATCGCTTTCGTTCAAGTGCTTATTGAAAAAGGGTTTGCTTACGAATCACAAGGTGATGTCTATTACCGAACGAAGAAATTCGAAGGGTATGGAAAGCTTTCGAATCAATCAACAGATGAATTGATTGTAGGAGCTCGAATTGAAGTTGGAGTGAAGAAAGAGGACGCACTTGATTTTGTTCTATGGAAAGCTGCAAAAGAAGGCGAGATTTCATGGGATAGTCCTTGGGGTGCTGGACGACCGGGTTGGCATATTGAGTGTTCAGTAATGGCACGTGAGCATCTTGGTGATACGATGGATATCCATGCGGGTGGTCAGGATTTAGCATTCCCGCATCATGAAAACGAAATTGCCCAATCTGAAGCAATGACTGGAAAACAGTTTGCACGCTATTGGATGCATAATGGCTATATTAATATTGATAATGAAAAAATGTCGAAATCACTCGGAAACTTTGTCCTTGTGAATGACATTCGAAAAAAGATAGATCCACAAGTACTGCGTTTCTTTATGTTATCAGTTCATTACAGAAATCCCATTAACTTTTCAGAGGACTTAATTGAAAGTGCGGAGAACGGACTTTTACGAATTCGTACGGCTTATAACAATTTGCAATATAGACGAAATGCTTCGGCAAATCTAGGAGATCAGAAAGACATTTGGTTCCACAAAGTGGATAAATGCAAAGTTCAATTTGAAACGGCTATGAATGATGATTTCAATACAGCAAACGCTATTGCGGCAGTATTTGAACTCGCTAAACTTGCGAACGTTTACCTTCTAGAAAAGAATACAGAAACAGAAGTTATTGAGCATTTTGTTGCAATGCTTGAAAAGTTAATGTCGGTTATTGGCTTAACGTTAGATAATGAGTCGAATCTTCTGGATACAGACATTGAGACTTTGATTGAAGAACGTTTAGAGGCGCGTCGTACGCGTGATTTTAGTCGTTCAGATGAAATACGTGATGAGTTGAAAGCTCAAGGTATCCTCTTAGAAGATACAGCACAAGGCACGCGCTGGAAGAGGGGCTGAAGGATTTGTACGTATTACGCGATATTGACGTCAAGCAACTAAATGCTCTTGCGTTGGCTTATATGGGTGATGGAGTTTTCGAACAGGCGATACGAGAACACCTTCTGCGCTCTGGGCGTGTAAGACCGAATGTGTTGCATAAACAAGCAACTCGCTACGTTTCCGCTAAAGCACAGGCCGCGGTAATTAAAGAAATGCTGGAGAGCGGATTTATGTCGGATGAAGAGGAAACGATTATGAAACGTGGCCGCAATGCAAAGTCTGGATCTGTCCCGAAAAACACAGATGTTTTAACGTACAATTACAGTTCGGGCTTTGAAGCGGTGCTCGGGTATTTATATTTGCTTAAGAGAACCGAAAGAGTCGAGGAATTTATCAAGTACTCTATCGAATTTGTAGAAAGACCAAAGGAGGAAACATTATGACAGAAATTGAATCGGAGTTGATTGGTGGTAAAAACCCAATTGCAGAAGCTCTCCGTTCTGGTAGAGAACTTAATAAAATATGGATTGCTGAAGGTTTAAATAAAAAAGGGATTGGTGAAATACTGTCCCTTGCGAACGAAGCGAAAATAATTGTTCAGGCAGTGCCAAAGAGAAAACTTGACGGAATGTTAGATATGAATCATCAAGGAATAATAGCATCGGTTGCAGCTTATAAGTACGCTGAGGTTGAGGATTTATTTGATGTTGCAACAAAGCGTGGGGAAGATCCATTCTTTCTAATTCTTGATGAGTTGGAGGATCCGCATAACCTTGGATCCATATTAAGAACTGCAGATGCATCGGGCGTTCACGGGATTATAATTCCAAGACGTCGTGCTGTTGGATTGACCGGAGTAGTTGCAAAAGCGTCTACCGGTGCGATTGAACATATTCCTGTCGTACGAGTGAATAATATATCGCAAACTGTCGAAGAACTGAAAAAGCGCGGTGTTTGGATTGCGGGAACAGATGCAACTCACTCGACCGATTATCGATTGATGGATGCAACACTCCCTCTTGCAATAATTATTGGTAGCGAAGGAAAAGGTATGTCTAGAATACTAAAAGAGAAGTGCGACTTTCTCTACCACTTGCCAATGATTGGTCATGTAACTTCACTGAACGCTTCTGTAGCGGCATCAATTTTAATGTACGAGGTGCTTCGCAAACGTCAACCGAACCTTTCTGAAAAATGAGGAAGGACGTACTCCTAGTCGATGGGTATAACATCATTGGTGCATGGGAGGAACTGCGTCAAATGAAAGAGGAACGTTTAGCGAATGCGCGTGATCGTTTAATAGAGCGTTTGGCGGAATATAAAGCGTATACGGGATGGCGAGTAATTATTGTGTTTGATGCGCACTTAATTGCAGGGATTGAAAAGAAGAAACTTAAACATGATTTAGAAGTTGTGTATACCAGGGAAAACGAAACTGCTGATGAACGCATTGAAAAACTTGTCATTAAAATGGCGAGTAGAAGTGTTCAAGTCCATGTAGCCACATCCGACTTGACCGAGCAGTGGGTTATCTTTGCACACGGTGCGCTTAGAATATCAGCGCGAGAATTGGAAATTGAAATGGATGATATTGATAAAAAGATCTCTCAGAGAGTGAAAGATTTCCAAGAAAAAAGACCGTTTTCAAAAATAGCGCTAACAGATGAAGTTGCGGAAATATTTGAAAAATGGCGACGTGGAATAAAATGAATCCTTGACGCAAAAATTTCTTATACGGTATACTTAGATATATTACATGTTCGGTAGAACTAGATAGAGAGAAATAGCCGACTAAAAATACTGCAGAAGTCCTGGAAAACTCAGGCTCATTCGTCCTGTGGTAAATAATATATCAATGCATATTTGTGTAATTCTAAACAATTGTTACTACTTTGTATAACGGCCTATGACGAATCGGGGGTGATCCATGTGGTTGGGCAGACGCACGTTGAGAGCGAAATAGCTAATTTCACAGCTTTATCTGACGAGGAAATCATTGAAATAATCCATGAGGGTAATACGGATGCACTTGATTTTCTTATAACGAAATACTTATCTTTTGTCAGATTAAAGGGTCGTTCATACTTTTTAATTGGTGGAGATAGGGAAGACATCATTCAAGAAGGAATGATTGGTCTATACAAAGCGATACGAGACTTTAAGGCGGATAGATTGAGTTCTTTTAAAGCTTTTGCAGAACTTTGTATTACTCGGCAAATCATAACGGCCATTAAAACAGCAACACGGCAAAAGCATATCCCTCTTAATTCTTCTATTTCTTTGGACAGGCCAGTTTACGCAGAAGATTCGGAGCGGACATTACTCGATATGGTTGCAGGTCCGGCACTAGATGATCCTGAAGGTCTTATCATTCACCGAGAAGACTTTTCCCATATGGAAAAAGAGATGAATAAAGTGTTGAGCGGTTTAGAAAAACAAGTATTGGCACTTTATCTGGAAGGTCAATCGTACCAAGAGATTTCAGATGAGTTGAATCGTCAAGTAAAATCCGTAGACAATGCTTTACAGCGAATTAAGCGTAAGCTTGAACGTTATATGCAAGTCGATGCAATTCACTAGAAATACCGTTTCCAAGCATATTGACATGAGTTATGTAAAATGTTACTCTTTAGCAAGACTATGAGTCGTATAGGGTGAGAAAATGGCCAAAAAGATAATATTGAGTTGCGATGTATGCGGTTCCCGAAACTATTCGGTACCAGCAGGCAAAGATCGAGCAACAGAGCGATTAACAATAAAAAAATACTGTAGACATTGCAATGGGCATACGGTCCACAGGCAAACAGCTTAAAAATTGTACGCCGTATAGCAGTAATATATCTTTATTCGGAGGGTTACGATACAATGGGTAAGATTAGCGGTTTCTTAAAAGCGGTAGTTTCAGAAATGCGAAAAGTCAGTTGGCCAAAGCGTAAAGAATTAACGCGCTATACAATCGTTGTACTTACAACAGTTGTCTTTATGGCTATTTTCTTTGGGGTTACAGATCTTGGTATCTCGACCTTCATGGAATGGTATCTTGCGTTATAATAAAAGAAATATAATAATCGCCTGAAAAATAGCCCGTTCTGCAACGTGTACGGGTTTTTTTATCATTTGTAGAAAAAGGAGGGACGGACGTTTAGTCCTTATTGTTATGGATATGGAGAAAAATTGGTATGTCGTTCATACGTACTCGGGTTATGAAAATAAGGTGAAAGCCAACCTGGAAAAACGTGTTGAAACGATGGGTATGTCAGATAAAATCTTCCGTGTAATTATCCCGGAAGAAGAAGAAACTGATTTTAAAGATGGTAAAAAACGTGTCCTTATGAAGAAGACGTTTCCTGGATATGTTCTTGTTGAGATTATTATGACAGACGATTCTTGGTACGTTGTACGTAACACTCCAGGAGTAACTGGTTTTATTGGTTCATCAGGTGGAGGGGCAAAACCGACACCGTTATTGCCTGAAGAAGTAGAATTTATTCTGAAACAAATGGGTGTTAAAGAAGGTAGAACCGAAATAGATTTCTCTATTGGAGAAATGGTTCAAGTTCTCGAAGGTCCATTTGCGCACTTCCAAGGTAAGGTTGAAGAGATTGATGAAGACAAGGGTAAAGTGAAAGTATCGGTTGATATGTTTGGCCGGGAAACAAATATGGAACTTGATTTTATACAGATTGAAAAAATATAATTAATTATTACTTGCATCAGGTGAGTAATAGTGTTATTATTTCAAAGGTCAGGCTAGAATTGTTTGGTTTGGACAAAAAAATAAACTACCGGCGGAAGTCGGCAGGCACATATTGAGTGGGAGGGGCAACCCTATTACCACATCACGGACTTAAGGAGGTGTGTTTCGTGGCTAAAAAAGTTACTAAGATTGTTAAATTGCAAATTCCCGCTGGAAAAGCGAATCCGGCTCCACCAGTTGGACCGGCGCTAGGTCAAGCAGGTGTGAACATAATGGGATTCTGTAAAGAATTCAATGCGCGTACAGCGGATCAAGCAGGTCTTATTATACCTGTAGTTATTTCTGTATTTGAAGATCGTTCATTTACTTTTATTACAAAAACTCCACCGGCAGCAGTATTGCTAAAGGTTGCAGCTAATCTTCAAAAAGGTTCAGGTGAACCGAACAAAACGAAGGTTGCTACTGTGAAGCGTGATAAAGTTCGCGAAATTGCAGAACAAAAAATGCCAGATCTAAACGCAGCGACAGTTGAAGCAGCGATGGCAATGGTTGAAGGTACTGCACGCAGTATGGGAATCAAGATCGAAGATTGATTCTGTAATGTTGTTTTGTTGTAGTGGGGGTTGCGGAAGTTCTTTGGTTTTGGGACACGCAGCCCTTATTTCGTGGGAGGTTCAATCCGTTAAAACCACAATTGAGGAGGAAATTTTAAATGGTTAAAAGAGGTAAGAAATTCAAAGAAGCAATTAAACTTGTCGATAATACAAAAGCGTATTCTATAACAGAAGCTGTTGAACTTGCGAAGAAAACGAGCACAGTTAACTTTGACGCAACAGTTGAAGTAGCATTCCGTCTTGGAATTGACACTCGTAAAAACGATCAGCAAATTCGTGGAGCAGTTGTTCTTCCGAATGGTACTGGTAAAGTTCAGCGCGTTCTAGTTTTCGCTAAAGGTGAAAAACTTAAAGAAGCTGAAGCTGCAGGTGCTGACTTTGTTGGCGATGCAGACTATATCGCGAAAATCCAACAAGGATGGTTCGATTTCGATGTTATCGTAGCGACACCTGACATGATGGGTGAAGTAGGTAAGATCGGTCGCCTTCTTGGACCAAAAGGTCTTATGCCAAATCCGAGAACGGGTACTGTAACGTTTGACGTGGCAAAAGCTATTGGAGAAATCAAAGCAGGTAAAGTGGAATATCGTGCGGACAAAGCGGGAATCATTCACGCTCCAATCGGTAAGGTTTCATTTGACGATGCGAAGTTGGAAGAAAACTTTAGAACTGTATTTGAAACAGTTCAAAAAGCGAAGCCAGCATCAGCGAAAGGTACTTACATGAAGTCTGTCAACTTGACGACTACAATGGGTCCTTCTCTGAAAATTGATCCTTCAAGTGTTGTAATTAAAAAGTAATATTGACAAAAATGAAATCTTCTTGTAGGATTAATTTTGTTGTTCAATAGCAATACCATTTGTACCGTAGACAGTAGGAGCGGCTTGCCGTTTAAATTTCCTACCGAGGACAAGACGCTCTTTATGATTAAAGATGACGACTTTTCTGCCCTCGATTCTACTATTCGTAGATCGTGGGCTTTTTTATACCGGTATAAGTGACCCCAAACTTATTAGGAGGTGTCCAGATGAGCAAAGTGTTAGAAGCTAAACAAGCAGTTGTTGGCGAAATCGCAGGAAAATTGAATGCAGCAGCTTCGGTTGTTGTTGTTGATTATCGCGGTCTTACTGTAAGTCAATTAACAGATCTTCGAAAAGAACTTCGTGAAGCAGGTGTTGAGTTCAAAGTTTATAAAAACTCGATGACACGTCGTGCGACTGAAACTGCCGGACTTGAAGGGTTGAACGAACACCTTACAGGACCGAATGCAATCGCATTCTCGAACGAAGACGTTGTTGCTCCAGCAAAAATTATTAATAATTTTGCTAAGAAAAACGACAAACTTGAAATTAAAGCTGGCGTAATCGAAGGTGTAATTGCATCTAAAGAAGACGTTAAAGCATTGGCAGAACTACCATCACGCGATGGTTTACTATCTATGCTTCTCAGTGTACTACAAGCTCCAATGCGCAACCTTGCACTTATTACAAAAGCAGTTGCAGAACAAAAAGAAGAACAAGAAGAACAAGGCGCATAATCAAGCGGCTTGACATAAAACTTGCGAGTTAGCCGCGAATGAATAGTTTGTAGGTTACTTGACAAAAAAATATTAGGAGGAAATTATAATGACTAAAGAACAAATCCTAGAAGCTGTTAAAGAAATGACAGTTCTTGAACTTAACGACCTTGTAAAAGCAATCGAAGAAGAATTTGGCGTAACTGCAGCTGCACCTGTTGCAGCAGCTGGTGGCGGAGCGGCTGTTGAAGAAGAGCAATCTGAATTCGACGTTATCCTTACTGCTGCTGGAGACAAGAAAATCCAAGTTATCAAAGCAGTTCGTGAAATTACTGGTCTTGGCTTGAAAGAAGCTAAAGCTGTAGTTGACGAAGCTCCAAAAGCTGTTAAAGAAGCTGTTTCTAAAGAAGAAGCTGAAGAAGTAAAAGCTAAGCTTGAAGAAGCAGGCGCTTCTGTAGAAGTTAAGTAATCTTTGTCAATAAATGAAGAAAAGCTCGTCGATAAAAAGACGGGCTTTTCTTCTTTTGCTATTTTTTGTAGATATTCCTTTATAAATTGGAGGGGTCTATATGTCTGAACACTATTATACGAGTAATCCAAAAGTAAAAAGTACGCCAACAGAATGGTCTACGGAACTGCGTGGAAAGACTCTACGGTTTAGGACGGATGCAGGTGTATTTAGTAAAGGTGAAGTGGATTTTGGTTCGCGACTACTTGCTGAAACATTTGTGATGACCGAAACAGAAGGTAATGTACTCGATGTTGGTTGTGGCTATGGACCTATTGGGTTATCGATATCCGCATCATTTCCAGAGCGAAGTGTGCATATGGTTGACGTGAATGACCGGGCGCTTGATCTAGCAAAGCTTAATGCGGAGCTAAATAAAGTTGTGAATTGTAAAATCTATTCAAGTGATGCATTATCTGCTGTTACTGAGGAAGAATTCGCTGCTATTTTGACGAATCCTCCAATACGTGCAGGGAAAGATACGGTATTCAAATTTTACGACGAAGCTTATTCGAAATTGAAAAGTGGTGGCGAGTTGTGGGTAGTGATCCAGAAGAAACAGGGTGCGCCTTCAACAATGAATCATCTAATCAATCTATTTGGCGCTGTGGAAACAGTCGACAAGAAGAAAGGTTACTACATTTTGAAAGTTGTAAAGTCTTGACTGCTAAGATTCTTTAAGGTAGTGTTATAAGATGCATAAATTAATATCATGCATTCGTGTGCCCTTTTGCATGAAAGATGTTAATAAAAGGTATACTGATGATGAATAAAAGAGTTTCAAACCGAAAATGAGCTCTTGCTAGAACTCGTTTTCTTTTTTGTTTTGTCGATATCATACACTATTTTTTTGATTTGGCAAAGAACTATTATTGTATTATGAGGGGTGAATGAGTTGACAGGTCATCTAGTTCAGTATGGTCAACACCGTCAGCGTAGAAGTTTCGCGAGGATTAAAGAAGTGCTCGAGCTTCCGAATCTGATTGAAATACAGACGGCATCTTACGAATGGTTCATGGAAGAAGGATTATTGGAGATGTTCCGTGATATATCTCCGATTCAAGACTTCACAGGGAACCTTTCATTAGAATTTATCGATTATCATTTGGAAGCACCAAAGTATCCAGTTGATGAATCGAAGGAACGTGACGTAACCTATGCAGCACCGCTTCGAGTTAAAGTCAGACTCCATAACAAAGAGACTGAAGAAGTGAAAGAGCAAGATGTCTTTATGGGTGATTTCCCACTCATGACTGAAAACGGTACGTTTGTTATCAACGGTGCGGAGAGAGTTATCGTTTCCCAGTTAGTTCGTTCTCCAAGCGTTTATTACAACGCCAAAGTTGATAAAAACGGAAAACGTGGATTTGGTGCTACAGTTATACCAAATCGTGGAGCATGGCTAGAATATGAAATTGATGCAAGAGATGTTGTTCATGTCAGAATTGACCGGACGCGTAAATTGCCAATTACTGTTTTACTTCGTGCACTCGGATTTTCAACAGATGAAGAAATTATTGAATTAATCGGAGATAACGAGTATTTACAAAATACTCTTGAAAAAGACAATACCGAAAACTCCGATAAAGCATTGCTTGAAATTTATGAACGACTACGTCCGGGTGAGCCTCCAACGCTCGATAGTGCGAAGAACCTATTGTTCTCACGTTTCTTTGATGCGAAAAGGTATGACCTAGCAAATGTTGGTCGTTACAAAATGAATAAAAAACTTCATGTTCAAAACCGTCTGTTCAATCAAACACTCGCGGAGACACTCGTCGATCCCGAAACAGGCGAAATCCTCTTGGAAAAAGATGAACTTATTGATCGCCGTGCGTTAGATCGTCTTCTGCCTCACTTGGAAAAAGGGATAGGTTTCGAAGAAATATCCCATGCCGGTGGCGTTCTTGACGAGAGTATTACGATCCAGACTATCAAAATATATGCCCCTAAGAATGATGAGAAACAAGTAGTTAACGTAATATCGAATGCATACGTAGATGATTCTATAAAACATGTTACGCCTGCCGATATCGTTGCGTCAATTAGTTATTTCTTTAACCTATTACATGGAGTTGGAAACACAGATGATATTGACCACCTTGGTAACCGTCGTCTGCGTTCGGTAGGTGAACTACTGCAAAACCAATTCCGAATCGGACTTTCCAGAATGGAACGAGTCGTTAAAGAGCGTATGTCGATTAATGACACACAATCAATTGTTCCTCAACAACTCATTAATATACGGCCGGTTATTGCGTCTATTAAAGAGTTTTTTGGTAGCTCACAACTTTCACAGTTTATGGATCAGACAAACCCGCTTGCAGAATTAACGCATAAGCGTCGACTCTCTGCACTTGGACCCGGTGGATTGACAAGAGAACGTGCAGGTATGGAAGTACGTGACGTTCACTATTCTCACTATGGTCGTATGTGTCCGATTGAAACTCCAGAGGGGCCAAACATCGGACTTATCAACTCGCTATCTACATTTGCGAAAGTAAATAAATTCGGATTTATTGAAACTCCATATCGAAAAGTAGATCCTGAAACAGGTCGCGTAACTGCTCAAATTGATTATTTAACTGCTGACATCGAAGATAATTACGTCGTTGCCCAAGCAAATTCGATACTTAATGAAGACGGTTCATTCGAAAATGAAGGTGTCGTTGGCCGTTTTCAAGGGGATAACACAGTCTTCAAACGTGAGCAAATTGACTATATGGATGTTTCACCAAAACAAGTAGTTTCTGCAGCAACAGCTTGTATCCCGTTTTTAGAAAACGATGACTCTAACAGAGCACTTATGGGTGCGAACATGCAACGTCAAGCAGTTCCATTACTTAATCCAGAAGCACCTTTAGTTGGAACAGGTATGGAACATGTGTCAGCCCGTGATTCTGGGGCAGCGGTTCTTTCTTTATATGAAGGTATCGTAGAACATGTCGAAGCAAGCGAGATTCGCGTTCGTCGCATTGAAACGGTTGATGGAAAAGAAGTGAAGGGCGATATTACATCGTTTAAGCTAGATAACTTCATCCGTTCAAACCAGGGAACATGTTACAATCAACGTCCAATTGTTAGTGTTGGCGATAGAGTTTCTCCTAAAGAGATACTCGCTGACGGACCTTCAATGGAAAATGGAGAGTTAGCTTTAGGGCGTAACGTTCTAACTGCTTTCATGACATGGGATGGTTTCAACTATGAAGATGCAATTATAATGAGTGAACGTCTTGTGAAAGATGATGTATATACTTCGGTTCATATCGAAGAATACGAATCTGAAGCAAGAGATACAAAACTAGGTCCTGAAGAAATTACACGAGATATTCCAAACGTAGGTGAAGAAGCATTGCGCCATTTGGATGATCGTGGAATTATTCGTATAGGAGCCGAAGTACGGGATGGAGACATTCTAGTCGGTAAAGTAACACCAAAAGGTGTAACTGAATTGACTGCTGAAGAGCGACTTTTACATGCTATCTTTGGTGAAAAAGCACGTGAAGTTCGTGATACTTCTCTTCGTGTACCACATGGTGCTGGAGGAATTATCTTGGACGTTAAAGTGTTTAATCGTGAAGATGGAGACGAATTACCACCAGGTGTAAACCAACTTGTCCGTGCATACATTGTTCAAAAACGGAAAATCTCTGTTGGTGATAAAATGGCTGGTCGTCACGGAAACAAGGGTGTTATTTCAAGAATATTACCTGAATCGGATATGCCATATATGCCCGATGGTACACCAATTGACGTTATGCTTAACCCATTAGGTGTTCCATCACGTATGAACATCGGACAGGTTCTTGAAATGCATCTTGGTATGGCTGCTCGAAGTCTCGGACTTCACATGGCATCTCCGGTATTTGACGGAGCCAACGAAGACGATGTTTGGAACACGATGGAAGAAGCTGGAATGGATCGCGATGGTAAAACAATGTTGTATGACGGTCGTTCTGGTGAAGCATTCGACAACCGTGTTTCTGTCGGAGTCATGTATTTAATTAAACTTGCGCATATGGTCGATGATAAGCTACATGCTCGTTCAACAGGACCATATTCACTTGTTACGCAACAGCCTCTTGGAGGTAAAGCACAGTTTGGTGGACAACGTTTTGGAGAAATGGAAGTTTGGGCACTTGAAGCCTATGGTGCGGCTTATACACTTCAAGAAATATTGACAGTGAAGTCGGATGATGTCGTTGGACGTGTGAAAACATATGAAGCGATTGTCAAAGGTGAAAATGTTCCTCAACCTGGAGTTCCTGAGTCATTTAAGGTATTGATTAAAGAACTTCAAAGTCTTGGTTTGGATGTTAAAATGCTCTCTGCGGATTACGAAGAGATAGAATTACGTGATCTTGACGAAGGCGACGACATGCAACCCACAGATGCTCTAAATCTTGTAAAAGTCGATTAATCGAC
Organism: Sporosarcina siberiensis; assembly: GCF_042681925.1. Taxonomy (NCBI): domain Bacteria; kingdom Bacillati; phylum Bacillota; class Bacilli; order Caryophanales; family Caryophanaceae; genus Sporosarcina; species Sporosarcina siberiensis. Next base: position 117,181 of record NZ_JBHUGI010000037.1, read on the forward strand.
TTTTTCATTATCTATAACGGAAGGAGAAACTATTGTTTCTCCAACTGTTTTATTCATAAAGTTTCACGCTTGCTCGGAAAAAGCAATCGCTAGCAATAAGACTAAAGGGAGGTAGGCTCCTTGGTAGACGTAAACAATTTTGAGTATATGAAGATAGGTCTCGCTTCATCAGATAAGATACGTTCATGGTCCTATGGTGAAGTTAAGAAGCCAGAAACAATAAATTATCGTACATTAAGACCGGAAAAAGAAGGTTTGTTCTGCGAACGGATTTTTGGTCCTACAAAAGACTGGGAATGTCATTGTGGTAAATACAAACGTGTTCGTTATAAAGGTGTAGTTTGTGATCGTTGCGGAGTAGAAGTGACGCGTCAAAAAGTACGTCGTGAGCGTATGGGGCATATTGAACTTGCTGCTCAAGTAACACATATTTGGTACTTCAAAGGAATACCGAGTCGTATGGGCTTGATTTTAGACATGACTCCACGTGCGCTTGAAGAGATTATTTATTTCGCTTCTTACGTTGTCGTAGAACCTGCAGATACACCACTTGAACGAAAACAGCTTCTATCCGAAAGAGAATACCGCATTTACCGTGAAAAATACGGTACTAAATTCCAAGCACTTATGGGTGCAGAAGCAATCGAACGTCTTTTAGCGGCGATTGATTTGGATAAAGAAGCGGAATCTCTTAAAGAAGAACTGAAAACTGTTCAGGGGCAACGTCGTACACGTGCAATTAGACGTCTTGATGTTGTAGAATCGTTCCGTAATTCAGGGAATAAGCCTGAATGGATGGTACTTGAAGTTCTTCCGGTAATACCGCCAGAACTACGTCCGATGGTACAGCTTGACGGTGGACGTTTTGCAACTTCCGACCTGAATGATTTGTACCGTAGGGTTATTAACCGGAATAATAGATTGAAAAGATTACTTGATCTAGGAGCGCCTGGCATTATCGTTCAAAACGAGAAGCGCATGCTTCAAGAGGCTGTTGATGCACTAGTTGATAATGGTCGTCGTGGTCGTCCAGTTACAGGACCGGGTAACCGTCCGCTTAAATCCCTTTCACATATGTTGAAAGGAAAACAAGGTCGTTTCCGTCAAAACTTACTAGGTAAGCGAGTAGATTATTCAGGTCGTTCAGTTATTGTTGTTGGACCCAACTTGAAGATGTATCAGTGTGGTCTACCTAAAGAAATGGCGATTGAGTTATTTAAACCATTTGTGATGAAAGAACTCGTTGAACGAGGACTTGCTCATAATATTAAAAGTGCTAAACGTAAAATTGAACGTCTTCATTCAGAAGTATGGGATGTTCTCGAAGATGTCATTAAGGAGCACCCGGTTCTTTTAAACCGAGCACCGACACTTCACCGTTTAGGAATTCAAGCCTTCGAACCAATACTTGTCGAAGGACGCGCAATTACTCTTCACCCTCTCGTTTGTACAGCTTATAACGCTGACTTCGATGGTGACCAAATGGCAGTTCACGTTCCGTTATCTGCAGAAGCACAAGCTGAAGCTCGTCTTCTAATGCTAGCAGCGCAAAATATATTGAACCCTAAAGATGGAAAGCCAGTAGTTACTCCGTCCCAGGATATGGTTTTAGGGAACTATTACCTAACACTTGAGCGCGAAGGAGCAACAGGTGAAGGATTTACATTCCGTGATACGGATGAAGCGTTAATCGCTTATCATAACGGACATGTTCATCTTCATTCACGAATCGCAGTCCAAGCTAGTTCTATTAATAACCCGAATTTCACAGAAGAACAAAATAGAATGCTTCTACTAACAACTGTAGGGAAATTAATTTTCAATGAAATTCTACCGGATTCATTCCCGTATATTAATGAGCCGACAGATTTCAACTTACAAGTAGAAACACCTGCTAAGTACTTTATATCAGGTACTGTGGATCCGAAGAAGCATATTTTGGAAGCTGAACTCGTGCCACCATTCAAGAAACAGATTTTACAGAACATCATTGCGGAGATATTCAAGATTTTCCACATTACGGAAACGTCAAGAATGCTCGACCGCATGAAAGACCTAGGATTCAAATATTCGACTCGTGCGGGTATTACAATCGGAATGTCCGATATCGTAGTTCTTCATAACAAGGGCGAAATCCTGGATGAAGCTCAAACTAAGGTAGATAACGTACTGAAGCAATTCCGTCGTGGTCTTATTACGGAAGAAGAACGTTATGACCGTGTTATTTCATATTGGAGTCATGCAAAAGACGTCATTCAGGAAAAGCTGATAGAATCTCTTGACCATACGAATCCTATATATATGATGAGTGACTCGGGTGCTCGTGGTAACGCATCAAACTTTACGCAGTTAGCGGGTATGCGTGGTCTGATGGCCAACCCGGCAGGTAAGATTATCGAATTGCCAATCAAATCTTCTTTCCGTGAGGGATTAACAGTACTTGAGTACTTTATCTCTACACACGGAGCACGTAAAGGACTTGCGGATACGGCACTTAAGACTGCCGATTCAGGTTACTTGACGCGTAGACTTGTTGATGTTGCACAAGATGTTATCGTTCGTGAAGACGAGTGTGGAACAGATCGTGGGCTTGAGATTTCTGCTCTTATGGAAGGTGCAGAATTGATTGAAGGCTTAGACGAGCGTATTGTTGGTCGTCATACGAAGAAAACAATTATTCATCCGGAGACGGGCAAAGTAATTCTTGCTCGAAACGAAATGATCACTGAGGATGTTGCGCGTATTGTTATGGACGCAGGATTCGAAAAGATTACGATTCGTTCAGCATTTACTTGTAACACGAAGCACGGCGTCTGTAAGAAATGTTACGGCATTAACTTGGCGACGGGTGAAAATGTTGAAGTTGGTGAAGCGGTTGGAATCATTGCAGCTCAGTCAATTGGTGAGCCGGGTACTCAGCTTACAATGAGAACGTTCCATACAGGTGGAGTTGCAGGGGATGACATTACACAAGGTCTTCCACGTATACAGGAGATTTTTGAATCACGGAATCCGAAAGGTCAAGCCGTTATTTCAGAAATCAAAGGAGAAATTACCGAAATCGAGGAAATCCGTGAAGGACTGAAGGAAATTACTGTCACGGGTGACGTTGAAACACGTAAATATCTTGCACCTTACAATGGTCGTCTTAAAGTAGATGTTGGAGATTTCATCGATCGTGGTGAACCGATGACGGAAGGTTCTATTGATCCGAAGCAACTTATTGTAGTAAAAGATGTTGCTACTGTTCAAGAATACCTTTTGAAAGAAGTTCAAAAAGTTTACCGTAGCCAAGGTGTTGAAATTGGTGATAAACACGTTGAAGTAATGGTTCGTCAAATGCTTCGTAAAGTACGAATTATTGAAGCAGGTAATACAGATTTATTACCAGGGTCATTAGTCGATATCCACCAATTCTCTGATGCAAACAAAATTGTGCTTGATGCTGGAAGAATACCTGCGACGTGTCGTCCAGTCATTCTCGGTATTACAAAAGCTTCACTTGAAACAGAATCATTCCTTTCTGCGGCTTCTTTCCAAGAGACAACACGTGTCTTGACTGATGCAGCAATTAGAGGGAAAACCGACGAACTACTTGGATTGAAGGAAAACGTCATTATCGGTAAACTCGTACCAGCGGGTACTGGAATGCAGCGTTACCGTCAAATCCGAATGGATCAAGAGGAAATGCAAAATACCGATAATAAAGTTACTGCAGAGTAATCTTTAAAAGGTGCGGGGGAAGTAGAAAAAGATTTCCCCCGTTTTTCTATTTAAGCATTGACAGTAATCTATAGAGATGATAATATACAAAAGGTTGATAGTTAAATGTCTGTACTTTGGAGGATATGTAAATGTCTTATGAAAAAGTTGAGCAGGCCAAGATAACAATCATTGGTACTAAGCAGACAGTGAAAGCAATATATACAGGAATAGTGACCGAGGTCATTGTTGCACAGGATGCAGAAGAGCGGATAATTGTCCCAGCGCTGGAGGCAGCCAAACTTCATGATATCCTAGTGACATATGTGGATTCCAAGAAAAAACTTGGCGAAGCGTGTGGCATACAGGTCAGTGCAGCCGTTGTTGCAATTACTGGGTAACAGTTTTTGTGCACTTGAAGCACAAAGACTTTGTTTTTTACCTAAAAATGAACCACCTGGATGTGTGGTCTTACAAAAGAAGTTTGAAGGGAGGACAAATCAATGCCTACAATTAACCAACTGGTTCGCAAACCACGTAAGCCTAAAGTGGAAAGCTCTAAATCACCAGCACTTGGAAAAAGCTATAACAGTTTCAAAAAGTCAATGACAAACGTGAACTCACCACAAAAAAGAGGTGTTTGTACACGTGTTGGAACAATGACACCGAAAAAGCCAAACTCGGCTCTTCGTAAATACGCACGTGTTCGTTTGACGAACTCAATGGAAGTTAACGCTTATATCGGTGGAGAAGGTCATAACCTTCAAGAACACAGCGTTGTACTTCTTCGCGGAGGACGTGTTAAGGATTTACCGGGTGTACGTTACCATATCGTACGCGGTGCACTTGATACAGCTGGAGTTACAGGTCGTATGCAAAGCCGTTCAAAATACGGAGCTAAAAGACCTAAAGTTAAAAAGTAAATTATACAAACCAATAGTTATTCAAGCGATATCCGCTTGAAAACTCAATTATCGAAAGGAGGAAAACAATATGCCTCGTAAAGGCCCAGTAACAAAGCGTGACGTACTTCCGGATCCGATTTATAATTCGAAACTCGTTTCACGTCTTATCAATTCAATGATGGTTGACGGTAAAAAAGGTACATCACAAAAAATCCTCTATGGTGCGTTCGAACTTGTTAAAGAACGTTCTGGCAAGGATCCACTTGAAGTATTTGAAACAGCTTTAGCAAACGTAATGCCCGTACTTGAGGTGCGTGCACGTCGTGTAGGTGGAGCAAACTATCAAGTTCCTGTTGAAGTTCGTCCTGAGCGTCGTACGACACTAGGTCTTCGTTTCTTCGTACTCTATTCACGTCGCCGTGGAGAGAAGACGATGGAAGAACGTCTTGCGAATGAAATCCTTGATGCTTCTAACAACACAGGTGCGTCGGTTAAACGTCGCGAAGAATTACACAAAATGGCAGATGCGAATAAAGCGTTTGCTCACTATCGTTGGTAATACTCTAATTCGAAATGGAAGGAGATCTACAATATGGCTAGAAAATTCTCCTTAGAGAATACTCGTAATATTGGAATCATGGCCCATATCGACGCGGGTAAGACTACGACGACTGAGCGGATTCTTTATTATACTGGTAAAATCCACAAAATCGGAGAAACGCACGAAGGTGCTTCTCAAATGGACTGGATGGCGCAGGAACAAGAACGTGGAATTACGATCACTTCCGCTGCTACAACGGCAGAATGGAAGGGTCACCGTGTAAATATCATCGATACACCAGGTCACGTAGACTTCACAGTTGAAGTTGAACGTTCACTACGTGTACTTGATGGTGCAGTAACGGTACTTGATGCACAATCAGGTGTTGAGCCACAAACTGAAACAGTATGGCGCCAGGCTACAAGCTATGGTGTACCACGTCTTGTTTTTGTTAACAAAATGGATAAAACAGGTGCGGATTTCTTATATTCAGTAGGAACTCTTCGCGATCGTCTTGGTGCGAACGCACACCCAATTCAACTACCAATCGGTGCGGAAGATCAATTCCACTCGATTATTGACTTAGTTGAAATGAATGTTATTAATTACGGTGATGATACAGGAATGAATACTGAGATTTCAGAAATTCCTGAAGAACACCTTGCTTTAGCGGAAGAGTACCGTGATAAACTAATCGAAGCCGTTGTAGACTTTGATGAAGTTCTTCTAGAAAAATACTTAAATGGTGAAGAAATTTCAAAAGCAGAAATTAAGCAGGCAATTCGCAAAGCTACGCTTGCAGTTGAGTTCTATCCGGTAGTATGTGGAACGGCATTCAAGAATAAAGGTGTACAACTTGTTCTAGACGCTGTTATCGACTACCTACCATCACCAACTGATATTCTTCCAATGAAAGGGACAAACCCTGACACAGAAGAAGACGAAGAACGCCCAGCAGACGATTCTGCACCGTTCTCTGCACTAGCATTTAAAGTTATGACGGATCCTTATGTAGGGAAACTTACATTCTTCCGCGTATACTCTGGTACTTTGCAGTCCGGTTCATATGTTCAAAACTCTTCAAAAGGAAAACGTGAGCGTGTAGGTCGTATTCTACAAATGCATGCGGATTCTCGTACAGAAATTGCAGAAGTACACTCTGGAGATATTGCGGCAGCAGTAGGTCTTAAAGATACAGGAACTGGTGATACACTTTGTGACGACAAAGCACTCATTATCCTTGAATCGATGGACTTCCCAGAACCAGTTATTTCACTTTCGGTTGAGCCTAAAACGAAAGCAGACCAAGACAAGATGGGTCAAGCTCTTATTAAGCTCCAAGAAGAAGATCCAACATTCCGTGCACATACAGACCAAGAGACTGGCGAAGTAATCATCGCAGGTATGGGTGAACTTCACCTAGACGTTCTAGTTGACCGTATGCGTCGTGAATTTAATGTAGAAGCAAACGTTGGTGCACCACAAGTTTCTTATCGTGAGACATTCCGTCAATCAGCGGAAGTTGAAGGTAAGTTTGTACGCCAATCAGGTGGACGTGGACAATTTGGACACGTTTGGATCGAATTCTCTCCTAACGAAGAAGGAAAAGGATTCGAATTCATTAACAACGTAGTTGGTGGTTCTGTACCACGTGAATATATTCCTGCAGTTGAAGCAGGTATCCGTGACTCACTCGACAACGGTGTAGTTGCTGGATATCCACTTATCGATATTAAAGCTCGTCTTTATGACGGTTCTTATCATGATGTCGACTCTAACGAAATGGCATTTAAAATTGCTGCATCTATGGCACTTAAGAATGCTGTTAAATACGTCAACCCGGTTATACTTGAGCCGATGATGAAAGTTGAAGTAACGATTCCTGAAGAGTACATGGGCGATATTATGGGTGACATCACATCTCGACGCGGCCGCGTTGAAGGTATGGATGCACGCGGTAACGCACAATTAGTACGTTCGATGGTTCCTCTAGCTGAGATGTTCGGTTATGCGACTTCTTTACGTTCAAACACGCAAGGTCGCGGTGTATTCTCAATGACATTCGATCACTACGAGGAAGTACCAAAGTCAATTGCTGAAGAAATTATCAAGAAAAATAAAGGTGAATAATTGTAATTTGCTTTTATTTGAAGTATAAATTAATTGTAAGTCAATGGATGTTAGAGGAATTTTTTCCTCTTGCATCTATTAAAAAATATAAACTTGTATATTCTAAGGAGGATTTCAAAAATGGGTAAAGAGAAATTTGATCGCTCAAAAGCACATGCTAACGTTGGAACAATCGGTCACGTTGACCATGGTAAAACTACATTAACTGCTGCAATCGCAACTGTCCTAGCTAAAAGATCAGGTGGTTCAGCAATGTCATACGCACAGGTTGATAATGCACCTGAAGAAAAAGAGCGTGGTATTACTATCAACACGTCTCACGTTGAATACGAAACAGCTACACGTCACTACGCACACGTAGACTGCCCGGGTCACGCTGACTATGTTAAAAACATGATCACTGGTGCAGCACAAATGGACGGCGGAATCCTAGTTGTTTCTGCAGCTGATGGTCCAATGCCACAAACACGTGAGCATATCTTGCTTTCACGTCAAGTAGGTGTTCCTTATCTAGTAGTCTTCATGAACAAATGTGACATGGTTGACGACGAGGAACTAATTGAATTAGTAGAGATGGAAATTCGCGATCTTCTATCTGAATATGATTTCCCTGGCGATGACATTCCTGTCATTAAAGGTTCTGCTCTTAAAGCACTTGAAGGCGAAGAAGCATGGGAAGACAAAATCATCGAACTTATGGATGCTGTTGACTCATATATTCCAACACCACCACGTGATACTGAAAAGCCATTCATGATGCCTGTTGAGGATGTATTCTCAATTACAGGTCGTGGAACAGTTGCTACAGGACGTGTTGAGCGTGGCCAAGTTAAAATCGGTGACGTTGTTGATATCGTTGGTATTGTTGAAGAAGCAAAATCTACAACAGTTACTGGTGTAGAGATGTTCCGTAAACTTCTTGATTATGCTGAAGCTGGAGACAACATTGGTGCACTTTTACGTGGAGTTTCACGTGATGATATCCAACGTGGTCAAGTACTTGCTAAACCAGGTACTATTATTCCACACACAGAATTTACTGCTGAAGTATATGTACTATCAAAAGAAGAGGGTGGACGTCATACTCCATTCTTCACAAACTACCGTCCACAGTTCTACTTCCGTACAACTGATGTAACTGGTGTTTGTAATCTTCCAGAAGGCGTAGAAATGGTTATGCCTGGTGATAACGTTGAAATGACAATCACTTTGATTAACCCAATTGCTCTTGAAGAAGGTACGAAATTCTCTATCCGTGAGGGTGGACGTACTGTAGGCGCGGGCGTTGTAGCAACAATCCAAAAATAATTATATTTTTAAAGATCCTGCCAACCTGGTAGGATCTTTTTTTATGTAAAAAAGGGTTTTTACATATCAAGCTTAGATTGTGAAAAGTAATTTTTCGAACTTCTATCAAAATGCTTGTAATTTTAATGGAATGGAATTATAATAATAAAGGCTGAGAAAGAACCTCGACAAATGTCTTGCACATTGAAACAAATTTGTGTATAATATTGAATGTTGGTCTTTGACTGCGATGAAGCGGGAGGTTGCCGACACACCAGGCCGCTTTGCCATGGCATGTGTGTGGGAAATTTCCGTGGAGAATGTCTATCAAATTAGGCGAAAAGGAGGGAAAATAATGGCAAAACAAAAAATTCGTATTCGTTTGAAAGCTTATGATCACAGAATTCTAGATCAATCAGCTGAGAAAATTGTAGAAACAGCAAAACGTTCGGGTGCAAGTGTATCGGGTCCGATTCCACTTCCGACTGACAGATCTGTTTATACAGTTCTACGTGCAGTTCATAAATACAAAGACTCACGTGAGCAATTTGAAATGCGTACTCATAAACGTTTGATTGATATCGTTAATCCGACACCACAAACTGTCGATTCATTAATGAAACTCGATTTACCGTCAGGCGTAGACATTGAAATTAAACTTTAATTCATAAATTAAGAAACATAATACAGGAGGTGTTACTAATGACCAAAGGAATCTTAGGAAGAAAAATTGGAATGACACAAGTTTTCGTTGAAAATGGTGATCTAATTCCAGTAACAATAATCCAAGCTACACCGAACGTTGTTCTTCAAAAGAAGACAGTTGAAACGGACGGCTACGAAGCAATTCAACTTGGATTTGATGATAAGCGTGAAAAGCTTTCCAACAAACCTGCAAAAGGGCACGTTGCAAAAGCTGAAACGGCACCTAAGCGCTTCATCCGCGAATTTCGCGAATTGGACGTTAGTGCTTACGAAGTTGGACAAGAAGTTAAAGTGGATTCATTCGCTGAAGGCGATGTAATTGATGTAACTGGTACTTCAAAAGGTAAAGGATTCCAAGGTGTTATTAAACGTCATGGTTTCTCAATGGGTCCAATGAGTCACGGATCTCGTTTCCACCGTGCTACAGGTTCAATCGGTTCAGTTGATGCACAACGTGTATTCAAAGGGAAGAAGATGCCTGGACGTATGGGTAGCGACACAGTTACAATTCAAAATCTAGAAATCGTACGAGTTGACGCTGAGCGTAACTTGCTACTTATAAAAGGTAACGTTCCAGGAGCACGCAAATCACTTATTAAAGTGAGAAGTGCTATAAAAGGGAACTAACTACTAAAGGAAGGAGGAAATAGAAATGCCCAAAGTAACAGTATTAAACCAAACGGGTTCTTCAGTCGGCGATATCGAACTTAATGCTGCGATTTTCGGAATAGTACCAAATGAAGCAGTTTTGTTTGAAGCAATTGTTCAACAACGTGCATCATTACGTCAAGGAAATCACAAAGTTAAGAATCGTTCAGAGGTTGCAGGCGGAGGACGTAAACCGTGGGCTCAAAAAGGTACAGGTCGTGCTCGTCAAGGTTCTATTCGTTCACCACAATGGCGTGGAGGCGGAATCGTATTTGGTCCAACACCAAGAAGTTATTCTTATAAGTTGCCAAAGAAAGTTCGTAGACTTGCATTACTATCAGCTATCTCAACAAAAGTACAAGAAGAGAATCTTATAGTTCTTGAAGCACTTGCATTCAATGCACCAAAAACAAAGGACTTCATTCAAGTTCTGAAAGATCTTTCTATTAACAAGAAAGCTTTGATTGTAACTGCTGATCTAGATGAAACAGTAGCATTGTCTGCTCGTAACATCCCTGGAATTAGCGTAATCACTGCAACTGGACTCAACGTTCTTGATCTTGTTGGGCACGAAAAGCTTGTTATGACAAAAGCTGCAATTCAAAAAGTAGAGGAGGTGCTTGGTTAATGGAAGCACGTGATATTTTAAAACGTCCGGTCATTACCGAGCGTTCTTCTGAACAAATGGAATTCAATAAATACACTTTTGAAGTTGACACACGCGCAAACAAAACACATATCAAGCAAGCTGTAGAAGAAGTTTTCGGTGTTAAAGTCGAAAAAGTCAACGTACAAAACTACAAAGGTAAGTTTAAGCGTATGGGTAAACATGCAGGATATACAAACAAGCGTCGTAAAGCGATTGTTACATTGACTGCTGATTCAAAAGATATCGAGCTTTTCGAGATTTAATTTAACAACATAAGAAACCTAATTATACGAAGGAGGGAATACAAATGGCGATTAAGAAATACAAACCTACCTCCAACGGACGTCGTAACATGACTTCTTCGGACTTTTCTGAAATTACTGCAGCAAAGCCGGAAAAATCACTGCTATCTCCAATCAAACGGACAGGCGGCCGTAACAACACAGGTAGGATGACTGTTCGTCACCAAGGTGGAGGCCATAAGCGTCAATACCGTATCATCGATTTCAAACGGATTAAAGACGGCATACCAGGACGCGTTGCTACAATAGAATACGATCCAAACCGTTCAGCTAACATAGCTTTAATCAACTACGCAGATGGAGAGAAACGTTATATTCTCGCTCCAAAAGGCTTAGTAGTAGGCGCTACAGTAATGTCAGGACCAGATGTTGATATTAAACCTGGTAATGCATTGCCACTTGAAAACATTCCAATGGGATCTACAATTCACAACATTGAAATGAAACCAGGTAAAGGCGGTCAACTCGTTCGTTCTGCAGGAACATCTGCACAACTTTTAGGACGTGAAGATAAGTATGTAATTGTTCGTTTACAATCTGGTGAAGTACGTATGATTCTTTCAACTTGTCGCGCAACTATTGGTCAAGTTGGTAACGAACAACACGAACTTATTAACATCGGTAAAGCAGGACGCTCACGTTGGATGGGTAAACGTCCATCAGTACGTGGATCTGTAATGAACCCTAACGATCACCCACACGGTGGTGGTGAAGGTAAAACAGGAATTGGTATGCCATCTCCACTTACACCATGGGGCAAACCAACACTTGGTTATAAAACACGTAAGAAAACCAACAAATCCGACAAATTTATTGTTCGTGGACGCAAAAAATAATGTGAATGAACTGCGGTTCTTTGATTGGACCGTAGTACACGCATGGAGGGAGGTTACGACATGGGCCGTAGCTTGAAAAAGGGACCTTTTGTAGACGACCATCTTTTAAAGAAGGTTGAAGACCAAAAGGCATCAGAAAAAAAGGCAGTAATTAGAACTTGGTCACGTCGTTCTACGATTTTTCCAGCATTCATCGGAATGACAATTGCAGTATATGACGGACGTAAACATGTACCTGTCTATGTAACTGAAGATATGGTAGGTCATAAACTAGGTGAATTTGCACCAACACGTACATTTAGAGGTCATGGTAACGACGATAAGAAAACAAAACGTTAATTGAGAGGAGGTTATTCTGATGCAAAAAGCAAGAGCTACTGCCAGCACAATCCGCATTGCTCCTCGCAAAGTTCGTATGGTAGTTGATCTTATCCGAGGCAAGAAAATCGGTGAAGCAGTTGCAATTCTACGTCTGACGCCTAAAGCGGCTTCTCCAGTAGTAGAAAAAGTACTAAACTCAGCGATTGCAAATGCTGAACACAACTACGAAATGAATGTCGAAAACCTTATCGTAAGCGAAATATTCGTTGGCGAAGGCGCGACTATGAAACGTTTCCGTCCACGTGCACAAGGGCGTGCTAGTGCGATCAACAAGCGTACAAGTCACATCACTGTAGTGGTATCAGAAAAAAAGGAGGGATAATTCGTGGGTCAAAAAGTACATCCTAACGGTTTACGGGTCGGTATCATCCGCGACTGGGAGTCGAAATGGTACGCTGAAAAAGACTATGCAACACTTTTACATGAAGACTTAAAAATTCGTGAATATATTGAAAAACGTCTTGTAGATGCATCGGTTTCTAAAGTAGAAATTGAACGTGCTGCAAAACGCGTTAACATTACAATTCACACTGCGAAACCGGGAATGGTAATCGGTAAGGGCGGTACTGAAGTTGAAACACTTCGTAAACAACTTAACGACATTTCAGGCAAACGAGTACACATCAACATTATAGAAATTAAACGTGCTGATCTTGACGCGAAATTAGTAGCTGAAAGCATTGCACGTCAACTAGAAGGTCGTGTATCATTCAGACGTGTACAGAAACAAGCGATTCAACGTACAATTCGTTCTGGAGCATTAGGAATTAAAACTCAAGTTTCTGGACGTCTCGGCGGAGCCGATATTGCACGTGCAGAACATTATAGTGAAGGTACTGTCCCTCTCCATACATTGCGTGCAGATATAGATTATGCACACGCTGAAGCTGATACAACTTTTGGTAAGTTAGGCGTAAAAGTGTGGATTTATAGAGGAGAAGTCCTTCCAGTGAGAAAGAAGAACTCTGAGGAAGGAGGCAACTAATATGTTAATGCCTAAACGCGTTAAATATCGTCGTGTATTCCGTGGTAAAATGCGCGGAACAACAAAAGGCGGAGCAACGGTACAATTCGGTGAATACGGACTTCAAGCAATTGATCCGGCATGGATTACAAGCCGACAAATAGAATCAGCACGTATCGCAATGACACGTTACATGAAACGTGGCGGTAAAGTATGGATTAATATTTTCCCACACAAGCCATATACAAAAAAGCCTCTCGAAGTTCGAATGGGTTCTGGTAAGGGTGCTGTAGAAGGCTGGGTAGCGGTAGTTAAGCCTGGTAGAATCATGTTTGAAATCGCAGGTGTAAGTGAAGATGTAGCACGTGAAGCACTTCGTCTAGCATCACACAAACTTCCTATTAAAACGAAGTTTGTAAAACGTGAAGAAATTGGTGGTGAATCTAATGAAAGCTAAAGAAATCCGTGACTTGACAACTGCAGAGATTGAGCAACAAGTGAAATCACTGAAAGAAGAGCTTTTCAACCTTCGCTTCCAATTGGCGACAGGCCAATTAGAAAACACTGCACGTATCGGCGAAGTTCGTAAGTCGATCGCGCGCATGAAAACTGTTATACGTCAAAGAGAAATCAGTGCAAATAACTGATGGAGGAGGTTGCAACCATGACTGAGCGTAACCAACGCAAAGTATACACAGGCCGTGTCGTGTCTGACAAAATGGATAAGACAGTTACTGTAATGGTCGAAACATATAAAAAACATACATTATACGGTAAACGTGTAAAGTATTCTAAAAAGCTTAAAGCGCACGATGAATTAAACGATGCAAAAATCGGCGATGTAGTCCGCATTATGGAAACTCGTCCGTTATCAGCAACAAAGCGTTTTCGTTTACTTGAAGTTGTCAAGAAAGCGGTCGTTATCTAATAAAGTTCGGATCTAAAAATCCGGGAGGAGGTAGCCTCAATGATTCAACAGGAAAGTCGTATGAAAGTCGCCGACAATTCAGGCGCTCGAGAAGTTCTAACAATTAAAGTATTAGGCGGTACTGGCCGTAAAGTAGCAAATATCGGTGATGTAGTTGTCTGTACAGTGAAAAAAGCAACACCTGGTGGCGTTGTTAAGAAGGGCGAAATCGTCAAGGCTGTTATCGTCCGCACGAAAAGTGGAGTACGTCGTAAAGATGGTTCATATATAACGTTTGATGAAAACGCATGTGTAATTATCCGTGACGATCAAAGCCCACGTGGTACAAGAATTTTCGGCCCAGTTGCTCGTGAATTACGCGATAGCAATTTCATGAAAATTATTTCATTAGCTCCCGAAGTTCTTTAATTCACATGACAGTGCCAATCAAGGAGGTGCGACAGAATGCATGTAAAAAAAGGCGATAAAGTTATGGTTATCACTGGTAAAGATAAAGGTAAAACCGGCGTAATCCTAGCTGCTTTACCCAAGAAAGACCGTGTGCTTGTTGAAGGTGTGAACATCGTCAAGAAACATACAAAACCAAATCAAGAAAATCCTCAAGGTGGAATCGTGAGCTTGGAGGCGGCTATCCATATATCTAACGTTATGTTGATAGACCCTAAAACAGGTGAACCAACCCGAGTTGGATATAAGATTGAAGATGGCAAAAAAGTTCGTGTTGCTAAAAAATCCGGTGAATTATTGGATAAATAAGTAACGGATGAAAGGAGGTCCACTAGATGAGCCGTTTCAAAGAGAAGTTTATTAAAGAAGTTACTCCTGCTCTTATGAGCAAGTTTGAATATACATCGGTTATGCAAGTACCTAAAGTTGATAAAATCGTTATTAACATGGGTGTTGGTGATGCTGTTCAGAACACAAAAGCATTAGACGCTGCTGTTGAAGACTTGACTATCATTTCTGGTCAAAAACCGGTTGTTACATTAGCGAAGAAATCTATCGCTGGATTCCGTCTCCGTGAGGGAATGCCTATCGGAACTAAAGTTACATTACGTGGAGAGCGTATGTACGAATTTCTTGATAAGCTAATTTCGGTTTCACTACCTCGTGTACGTGACTTCCGCGGAGTTTCTAAGAAAGCATTCGACGGACGTGGAAACTACACGCTTGGCGTAAAAGAACAATTGATATTTCCTGAAATTGACTACGACAAAGTTTCTAAAATACGCGGTATGGATATCGTCATCGTTACGACTGCAAACTCTGATGAAGAAGCACGTGAGTTATTAACGCAGTTCGGCATGCCGTTCCAAAAGTAAAAAAGAGGGAGGCGTAAACGTGGCTAAGAAATCAATGATCGCTAAACAAAAACGTACACCTAAACATGCAGTTCAGGCATACACAAGATGCGAGCGATGTGGTCGTCCACATTCCGTATATCGTAAATTCAAGCTTTGCCGTATTTGTTTCCGCGAATTGGCTTACAAAGGACAAATTCCAGGCGTTAAAAAAGCAAGCTGGTAATCCCCTAAATATGGGAAGGAGGTAAATGCAATGACAATGAGTGATCCGATCGCAGATATGCTTACACGCATCCGTAACGCGAACATGGTTCGTCACGAGAAGCTTGAAGTTCCTGCTTCAAACATGAAAAAAGAAATTGCTGAAATCTTGAAACGTGAAGGTTTTGTACGCGAAGTTGAATATGTGAAAGATAACAAACAAGGTATCATCCGCATATTCCTTAAATATGGTCAAAATAACGAGCGAGTCATTACTGGTCTTAAACGTATTTCTAAACCAGGTCTTCGTGTTTACGCAAAAACAAACGAAGTTCCTAAAGTTTTGAATGGCCTAGGTATCGCCCTCGTTTCCACATCACACGGCGTCCTTACTGATAAGGATGCACGCGCTAAACAAGTAGGCGGAGAAGTAGTAGCTTACGTTTGGTAATATGTAACAATTGAATGGAGGTGCAACTGAATGTCCCGTATTGGAAAAAAGCCGATTGAAGTTCCTGCAGATGTAACTGTTACTATCGCAGATGGTAATGTCGTTACTGTTAAAGGTCCAAAAGGCGAACTAACGAATAGTTTTAATACTGATATCAAAATCGAGAGAGAAGATAACGTGATCACTTTGATCCGTGCTTCTGAATCTAAAGAACACCGTTCTATGCACGGAACGACTCGTTCACTTCTTGATAATATGGTGACAGGCGTTTCAAAAGGTTTTGAAAAATCACTTGAACTTGTTGGGGTAGGTTACCGTGCGACACTTCAAGGTACAAAACTTGTTTTAAACGTCGGATACTCACACCCGGTTGAGTTTATACCAGAAGAAGGAATTCAAGTCGAAGTTCCTGCTAACACAAAAATCACAATTCGTGGTATTGATAAAGAACGCGTAGGTGCTCTTGCATCTAAAGTACGTCAAGTACGTCCTCCTGAGCCTTACAAAGGTAAAGGTATTCGTTACGAAGGCGAAGTCGTTCGTCGTAAAGAAGGAAAAACAGGTAAATAATGCCTCATAAAGCATTTGGAAGGAGTGACCACGATGATTACGAAAAAAGATAGAAACGTTGTTCGTAAAAAACGCCATGCTCGCGTTCGTACAAAAATCAGCGGAACTGCAGCACGTCCACGTTTGAACGTTTACCGTTCAAACAAGCATATTTACGCACAATTGATTGATGATATTAATGCAGTAACTATTGCTAGTGCATCAACAATGGACAAAGAGTTCGAATCTGAGTCAAGATCAAACGCTGAAGCTGCTGTTAAAGTAGGCGAGTTAATCGCGAAAAAAGCTGTTGAAAAAGACGTCAAAACGGTTGTTTTTGACCGTGGCGGTTACTTATTTCACGGCCGTGTGAAAGCTCTTGCTGACTCAGCACGTGAAAATGGTCTAGAATTTTAATTTAAGAAGGAGGGACACATTTAATGCGTCGTAATGATCAGAATAAAAGCGAATTCGAAGAACGCGTAGTAACGATTAATCGCGTTGCGAAAGTTGTTAAAGGTGGACGTCGTTTCCGCTTTACTGCTCTCGTTGTAATCGGAGATAAAAACGGACGTGTTGGTTTTGGAACTGGTAAAGCACAAGAAGTTCCAGATGCAATCCGTAAAGCTATCGATGATGCTAAGAAAAACTTAATTGTTGTACCTAGAGTTAAAGGAACAACACCTCACGAAGTGCTTGGTCACTTTGGTGCAGGTTCAGTTCTTATTAAACCAGCTGCGCCTGGTACTGGAGTTATTGCGGGCGGACCTGTCCGTGCGGTTCTAGAACTTGCAGGTATTACTGATATACTTTCAAAATCACTTGGATCAAGCACACCGATTAACATGGTTCGTGCAACTGTTGATGGACTGAAAAGTTTGAAGCGTGCTGAAGATGTAGCTAAGCTGCGTGGAAAAACAGTAGAAGAACTGTTAGGTTAAGGGGGGACACACAATGACGAGTACACTTGAAATTACCCTTACAAAAAGCGTAATCGGTTCAAAGCCGGCACAACGTAAAACAGTGGAAGCACTAGGATTACGTAAACTAAATCAAATGGTTGAACATAAAGACAATGTTGCAATTCGCGGCATGGTCGGTAAAGTAGCCCATTTGGTTACAGTTAAAGAACAATAATCTTGATTTTTTGAATAAGGAGGTGCCAATTAGATGAAATTACACGAAATGAAACCAGCTGACGGTTCTAGAAAAAAACGCAAACGCGTTGGTCGCGGAATGAGTTCAGGTCATGGTAAAACTTCAGGTAGAGGACATGATGGTCAAAACTCTCGATCGGGTGGTGGTGTACGTCTTGGGTTCGAAGGTGGACAAATTCCATTATTCCAACGTCTTCCAAAACGTGGATTTACAAACATCAACCGTAAAGACTATGCAATTGTGAACCTTGATAAACTTAATATGTTTGATGAAGGCACAGTAGTAACGCCTGAGTTGTTACTCGAGCTTGGCGTTGTTAGTAATGCTAAATCTGGAATTAAGATTCTTGGTAACGGCGTTATTGAGAAGAAAATAACAGTTAGAGCAAACAAATTTTCTGCATCCGCAAAGGAAGCAATTGAAAAAGCGGGCGGGCAAACTGAGGTGGTTTAATGTTTCAGACAATCTCCAACTTAATGCGCGTTCGAGATATCAGAAGTAAAATCATTTTCACGTTGCTGCTACTTATCGTTTTTAGACTAGGAACATTTATTACTGTTCCTAACGTTGACGCAACGGCTTTACAGCAATCCGATAATAGTCTTATCGGATTCATGAATATTTTCGGCGGTGGAGCACTTGCTAACTTTTCGATTTTAGCACTTGGAATCATGCCGTACATCACCGCATCCATTATTGTGCAACTATTACAGATGGATGTTGTTCCAAAATTTGCTGAATGGGCAAAACAAGGAGACGTTGGTAGACGTAAACTTGCACAGTTTACAAGGTATTTCACAATTATCCTTGCATTCATTCAAGCAATTGCTATGTCATTTGGCTTTAATAGTATGTTTGGCGGACAGCTTATCAAGTCTGAAGGCGTTTCAACATATGTCGTTATTGCAATCGTATTGACTGCAGGTACTGCATTCTTGTTGTGGCTCGGTGAAAAGATCACGGAAAGAGGTGTTGGAAATGGTATTTCCATCATCATCTTTGCTGGTATTGCTGCCGGAATCCCAACAGCTGTAAATCAGTACTATGCGACTCAACTAAAAGATGCAGGTGATGCGCTGTTTATTAAAATAGCCATTGCAGTTCTACTTCTTCTAGTGATTGTTGCAGTAACAGTTGGAGTTATCTATGTGCAAGAAGCACTTCGGAAAATTCCAATTCAATATGCTAAACGTGTTTCTGGACGAGGACCGACAACTGCTGGTCAACAGACACATTTACCATTAAAACTAAATGCTGCAGGGGTTATCCCGGTAATCTTTGCATCTGCATTCTTTATAACACCGCAATCAATCGCGTCGTTTTTCGGAACAAATAGTGTTACGACAAAAATTCAATCGATATTTGATTATACGAATCCAATTGGTATGGTCATTTACGTTGTACTTATTGTCGCATTCACTTACTTCTACGCATTTATTCAGGTAAATCCTGAAAATATGGCAGATAATCTGAAAAAGCAAGGTGCTTATATTCCTGGTATTCGTCCTGGTGCGAATACACAAAGTTATTTAACAAGCACTCTGTATAGACTTACTTTTGTTGGAGCTTCATTCCTTGCGGTAGTATCAGTTATGCCGATTTTCTTTATCAATTTCGCAAACCTTCCACAGTCTGCGCAAATTGGAGGAACAAGTTTACTAATCGTTGTCGGGGTTGCCCTTGAAACGATGAAACAACTTGAATCACAACTTGTGAAAAGGCATTATAAAGGTTTTATGAAATAAGTTTTTCGGGATTAACATTTTGGAAAACGAATATGAAGGCGGAGGACTTTACGTATGAATATCGTATTAATGGGTTTGCCAGGTGCTGGTAAAGGTACACAGGCAGACAAAATTGTCGAAAAGTACGAGACCCCTCATATTTCTACAGGCGATATGTTCCGTGCTGCAATACAAGAAGGTACGGAACTTGGAGTCAAAGCAAAATCTTACATGGATCAGGGCGCACTTGTTCCTGATGAAGTGACAATCGGTATCGTTCGTGAACGATTAAGTAAACCTGATTGTGATAAAGGCTTCTTGCTCGATGGTTTCCCTCGTACTGTTCCACAGGCAGCAGCCCTTGATGAGCTATTGTCTGACATGGGACGTAGGATCGAACATGTTCTGAATATCCAAGTAGATAAGGATGAGCTTGTTGCACGTTTAACAGGTCGCCGAATTTGTAAGGTGTGCGGAACATCTTATCACTTACAATTCAACCCGCCAAAGGTTGAGGGGCAATGTGATAAGGATGGAGGAGAACTTTATCAACGAGCTGACGACAATCCAGAGACTGTCACAAATCGTCTGGAAGTAAATATGACTCAAACAGCACCACTTTTATCTTATTATGATGGAAAAGGTGTTTTGGAAAATATTAATGGTCAACAAAACATTGATATTGTATTTAAAGAACTGGATGTAATTCTCCAAAAAAGCAATCAGTAACACTTTTAGGTACATACTCATGTATGCTTTAAGGGTATTTATGGATATGCTATACGGAGTGTATGTTTTATTGAGATACAAAAGTTATAATGTGCCCGGTATTAGAACTGCTTAGAGTTCAATGAGGCGTAAAAAGTTCTTAAGGGAACTGTAATAACGTAACAAGGAACTCATCTACGGCAATCCGGACGGTCGTGTCCATTCAGATACGATTTACCACAACAATAGTCGAAAGACTGGTTTGCGGGAAACGAAATGTGACAGACGTCTTTCGAACATCACTCTTGCAGTCCAGACATATGTTGAAGGAAGCTTTAAAGGCGACTGATGCCGATTGATGGTGAGAACCTTTATTGATATAGAAGGGAGACAGGATTGATGGCGAAAGACGATGTAATCGAAGTAGAAGGTACTGTAGTCGAAACGTTACCAAACGCGATGTTCAAAGTGGAGCTAGAAAATGGCCATACGATTCTTGCGCATGTATCTGGCAAAATCCGTATGCACTTTATCCGCATCCTGCCTGGCGACAAAGTGACAATGGAACTTTTGCCTTATGATTTGACACGCGGCCGTATCACGTACCGCTTTAAATAAACTTTTGTACTCCGGAATATGAAGGAGGTTGGGTAAGATGAAAGTAAGAGCATCTGTAAAACCGATCTGTGAAAAATGTAAAATTATTCGCAGACGCGGCCGAGTAATGGTAATTTGTGAAAATCCAAGACATAAACAAAGACAAGGCTAATTTAGAAGGAGGTGCACAATCTTTATGGCACGTATTGCTGGTGTAGACATTCCGCGCGATAAGCGCATTGTAATTTCATTAACGTATATTTTTGGAATTGGAAAAACAACTGCTCAAAAGGTATTAGCTGCTGCTGGAGTTTCTGAAGAAGCTCGAGTTCGTGATCTTACTGATGCTGAGCTAGATAAAATCCGTGAACAAATGGATACATTGAAAGTTGAAGGTGACCTACGTCGCGAAACTTCACTTAACATCAAACGATTGATGGAAATCGGAAGTTTCCGTGGTATTCGTCATCGTCGTGGATTACCTGTACGCGGGCAAAACACTAAAAACAACGCACGTACTCGCAAAGGTGCAAAACGCACTGTTGCTAACAAGAATAAATAATAGGTAAAGGAGGTATCTTCTTAACATGGCAAAGAAACAAGTCACTCGTAAACGTCGCGTGAAAAAGAATATCGAATCAGGTATTGCACATATCCGTTCGACGTTCAACAATACAATTGTTACAATTACTGACATGCAGGGGAATGCTCTGTCTTGGTCAAGTGCAGGCGCACTAGGCTTCAGAGGTTCTCGTAAATCTACTCCTTTCGCTGCTCAAATGGCTGCTGAAACAGCTGCTAAATCAGCAATGGAGCACGGTTTGAAAACATTAGAAGTAACTGTTAAAGGTCCAGGAGCTGGACGTGAAGCAGCGATTCGTTCTCTACAAGCTGCAGGTCTTGAAGTAACTGCAATTAGAGACGTAACACCGGTTCCTCATAACGGATGCCGCCCACCAAAACGTCGCCGTGTATAATGGCTTTTTATCCATTTGATTGAGAAACACAATTATTGTCAAAAATGAATTGTGGGATTACATTTTGTCTTATGAGAAAATCGATTTCAATATGGAACTGCCTGTACATTAGATGTTTCGAAGGAGGATAACCGAATGATCGAAATTGAGAAACCAAAAATTGAGACAGTTAAGATCAACGATAATTCCAAGTTTGGTAAGTTTATAATTGAGCCATTGGAGCGCGGATACGGAAATACTTTAGGTAATTCTTTACGTCGCATTCTACTTTCTTCATTGCCTGGAGCAGCTGTTACTTCAATTCAAATTGATGGTGTACTTCACGAATTTTCTACAGTTGAAGGTGTCGTTGAAGATGTCGCTTCAATTATATTGAATGTGAAGAAGCTAGCTTTGAAAATTTATTCTGATGAAGAAAAAGTGATTGAAATAGATGTAAAGGGTGAAGGAATTATTACTGCTGCGGATATTACGCATGATAGTGATGTTGAAATTATGAACCCAGAGCTACCTATTGCTACACTTGGGAAAAACGGTCATTTACGTATGCGTATGTATGCTGTTCGTGGTCGCGGTTATGCACCATCTGAAACAAATAAACGTGAAGATCTTGCAATTGGTGTTATTCCGATTGATTCGGTTTATACTCCAGTCTCAAGAGTTAATTTTCAAGTGGAAAATACTCGAGTCGGTCAAATGGCCAATTTCGATAAACTTACACTAGACGTTTGGACAGATGGAAGTATTGGTCCTAAGGAAGCTGTATCACTTGGAGCAAAAATTCTAACTGAGCATTTGAATATATTTGTTGGCATGACTGATGAAGCACAAACTGCAGAAATCATGGTAGAAAAAGAGGAAGACCAGATAGAGAAAGTTCTAGAGATGACTATTGAAGAACTTGACCTTTCGGTTAGATCTTATAACTGCTTGAAGCGCGCAGGTATTAACACTGTTCTTGAGCTTGCTAACAAAACAGAAGATGAAATGATGAAAGTTCGAAATCTAGGTCGTAAATCACTTGAAGAAGTGAAAGCGAAACTAGATGAGCTTAATCTTGTATTACGAACAGAAGATTGAGTGATCTTAATGTGTAAGGAGGAAAAACTTTTATGGGATACAGAAAACTTGGACGTACAAGTTCACAACGTAAAGCATTACTTCGTGACCTTACAACGGACCTAATCATACATGAACGTATTCAAACTACAGAAACACGTGCGAAGGAACTTCGTTCTGTTGTAGAAAAAATGATTACACTCGGTAAACGTGGAGACTTGCACGCACGTCGTCAAGCCGCACAATATATCCGTCGTGAACTCGTTACAGTCACAAATGATGAAGGCAATGAATCAGAAATTTATGCGATTCAAAAACTTTTTGATAATGTCGCTCCACGTTACACAGAGCGTCAAGGCGGATATACTCGCATCATGAAAATGGGCCCGCGTCGCGGTGACGGTGCACCCGTCGTCATAATCGAACTCGTTTAATTTATTCAGCTGACGCTGAATAAATTAAGCCTCCGGCGGATGTCACAGATTTTTTTAGGGGAGTTTTTCGAGTAAACTCGAAAAAAATCTGGACGCAATTACGCCAAGGCGAAATTGATTTGATTTCATTTTAGAAGGGTGTGTCGAGCTATATGCTTGTCCACACCCTTTTTCAACACAGATTTATACGACAACTTTAAAAGCTGAGTGTTATGATCGTCGATAGAACTTTATCTTCTTGGTCTAGCTCTACGTACCTCATCCGCTGTACTGGAATTGAGCAGCCGGTACAAGTCATAGATATGAGCGCATTTCTTCGGATGAGGTGCGCGCTTTTTTTTTACTTAAAATAAGGATTCCTCGCGTTTTTTGCGGGGGGTCCTTACTCTTATAATAATACGTTATTTACTATACATAAAATGTGAGAAGCCGGAGGTGTCGGCAATGAAAGAAATTCTGTCGATGGACAAAGTAACATATTCGTATCCATCTGAGGATGGTCAACCAACAAATGCAGTTGATAATGTGTCATTCACTGTGCATGAAGACGAATGGATTGCCATTGTTGGACATAATGGATCTGGTAAATCTACACTAGCGAAATTAATGATTGGACTTTTATTTCCTAATACGGGAGATGTAAGTGTTTTTATTGAAAAATTAACAGAGGAAAATTTGTGGGATATTCGTTCGAAGATGGGTATTGTATTCCAGAACCCAGATAATCAGTTTGTTGGTTCAACTGTACAGGATGATGTAGCATTTGCTCTTGAAAACAATGGAATACCTTTTGAGGAGATGGTTATTCGTGTCCAAGAATCTTTAGCCCAAGTAAATATGGGGGATTTCTTAGACCAAGAACCGCATCATCTTTCAGGTGGTCAAAAACAAAGGGTAGCGATTGCAGGAGCCCTGGCTTTGAAACCGCGTCTGCTCATTATGGATGAAGCAACTTCAATGTTAGACCCACAAGGTCGTGACGAAGTGATTCAAATCGTTCAAGAGTTAAAGAAGAGAACGGGACTTACTGTTATTTCAATTACACATGATTTAGAAGAAGCGTTGCTTGCAGATCGGATCATTGTAATGAATAAAGGTCAGTTGCTCGCAACAGGTACGCCAGAGCAAATCTTTTCTCGTGGGAACGAACTGGACTCCATTGGTTTGGATTTACCATTTGCTATGAAAGTCTCCAGTTTACTACGAGAATTTGGAATGGATTTTAACGGGGAACATATGACAGAAAAAGAGTTGGTGAATGAATTATGGACATCACACTTCAGCAAGTAGGTTATTTATACGCTAAAAATTCTCCGTTTGAAAAAAGGGCATTGCACGAAGTGGATGCCACGATTCATTCGGGTTCTTACACCGCAATAATTGGTCATACAGGTTCTGGTAAGTCAACGTTGTTAATGCATTTGAATGGTCTGTTAAAACCTTCCGAGGGAATCGTGAAGATTGGTGATGCGACCATTACTGCTGGTACAAAAGCTAAAGGATTGAAAGAAGTTCGAAGACATGTCGGCATCGTCTTTCAATTTCCAGAGCATCAGCTATTTGAAGAGACGGTTGAAAAAGATATCATGTTTGGACCGATGAATTTTGGTGTTGATAAAGAAGAGGCAAGAAGACGAGCACATGAACTTATTGAACAGTTAGGTCTTCCTAAAGAAATTGCGGAACAGTCCCCGTTTGAGCTCTCAGGAGGACAGATGAGACGTGTTGCAATTGCGGGTGTCCTAGCGTTCAAACCGTCTGTACTCGTTCTAGATGAGCCGACAGCGGGCCTGGATCCTAAAGGACGCAGAGAAATCATGGACTTGTTCCAAGTTCTTCATGAACGCGAAAATTTAACAACCATTCTGGTGACTCACAGTATGGAAGATGCGGCTCGCTATGCAGACAACATCATTGTGATGCATGATGGCACTTCTGTCATGAATGGTACACCTGAAGAGATTTTCAGCGATGAGGAAAGACTTGCAACTTATCGACTCGGATTGCCTCGCGCGGTTAAATTCCAGCGTGATTTTGAGAAGTTGATTGGTCGTTCATTGTCTAAAATGGCACTAACGGAAGAAATACTTGCTGAGGAAATTGCGAAAGTGGCATCGGAAGTAGGTGGCCGTTAATGTTAGAAAAAATGATTTTTGGCCGTTTCATTCCAGGAACATCTTTTATACATAAACTGGATCCACGAGCTAAATTATCTTTTGTGTTTTTATTTATAATTGCCGTTTTTATTGCGAATAATGTATGGACCTACGGATTGCTCTTGGCATTTACGTTGTTAGTTATATTTGTTTCTCGAATTCGAATTTACTTTTTAATAAATGGATTAAAACCTATCATCTTTCTCATCGTATTTACTTTTTTAATGCATATTTTCTTCACAAAAGAAGGAGCCCTTTTGGTCGATTGGAAATTCATTAAGATTTATGAGGAAGGTCTGAGGCAGGCTATTTTCATATCAACCCGTTTTCTTGTACTTGTTTTAATGACTTCTATTTTGACTCTGACCACAACACCGATTTCAATAACAGATGGCTTAGAGGAACTGCTAAACCCTTTCAAGCGATTTAAGTTGCCTGTCCACGAACTTGCATTGATGATGTCAATATCACTCCGTTTTATACCTACGTTAATGGATGAAACAGATAAAATATTGAAAGCTCAATTAGCACGGGGATCAGACATAAGCACAGGTTCTGTCAAGCAACGAATTGGTGCGGTAATACCACTTTTAGTACCACTTTTTGTGAGTGCATTTAAACGTGCTGAAGATCTCGCCATCGCTATGGAAGTCCGCGGATACCGTGGTGGTGAAGGAAGAACGAGGTATCGACAATTAAGCTGGGGATATCGTGATACAACGATAATGGTTCTGCTTCTAATGCTTATTATTAGCCTCTATTTTCTTAGGGGGGTTTAAGAAAGATGAATCGAATAAAAGCAACTATATCGTATGATGGCACAAATTTTGCGGGTTATCAGATACAACCCGGAATACGGACTGTTCAACAAGAGATTGATAAAGCATTGACGAAAATCCATAAGGGAGAGAACATGATCTCTTATGCGAGTGGAAGAACGGATGCGGGTGTTCATGCAAATGGTCAGGTCATTCATTTTGACACACCCTTTAATTTACCGTTAGACCGATGGAAAAAGGCGCTTAATGTATTGCTTCCGACAGATATCCGTATTAATAAAGTTGAGAGTGTCGATCAAGACTTTCATGCACGTTATTCTGCTACAGGTAAAACATATCGGTATAAGTGGTCCTATAGTGAAGTGCACAGTCCGTTTGAGCGAAACTTTTCGGTACCTTTAGGAACAAGGAAACCAAATGTTGAAAAAATGCGAGAAGCAGCGATGCATTTAATGGGTACTCACGACTTTTCCAGTTTTTGTTCTACTAAAACAGCGACGAGTAATAAAGTGCGAACCGTAAAATTGCTTACACTTGAAGAACAGGATGAGTTTCTCGTAATGACAATTAACGGAGACGGCTTTTTATACAATATGGTTCGAACAATTGCGGGTGTTTTAATAGATGTTGGAGTAGGTCGGAAAGCACCTTCGGACGTACTTTCTATTCTCGAAAAAAAAGATCGGAAAACTGCAGGGAAAACCTTGTCAGCGCAAGGTTTGTACTTGGAAAATGTCGAATATAAAAGCTATGACAACCCGTCCTAGCGTATATTATTAAAGTGCTTGACTTAATGCTGAATCTATTATATGATAAGAAATGGTATTTCTAAAACCCCACAAGAAGCCCCGGAAGGTAATTTGTGTTTAGGGATAGAGAAAACGGAAACAGATTTTGATACATTTAGGAGGACAAAAAATGCGTACAACATTCATGGCTAAAAGTCACGAAGTAGAGCGTAAATGGTTCGTTGTCGACGCTGAAGGACAGACGCTTGGTCGTCTTGCTTCTGAAGTAGCACAACTTTTACGTGGTAAACATAAACCGACTTTCACACCAAACGTTGACACAGGTGATCATGTGATCATCATCAACGCTGAGAAAATCGTTTTAACAGGAAACAAATTGAAAGACAAGATTTACTACCGTCACTCAGGTTATACGGGTAATCTTAAACAACGTACAGCACTAGAAATGCGTACAAATTATCCGACAAAAATGCTTGAACTTGCAATTAAAGGAATGCTTCCTAAAGGTCCTTTAGGTCGTCAAACTTATAAGAAACTAAACGTATATGCTGGAACGGATCACCCACATACAGCACAAAAACCGGAAGTTTACGAACTTCGCGGATAATTAAGAGGAGGAAACACCTTTGGCACAAGTACAATATCTCGGCACTGGCCGTCGTAAAAGTTCTGTAGCTCGTGTACGTCTCGTTCCTGGTAATGGCAAAATCGTCATTAACAATCGTGATGTAGAAGACTACGTACCATTTGAAACATTGCGTGAGGTTATTAAACAACCACTCGTTACAACAGAAACACTTGGAAGCTATGATATCCTTGTAAACGTTCATGGTGGCGGTTATACAGGACAAGCTGGAGCAATTCGTCACGGTGTTGCACGTGCACTTTTAACTGTAGACCCTGACTTCCGTGCTGCACTTAAATCAGCTGGATTCTTAACACGTGATTCACGCATGAAAGAACGTAAAAAATACGGTCTTAAAGGCGCACGTCGTGCACCACAATTCTCAAAACGTTAATAGTATACTTTCAACCCTTTTCCTATATGGAAGAGGGTTTTTTTGTATCCTGTTTATCGAATAGATTTGTACGAATAAGACCACACTACTACAGACATTCTATATGTCTTGAAAGGTAGTGGGGTTATGTCGATGAAAGAATTAATGGATTTTAACTTTTGGGAAATGATCGTGAGGACGACTGTGGCATTTGGTGCACTTTTGGTTTTGGCTCGAATACTTGGCAAGAAACAGATGAGCCAATTGACATTTTTCCACTATATCACAGGGATTGCATTTGGTTCGATTGCTGCTGAGATGGCAGGACAAACGGATGTACCCTTTATCGATGGTCTTATTGCATTAATTTGGTGGGCAATACTTACTTTAGTTTTGAGTTATATTTCACTTAAATCGAGTAAACTTCGAGTAATCATTGAAGGTGAACCTACGATAATCATTCGGAATGGAATTCTTTTAGACAAAGCCCTTAAAAAAGCACGTTTGCATATGGATGATGTCATGATGATGCTACGAGAACAATCTGTATTCTCGATTCAGGATGTACACTACGGGGTTTTGGAGACAAATGGTGAGTTAAGTGTAATGAAGAAAGCGTCTCTTCAAGAACCGACAAAGGCAGATGTTAAAGCACCTATTACGGAACCACTTTACATTCCATCCGAAATAATCTCTGATGGCAAAATAGTTGTGAAAAACTTGCAAGAACTTAAGTTGACTGAAGAGTGGGTCATGAAAAAGTTGAAGAAACAAGAAATCAATACAATTGAAGAAGTTTTTTACGCCCAAATTCAATCGGATGGTTCCTTGTATGTTGATATTAAAAGTAAACAAGGATGAGTGTATTTTGCACAATTGTAAAAGAGTCTGTTAACATAAGTGTAAGAAAATAAAAGGGGGAATACATATGAAAGAAATTACAACAGAAGAACTTCGAATGAGATTGGAAAAAGGCGACGTTCTAAATTTAATTGATGTACGTGAGAATGATGAAGTAGCTGAAGGTATAATCCCAGGGGCAAAACATATACCACTGGGCGACGTAGAGGCGCGCGTGGGAGAGCTTGATAAGTCAGTCGAGTATATTATGATTTGTCGATCAGGAGGACGTAGTGGGCGCGCTACACAAGCGCTATCAGACGCAGGTTACGATGTTACGAATATGGTTGGTGGAATGTTGGAGTGGAACGGTAAAACAGAATAATTGAAGGCAATCAGGAACCCAATGTGGTTCCTTTTTTAATTCACAATTCACAGCCATTACTGTTTTTTAACTGGACATATTATTGTCAGTAGCTGCGTATAGTTAAGGAAAAAGGCGGTGTCAGTTTGAAGCGGTGGATAATGGTTGGGACTATTTTTTTATGTTCACTCGTAGTTGTCATTTATGGAGTAAATGCATCTGAGAAAAAATTCTTCATGCCCGAAGAGTTGGGTGGTGTGAAAGTTGTCATTGACCCTGGTCATGGTGGATTAGACGGTGGTGCATCTTCTGGGGACATCGTTGAACGGGATATCACGCTAAGTATTGCTCTCTTACTATCAAAGCAACTTGAAAAGAAGGGTGCAACTGTTATTATGACACGTAAACAGGGCGGGGATGCAATTGCGGAGCATTCTCCTACAGATAAGTTTGGTACAATTCGTTCAAGAAAACTAGCGGATTTAAAATTACGTGAAAAGATTGCCGTTAATGAAAATCCGGATGTATTTATAAGTGTTCACGTCAATTCAATACCGGATAAAAGATGGCGCGGTGCACAAGTTTTTTATCATGCTGGCGGTCATCCGAACGGAGAATATCTAGCGAAGTCCATTCAGCAGTCCTTCCGTGACGGTCTAAAAAATACAGAACGAGAAGTACTAGCAATTAGTGGGGTCTATTTATTGAAAAAAGCACCGATGCCTGCAGTTTTAGTAGAGACAGGTTTTCTTTCCAATAGTGAGGAGCGGGCACTCTTAACAGACTCGAAATATCAGGAGAAAATTGCCGAGGCCATTACAAAAGGAATAATTGACTTTATGTCGGTGGAAATGAACTGAAGACCTTTAGTTGAGTCCATAATCATTCGCTATGTTATACTTGGAGGGTATTTTACTAATCCTCCAAGGAGTGTTTAACTTGATAAATGAACAAACCGCTCGTGAATTGCTTGGGCCGCTTAAGGATCCATTTTTACATAAAACACTTGCTGAAACAAACGGTATTATCGAAGTTTCAATTCGTGAAGAAAAGAAGCATGTTAGTGTTAAACTTGCACTTGCAAAAATTAACACTGCGGAACAACTTCCTTTCCAAATGAAAGTCGTCGATATATTAAAAGGTGCAGGTGCTGGATCTGTAGGCATTCGTTTTGAAGAATTATCGCAGGAAGTTCTTGAACAATTCCGAGGAACTGTTCAAGCGTCTGAAGCGCAAGACCTACTTTCTCCTATGAATAAGGTAGAATTTATTTCAATTGCATCTGGTAAAGGTGGGGTTGGTAAGTCTACCGTGTCGGTTAACTTAGCAGTTGCATTAGCGCGTTTAGGTAAAAAGGTTGGTTTAATTGATGCTGATATCTACGGATTTAGTGTGCCGGATATGATGGGCGTTACTGATTTACCCGCCGTAAAAGAAAATCGGATTATTCCGGTTGAACGTTTAGGCGTGAAAGTTATTTCTATGGGCTTTTTTGTAGAAGATAACGCTCCAGTTGTTTGGCGTGGACCAATGCTTGGAAAAGCACTAGATCAATTTTTCCGTGATGTAGAATGGGGAGACCTTGACTATCTATTACTCGATTTACCACCGGGTACAGGTGATATTGCACTTGATATCCATCAAATGATTCCAGCTTCAAAACAAATCATAGTCACAACGCCACATCCGACGGCAGCTTTTGTTGCAGCTCGGGCTGGAGCGATGGCTCTACAAACAGAGCACGCTTTGCTAGGTGTCATTGAAAATATGTCTTGGTTTGAATCGAAGGAATCAGGTAAACGCGAATTGGTATTCGGTGCAGGTGGAGGAGTGCGTTTGGCTAAAGAGCTGCGCACGGATTTACTTGGACAAATTCCACTTGGACAACCAGACTGGGACGAGGAAGATTTCGCACCATCTGTTTACGCAGAAGACCATCCAATTGGTCAGATTTATACAGATATTGCAAAAGCCGTTCAAAAGAAAATCGAGAAATAATAATTAAATTAAAGCGGAAAAGGCTAATTGCCTTTTCCGCCTTTTTCTTCTTCTGATTTCTTTTCGTCTTTTTTACCGCCTTCTTCAGAAGATTTACCTGCTGCCATTATAAGTTCTTGCCATTTGATTTGAAGCAAGGGGCTATTAATCGTTTCTTCGACAACTTTCTGAAGATGCTCTTTCATGTTTGCGGATTGCATAGCAGATTCCATCTGTTTCTGCATGTCCGGCTGGCTGAAGAAATCCTCTAAATCCTTTTGGAATGAAGGGTCTTTTATTAATTCTTTCATAACATCTTCTTGTTGTTTTTTCATACTTTTGGCAATCGATTCCGTAAATTTTGGGTCTTCAAAAGTCTTTTTCCAAAAATCTTCACCTTCTTTAGAGAGCATTGTTTCCTCGATTGACTTTTTTACTTCTGGTTGTTCTAAAATGATGAGTTCACGAAGTTCTGGATCCGTTAGCATTTGTCGCAATGCTTTTTTACCATCTTCGGTTTGAAGGGCATCTGTCATCATTTTCTTCATTTCATCATATGACGGTGCAGCTTGTTGCATCCCACATCCAGCTAATAAGAAAGCGATTAAAAATACTTGAAACATTTTATTTATCACGGGATTACATTCCCTTCGAGAAGCATTTTCATTTATTGTTCACAAACGAACGTTTTATATGCATTAAACATGTCAAGGAAATAGATTTTTTCTTTAAACGTTGTTACACTGTTGGAAGAAATCAAAAACGGGGGATACGTATCGTGACTATACGCAACTGGGTTAAGTTTTTTTTGAATGGATTATTAATTGGGGGATTGACCACGGCGATTGTAGGTTTAATTGTTCGTTGGGATTTCTTTTCACAATATTTGCAAGACGGTGAAGTATGGCAATTTGTCGGAGCGCTCCTATGGATGGTTTTTCTTGGTTTTACAATGAGTGTTGTCGCACAAATGGGTTTCTTTGCGTACTTAACAGTTCATCAGTTTGGTGTAAATATTTTTAAAACACTTACACTGTGGAACTGGGTTCAACTTTTAATAATAATTGTTGTTTTATTCGATCTGATTTTCTTTAGATTCCGACTAACATCAGGTGATAATAGTAGGACGTTACTTTACTTATTCTTACTAGCCACACTTGTGATTACGGCATCTGTCACTGCATACTTTAAGGCGAAATGGACGAAAAAGCATACACTTATCTCGGCACTTTTCTTTATGATTGTTATTACAACACTTGAATGGTTGCCTGCACTTATGGTACGTTCGGGAAATATTGATTCTTGGGTTACCATTCTTTTATTCCCATTACTTGCAGTTAATGCCTATCAAATCTTGGCATTGCCAAAGTATAATACTATGTCGGACAAAGACAAATTACGACTGGATGAGCGAAAAAAGGCTCGTGAGATAGCTGAAAAAAAAGCAGCCAAAAACAAGAAATAAAAGAGTAACAGCACAGTTGCCTGTCTTGGCAGTCTGTGCTGTTTTCTAATTATTATTTACTTAGAGCGTTATTCTGGAATTTTTTTTATTTTTACCGACGTACCGAAGAGCACATCCTCTACAGAATGAAATTCGTGACTATCAAAGAGTTTTTTTAACTCAATAAGTGATATTCGATCCTCTCTGTGGTGAGATACCGAAATGATTTCACCATCTTCAATTGGAGGAATATCGCCACCCTTCCAACGGATTGAAGAACTAAGTGCATTTATTTCTGCTTCTTGGAGTAAGCTATGCAAGAACACTGGAAAAACTTCGTCCATCGTGCGAAACCATAAAGGTTTTACATCAAAATGTTTTTCGAATTGCTTGAGTTCACCAAGCAGTTTTGTCGCATCTTCTTGATATGTGGAACCGCTATCGCCGAGCAAGCCAATGGGAATGTTCTTTTTGTTAATAAGCTGAATGGTTTCTGGATAGCGATCTGCCCAATCCATTTGGATAAAAAGGAGCGGATAAGGTTTTTCTAGGTCTTGAATCCACTGTTTTACATTATCATCTCCAAATGAAACATTGACGGTTACTGCGGCCCCATATGTACCACGTACAATCGCAGCAGGTTTTTCAGTAACACGAAAGACAGAAGTGAATGAAGAATTTTCAGGTGTCGGGGGAAAAGTTAAAATAAGTCCGAGGCACATGAAAATAATAATGAGTACTTTTTTATTCATAGTTGTCCCCCTTTCAAAGAATCTATGTATATTTTATGAAGCATCCTTGACTGATATGCTTAAATGATGTTATTGTATGAAAGTTGGTATGGAACGAAAAAGTGTTGACTTTTTGTTTTCCGATGTTATAGTAAGAGTTGTCCTAAAAGACATTCTTTGAAAAGTTCATTATTCCGCAGTAGCTCAGTGGTAGAGCAATCGACTGTTAATCGATCGGTCGTAGGTTCGAGTCCTACCTGCGGAGCCATATGCTTCCATAGCTCAGTAGGTAGAGTGCTTCCATGGTAAGGAAGAGGTCATCGGTTCGATTCCGGTTGGAAGCTCCAGAGAAACCCTCAAGTACATGCAGTTTGTGGATAATCGCAAGCAGCTTTTTTTATGCCTTTTAACCAAATGTGGATTACAAGAACTTGTGAATAATTTATCTATTTTAACAGATAAATTAAAAAGTAATTAAATTGGATTTAGGGGTTGCACACTACAGCCTAATTTGCTAATATAACATTTGTACTCTTGTTGTAAGCTATTCAAGCAGCATCTATACATAAGCAAAACGAATTCAGTTTTACTAATTAGGCCCGTTGGTCAAGCGGTTAAGACACCGCCCTTTCACGGCGGTATCACGGGTTCGAATCCCGTACGGGTCATTAAAGAATTATCAACACGCACTTCGTGTTGATAATTCTTCCTAAAATAACTTATCAAAACCCCGTTTTGATATTGAGGCATATTTTCGAGGCACCAATCGAAAATAGTTATGCCGGAACGTTTCAAATTCAAGAAGTTGAACCAAGTTATGCCGGAACGTTTCAGTTCCGAAAACTCTGCTTGAGCGTGCAAATGCATTTGATAAATATACCACGCATAAAGCAATGCATTTTATACCATAATGGTGGGGTAGCGAAGTGGCTAAACGCGGCGGACTGTAAATCCGCTCCCTACGGGTTCGGCAGTTCGAATCTGCCCCCCACCACCAAAATATTTATAAAACTTTTTTCGTTTTATAAATATTATTTAAGCAAATGTACCTGCATACCCAAGTAATTGAGAGATTTTTAACAGGCAATTATGTTGAAAATATCTTTAAGACAAGATTCCGCAATTCCTTAGGGATAGCAACCGTGGCATTAATGAAAGATTTATAGTACTTTAACACTTTGGGGTATAGCCAAGCGGTAAGGCATCGGACTTTGACTCCGTCATCGTTGGTTCGAATCCAGCTACCCCAGTTTACTGTTTTTGCTTCATCTTGTTATACAAACCATGTTGCTTTAAAATGATTTAAGGAGCCTTTTTCTTTCAAAAGAAATGGGCTTTTTTTATTTTTAGACTTGTAACTAGTCAGCCTTATCAACTATATTGTACAATTTATACAACTAAAATCTAAAAAGAAATCAAATAATATATATTGTATATATCGAAAAGAGTTGAGTATATGCGTGAAGATAGTAAAGAACTACAAAAAACAATCCAACATGACGGCACTTTAAGTACAGAGAAAATGTTGGCTGATATAACATATGCAATTGATCAAACATCGATTGTGGCAATAACCAATCGGGCCGGGATGATTTTATATGTGAATGATTTATTTGTTGAGATTTCAAAATATCCGGTTGAGGAACTGGTGGGTTCTACTCAT
The DNA here is from genome assembly GCF_042681925.1 of Sporosarcina siberiensis. Lineage (NCBI taxonomy): Bacteria > Bacillati > Bacillota > Bacilli > Caryophanales > Caryophanaceae > Sporosarcina > Sporosarcina siberiensis. Next base: position 152,022 of record NZ_JBHUGI010000037.1, read on the forward strand.
AGAGTTATTAATTCTGGTGTGCATTCATCTGGTTTCTTCAAAGATATGTGGTCAACCATTGGACGTGGTGAAATATGGCGTGGAGATGTGTGTAACAAAAAGAAGGACGGGACCTATTACTGGGTAGATACGAAAATAGTACCTTTTTTAAATGATCAAGGTAAACCATATCAGTACGTTTCAATTCGAAACGATATAACCGAACTAAAAGAGTCGGAAAGAATGATCCATAATCTTGCTTATAATGATCAATTGACGAATTTACCAAATAGATTATCGCTGCGTAAAAAGCTTGTAGAGGAATTGGAACATGCAGAGAAGAATCAAATGAAAATAGGGTACGTCCGACTAAATGTGGACCGCTTCCGTTACATAAATGATTCACTCGGTTTTGAAACTGGGGATTACTTCTTGTCTGTTATTGGAGAGAGATTAAAGGAAGCATTGATGGATAGTCATATTATCGGTCGAATATCTGGTGATGAATTCGGCATCATATTGAGGGATATAGAAAGCACCGATGATGTTATGAGAATTGCAAAGCAATTGCAGCTAAGTATTGAAAAGCCGGTTGAAGTAAAAGGACAAGTACATGCACTATCAATTAGTTTGGGAATTGCTCTTTACCCCGAACATGCTCTGAAATCATTCGAGCTTCCAATGAAAGCAGAGAAAGCACTTGAAAGCGCAAAGGAAAAGGGTGGTGGCGGTATTGAAATTTATCAGCATGGTGCTGCGACTAAAACACTTGAGAGGATTTTACTCGAAAATGATTTACGGAAAAGCATACAACTAAACCATTTTAGTTTGGACTACCAACCAAAAGTGAATCTTTTGAGTGGAGAAGTTACCGGGTTAGAAGCGCTTGTTCGTTGGGATCATCCTGAATTAGGAAGAATATCACCAGATAAATTTATTCCCATAGCTGAAGAAACAAAGCTTATTGTTCCTTTAGGAAACTGGGTATTGCGTGAAGCGTGTAAACAGGCGATGAAGTGGTATAACAAAGGCTTTACTGGATTTCGCGTAGCTGTAAATATGTCTACAATCCAATTGGAGGAACCGTTTTTTATAGAAAAGATTCAAAGTATCCTTATAGAAACGAATGTGTTGCCCGAATTACTTGAAATAGAATTAACTGAAAGTGTGCTTGCAAATATGAATCAAGTGCATACTATAATAGAAGAAATAAGACGACAAGGTATTATAGTATCTCTTGATGATTTTGGAACAGGATATAGCACGTTTAGCTATCTAAAAGATTTCCCAGTAGACACACTGAAAATTGATATGACTTTTATACAGGATCTACATGAAAAAGAGGAGAGCCGTGCGATTGTGAAGACGATTATATCTCTTGCGAATACCATAGGTTTAAATGTAATTGCAGAAGGAATCGAACTTAAAGAACAGGCCGAAATTTTGTTGGATTATGGTTGTCAAGAAGGGCAAGGTTATTATTATAGCAGGCCAACTACACCAGAAGTATGTGAGGCATTCATGGAGAAATCAAGGATTATCGAATAATTATTCAGTTTGTTGTCTGGTTGAACCAAAGCATACATTTGCTTTACTATAATATAAGTAAAGCTATTTAGGAGGTATTTAACTATGGAAAAAGCAACAATCTCAATTATTGGTGTACCATTGGATCTTGGACAAAGCCGTCGTGGAGTAAATATGGGTCCAAGTGCAATACGTTATGCAGGTGCAGTCGCAAGACTTGAAGCAATTGGTCATAATGTTATAGATGAAGGCGACATCCTTGTAGATGCCGTGGAGCGTATCGAAAGTAGCGATGTAGGTCTTAAAAACTTAAATGAAGTTATTAAAGCAAACACAAAACTGGCGGAGCAAGTTGAAGCAGCGGTCACGGACGGTAAATTTCCGTTAGTGCTCGGAGGGGATCATAGTATTGCAATAGGCACACTTGCTGGTTTGAAAAAGGGATACAATAATCTAGGTGTTATTTGGTACGATGCTCACACGGACATGAACACTGCAGAAACATCACCATCGGGCAATATTCATGGTATGCCATTAGCTGTATGTATTGGCTTGGGTCATGATAGCCTCGTCAATCTACACAGTGAAGGGCCAAAAGTGAAAACAGAAAACATTGTAATCATTGGTGCTCGCTCTGTAGATCCAGGTGAGAGAGCATTAATTGAAGAAAAAGGAATAAAGGTATACACAATGCATGAAATAGACCGGTACGGCATGTCTTATGTAATGGAAGATGCAATTGCCTACCTACAGTCGCGAGAAGTAGATGGTGTTCATTTATCGCTTGATCTTGATGGATTAGATCCACTTTATACACCTGGGGTTGGAACTCCAGTACCAGGTGGTATTAGTTATAGAGAAAGTCATCTTGCAATGGAAATGTTGGAAGACTCAGGAATTATCACATCAGCTGAATTCGTAGAAGTGAATCCGATTCTTGATGAAAAGAACAAGACTGCAGATGTTGCCGTTGGTCTGATGGGCTCATTGTTCGGTGAGAAACTCATATAATAATTTTATTTAAATGGCTTGTCCGCTAACTGGATAAGCCTTTTTACTTCCTTTGTTTTGAATGAAACCTATGAATCCATGTTGAGAAGGGAAAAGAATTGTATTCTCTGCTAAAATAAGAGTTACAAATACTTTTCAAAAAAATGAAACCTGTTGTGACCTTCAAACGTATACAAAGAAGAGCCGCATAGAGCGGAGGGGAAATTGCGATGGATGATTTGGTGAACAAACGAATAAATGAAGTATTAAAAGGAAATCAAGATGCTTTCGAAGAAATTGTTACTTTATTTCAACACCGTCTTTATCATATTTGTTATCGAATGCTCAATAACGCCCAAGAGGCCGAAGACATTGCGCAAGAAGCATTTGTTCGTGCGTATATCAACATTCATACATTCGATCAAAAAAGAAAGTTTTCGACATGGCTGTTTCGGATAGCCACCAATTTATGCATCGATCGAATCCGGAAAAAGAAACCAGATTATTATTTAGATGCAAATGTGCCAGGAACGGAAGGCTTAACTATGTATTCGCAGATTGCTGCAGATGATGAACTGCCAGAAGATAAAGTTGAGCAAATGGAAACGCAAGAGCGAATCCATTATGAAATTGGAAAGCTACCTGATAAGTACCGTTCCGTAATCATCTTACGTTATATTGAAGAATTACCACTGCAAGAAATCGGCGACATTTTGGAATTACCACTAGGCACCGTGAAAACACGTGTCCATAGAGGTCGAGCCGCACTTCGAAAACAGTTGAGTAATTTGTAGGAGGGAATATATATGAATACGTGTCCTGAACAAATCGTTCACAATATGCACGCGTATTTAGATGGTGACATCAGTCCGGATGATGAACTACAGCTGAATAAGCATCTGGCTGAATGTGTGGAGTGTCGTATGCTAATGGAAGAGCTAAGTATACCCATTACCTTCATTCGAAAAGCTGAATCAGTTCAAGCGCCTATCGGCTTCGTTGATGGTGTTATGGCTCGTCTTCCGAAAGAGAAGCCCCAGGCTGGGGTTCAACGTTGGCTACGTCGTCATCCAATACTTGCTGCTGCAGCTATGTTTTTTGTGCTTATGAGTGCAACACTATTTTCAGACTTTGGAGGTAATCAAAACTTCTCCGTAACAGAACAGTCTAATTTAGTTATTGAGGGTAAATCTGTTCTTGTACCGGCTGGGGAAATCGTGAAAGGCGACATTGTTGTTAGAAACGGAAACCTTCGAGTTGAAGGCGAAGTGGATGGCAATATTACGGTTATTAAAGGTTCTAAATATATGGCGTCCACGGCAGTTGTGACAGGAACAAGTGAAGAAATTGAAGAATTGTTTGATTGGCTATGGTATAAGATGAAGAAAACGGTTAAAGAAGTAATGCCTTCATCTAAAAAAGACAGCGGCGAAGTAGAGTGAATGTATGCGATCGGTAAGAACCTTAATTGGAGCCGATCGTTTTTTTTGTTCTTCTAGTAAGCGATTTGTAGTCTGGTTATGATATACTGTAACTATTATGACTCGTGAATGAAGGTAGGTGAAGCACATGCCATTATTAGATAGATTTGCTGATTTCAGCCCTTTTACATCAATATTCATGAACGTAGTGGATGTGCTTCTCGTTTGGTTTGTGATTTATAAAATACTGACGATTATTAAAGGCACAAAAGCAGTCCAACTGTTGAAAGGGATATTTGTTATTGTTATTGCTCGTATTGCAACAGAATTTTTTGGCCTTGATACACTCCAACAAATGTTGGAACAAGTTATTAGGTGGGGTTTTCTTGCAATTATTATTATCTTTCAACCAGAGTTGCGTCGAGCACTTGAACAACTTGGTAGGGGTCGTCTTTTTGCCCGTTCTATGTTGCAAGAAGAAGCAGAAAGAGAACGGTTGCTTACAGCGATGTCTAAATCCGTTAGTTATATGGCTAAACGTCGTATAGGTGCACTTATATCTATTGAGCGGGAAACGGGTTTAAGTGATTATATTGAAACAGGGATTCCTTTAGATTCTGTTGTTACTTCGGAATTACTTATAAATATATTTATACCAAATGCACCTTTACATGACGGGGCAGTTATTATTGAGAAAAGTCGTATTGCGGCGGCAGGGTGTTATTTGCCCTTATCAGAAAGTGCATTAATTTCGAAAGAGCTTGGTACACGACATCGTGCTGCAATAGGGCTAAGTGAAGTGACTGATGCCGTGGTCATTGTTGTTTCTGAAGAAACGGGTGCTATTAGTATCGCGGCGGACAGTGAACTGGATAGAGACCTTAGTATGGAGGATTTTGAAGCTCGTTTGCGTAAAGTATGGTTTGGCGATTCAAGTGAGCAGACAGTGTCCTCCAAGTGGAAATGGGGGTGGAGAAAGAATGGATAAATTAATGGATAGCCCATGGTTTCTCCGAATTACTGCTCTATTTCTTGCCATTGTACTTTTCTTTTCAGTAAAAGCAATGGATGTTAACGTTAATGGAAAGACACCGGGTGATCAGGTGGATAGTATACATGATATTCCTGTCGAGGTATTTTACGATAATGAAAATCTTGTAGTAACGGGTGTTCCTGCGACGGTTAAGATGGCAATTGAAGGTCCACCGAATATCGTTCAAACAACAAAGTTGTTAAAAGACTTTTCGATTTTTGTTAATTTAAACGACTTGCCGATGGGCAAGCATCAGGTGGAGTTGCAATCTGAGAATATATCTGAAAAGTTACATGTTCGATTAGACCCTGCAACGATTGAAGTTTTGATTGAAGAAAAGGTGACGCAAACTTTTCGGGTAGATCCGGAGTTGAACGACCGTTTGCTTGCCGAGGACTTTCAAGTTGTCAATATGGAAGTAAGTCCAGCAACTGTTGAGGTAACAGGTGCAAAAAGTGTGATTGAATCAATCAGTTTTGTTAAAGTTACTTCGACTCGAGATGGTGGGATTAATAAGTCATTTGAGCAGAAGGCGAGAGTTCGAGTGTTAGATAAAGACTTGAATAAACTAAATGTAACAATATCACCAGAAGAAGTGTCTGTTAAAGTTGAGATTGCCGAATACAATAAAGATGTACCAATTGACTTAAGGTCGCGGGGAACTAAGAAACCGGGTGTAGAAATCGGTACATTAACACCGTCAGAAACAAAGATTAATATTTCGGGTCCGCGTAAGGTTCTCGATAATATCAATATACTCACTGTAGATGTAGATATCTCGGGAGTGATAGGCCCGGAAACATTAGATGTTAACTTAAAAAAACCAAAAGGTGTTTCCTCAATGTCTTTAGATAAAATCAAAGTAAAAGTTGAGGCAACAGAGACAGTTATTGAAGAAGATACTTCTTCTTCAGATAGTCTTGGAGAAGAAGATACACCGTCAATAGGGACAAGAGTATTTGAAAATATGCAGATTGTAGTAAAAGGTCTGGATGATAAATATAAAAGTACATTTCTAAAACCAGTGAATGGTTTGCTTACACTAACCGTTAATGCGGAGCTTGATGTAATTGAAGCGCTCGAGAAATCTGATTTCACCGTATTTGTAAATATGGAAGATACGACCAAAGAAGGCGAACAAGAGCTTTCTGTTTCGGTTGATGGACCAGGTGATTTGAAATGGTTACTCTCAGAAAATAAAGTAACCATGCAGGTTGAACTTGCTTAGCTGAACGCAACTGAATGTGCAGGATTGAAAAGGAGAATGGAAATGAAAAAATATTTCGGTACAGATGGTATTCGTGGGGTAGCAAATAAGGAACTAACACCAGAGCTTGCTTTTAGACTTGGTAGAATCGGCGGGCATGTATTGACGAGAGAATCGGAAGGTAAAGCAAGAGTGCTAGTTGGACGGGATACACGTATTTCGGGTCATATGCTTGAAAATGCGCTTATTGCGGGACTTTTATCAACTGGAGTAGAGGTTATGACGCTTGGAGTAATAAGTACTCCGGGCGTGGCTTATTTGACGCGTGTCATGAATGCGAATGCTGGAGTAATGATTTCCGCTTCTCACAACCCTATGGCAGATAATGGTATTAAGTTTTTCGGTGCAGATGGTTATAAATTAACAGATGCACAGGAAAATGAGGTCGAGGAATTACTAAATGCCTCTGAAGATAACTTGCCCCGCCCGACAGGAGCAGATGTCGGTTCAATTACGGAATACTTTGAAGGCGGTCATAAGTATATTCAGTATTTGAAGCAATCCGTAGATGAAGACTTTACAGGAATCCATGTAGCAATCGACTGCGCTAATGGTGCAACTTCTACACTGGCAACTCATGTGTTTGCAGATTTAGAAGCAGATCTTTCAACGATGGGAGCATCTCCAAACGGACTAAATATTAACGACAATGTTGGATCAACGCATCCAGAGTCATTAGCGAAGCTTGTTGTCGAAAAAGGTGCAAATATTGGCCTTGCGTTTGATGGCGATGGTGATCGACTCATTGCAGTTGATGAGCATGGAGAAATAGTTGATGGCGATCAGATTATGTATATTATCGGTCGTTTCCTCCATTCACAAGGACGTTTAAAATCAGGTACAATTGTTTCTACAATAATGAGTAATCTAGGATTTTATAAAGCACTTTCAGAACAAGGAATGACAAGTATCAAAACCGCAGTCGGTGATAAATATGTTGTTGAAGAAATGAGAAAAGGGAATTTTAATCTCGGTGGAGAACAATCGGGCCACATTATTTTCCTTGATTATAATACAACTGGTGATGGTTTACTAACAGGTTTGCAACTTGTAAATATCATGAAATCCACAGGCCGAACTCTGTCTGATTTAGCAGGAGAGATGAAAGTGTATCCGCAACGACTTGTTAATATTCGTGTTTCTGATAAGGACGCGGTTGTTAACAATCAGCGCGTGGCAGAAGTAATTGCAGAAGTTGAAGCGGAGATGGCTGGGAATGGACGTGTACTTGTCCGCCCTTCTGGAACCGAACCAATTGTTCGGGTTATGGTCGAAGCTCCAACTGAGGAAGAGTGTATAGTAAATGTTGAGCGGATTTCCGAAATTGTCCGAAATGAAATGGGCATAGAATAAAGAGTATTAGATAAGGTACTCCTTTTTTTTGAAGTTTTATATTGCGACTAACCCTTCTCATATTTGGAGAAACCTAAGAGCCTATCCTAATTCATTTCACTGCCAAACGATGATTAAATGTCTATTTTCACGATCAGGAGGATTTGAATAGTGATGACTCAAGAAGACTATCGTCAAAAATTGATGGACCGTATTAAAGATACTTTTCTTGAATGGAAGAAAAAGGAGTCAATATCTGAATCTGAGCTTTACCTTTTTCTTCACACATTGAAAGGGACATCCGGTACCATTGGTATGGAGGAATTATCGATATTTTGTTCCGGTCAATTGGAGATATTATCACCAGATAATGAATCGAAAATTCCAGTGCATACATTGAATAACTTTAAGAAAAGAATTTTACAATATCTAAATGATACAGATGAGAAAAGTCATTATAAATTACCGGATACACACAGATATCGTTTTGATGTGAAAACCTCAATACTAATTATTGATGATGATTTAGAATTTGTTTCATTTGTAAAAGAGTTTTTGGAAAGTATGGGTGCACAAGTAATTATTGCTTTGAATGCTAAGCGTGGTTTGGAGCAATTTTATTCGGTGCGTCCAGGTTTTGTATTAATAGATATAAATCTTCCAGATATGACTGGTTTTGAAGTGCTTAATCAAATCGCGGAAACAGCACAAGCGAGACATGTAACGATAGCTGTTACAAGCGTTGACGGTTCAAGCAAAAATCGGATAATGGCATTTGAAAAAGGTGCCATGGACTTTCTATCTAAACCTTTAGATACTGAAATTTTTGTCGCTTATTTAATTAATCGAGATAAGATGCGAAAAGAAATCGAAATATCGGTTATTACAGATGGTCTTACAGGGCTAGGAAATCGACGATATTTTGATGACATGTGCGTCTATTTTGCAGAGAGTTATGCAAGGGCGGGAATGTCTTTTTCACTAGTCATGATGGATATCGATCATTTTAAAAAAGTGAATGATGCATACGGTCATCCTGCAGGTGATAATGTCCTTAGAAAGTTAGGAGAAATTGTACTAGAGGAATGTCGAGAAACGGACCATGCATTTAGATATGGTGGTGAAGAATTCGCATTTCTACTTCAAGGTGCATCCTCCATTGAAGCAACGGTTTTTGTGGATCGAATTCGCAAAAAATTTAATGCTGCTGTTTTTAGCGAATCGAACAGTGAATTTTCCGTTACATTTTCAACGGGTATTTCATCTTACAAAGGTGACCTTAAAGAACTAATATCTTCCGCAGATAAGGCGCTTTATGAAGCAAAGCGTAGCGGCCGAAATCAGACTGTGATTTTTAATAAGAAAACCTCACAGATGAATCGGAAGTTGCATATTATATTAGTTGACGATGATAGATTAATCCGAAGTATGCTAGCAGAAGAATTGGCAAAATGGGTTTTGTCTGATATTGATATATCGATCCATGTATTTGCAGATGGTCCTAGCTTCTTAGAGTCTGATTGGTATAGCCCTGAGGAATATTACATAATTCTTCTAGATCGAATTATGCCTGAAATGGACGGACTAGAAGTTCTTGAACTTCTGAAACGAGATACTAATAAAAGAAATGTCTTGGTTTCTATGATGACAGCACGTACAGAGGAATCTGATATTAAAGAAGCACTTGGTTTAGGGGCGGATGATTACATCATGAAACCGTTCCAACCAGCAGATGTACTATTTCGAGTCCAACAATTAGCTACACGAATATTGTTGAAATGATCCGTTAAAAAAGCAACAAGCCAATGGGGTAAGTAAACACCCAGCTTGTTGCTTTTTTTTGTGAATTTAAATTGATATATTAATTACTTGTTTGAAATTTATTGCGAATGATAATGGCGGTAGTATTTAAAACAAGCAAAACAAGAAGGAGCACAATAATTGTAGCAGATGCCAAGTTTGCATATTCTGCTGTTAATGAAGAATCGAGAGTCCAGTAATAAATTTGCATAGGGAGTACTGTAAACTTATCTAAGATGCCCCCTGGGAAGGGCATGAGCAGCGCGGGGATCCCGATGACTACTAAAGGTGCTGTTTCCCCAATCGCACGTGAAAGGGATAGAATTGCCCCTGTTAAAATTCCAGGTAATGCAACAGGAAACACAATGTGTTTGATTGTTTGCCACTTCGTTGCTCCCATTCCAAAAGATGCCTCACTTAGAGGGTTTGGAACAGCACGGATGGCTTCCTGACTTGCAACGATAACAATGGGAAGAATCAGAAGTGACATTGTAAGTCCTCCTGCAAGAACAACATTCCCTAAATTCATTACTCTGGAGAAAACTGTTAACCCTAATATTCCATAGACAATCGATGGAACACCGGCCAAGTTGGCAATATTTGTTTGAATGAACCCCTGTAAGCGTCCTTTTTTTAAATACAATTCTAAGTAAATGGCTGTACCCACTCCTAAAAACATTGTGACAGGGGCGACGACTAACATAAGCCAAAACGTACCAAGAATGGCACCCATTATGCCGGCGCGTTCAGGCCGTGTAGAAAGTTTCCCTGTGATGAAATCTAAATTAATCCAGCCAATACCTTGGGAAAAAACTCGGTAAATTAAAATGGATAGTACAACAATTCCGAAAAGAGTAGACAATAGAAAAATAGTTTTCGCAATGTGATTTAATAGTAAACGCAGTTTTGTTCTCCTTGAGAAATTGTGCGGTCTCAATTCTTTCATCATTAGTATTCCTCCCTAAACTTGCGTGAAACAGTTCTTGCAATTAGGTTCATCAGAAGTGTGAAGACAAACAACGTCATAGCAACAGCATACAAACTGTAGTAAATTGTTGAGCCAGCAGGTGCATCTCCGCCTGTCACCTCAACAATGTACGCCGTCATTGTTTGCATGGACTGGGTAACGTCAAAGGTGAAGTTTTTTGTGCTCCCACTTGCGATCGTAACAATCATTGTCTCGCCAATTGCACGCGAAATCCCCAATATAAAGGAAGCGATAATTCCTGATAAAGCAGCTGGAATGACGACTTTAACAGCTACTTCTAGTTTAGTTGAGCCTAGTGCAAGTGAACCTTCCCGCATTGAATTTGGTACCGAACTCATTGCATCCTCAGACAACGATGCAATCATTGGAATAATCATGACGCCCATCACAATCCCTGGGCTTAAGATGTTTGTTGCTTGAATTTGTGGTATAAATTCCCTTAAGAGTGGAGTGACAAAAGTGAATGCAAAAAAGCCATAAACAATTGTAGGTATTCCCGCGAGTAATTCTAAAAGCGGTTTTAACGTTTTTCGTACTTTTACAGAAGCATATTCACTTAAATAGATTGCAGACATTAACCCGATGGGGACAGCAACAACCATTGCGATTAACGACGAAGTAATGGTTCCCATGACGAGCGGAAGTATGCCGAATTCAGGCGTTTGGCTTAGAGGTTTCAAAACAGTCCCGGTTAAAAAGTCTGCAAGTGGAACTCGTTTGAAAAACTCGATTGTTTCTGATAGTAATGTGTAGATGATGCCAGCGGTAGTTAAAACAGATAGTGCTGCAATTGCGAACAGAAAATAAGGTACTGCTTTCTCGAATAGCGTATTAAAACTTCTAGAATTCCTTTTTTGTTCGATTAAATTCCGTACACTGATCTCTCTATCTAGCTCACTGCGTATGGACATTGAACTTTGCACTCCTTTTATTTATAAAAGATAGAAGAAGATGAGGGCAGTGATGCACTCATCTTCTTCTTTTTTCTATTTGTTTCAATGTTATTTTAGGTTATTAAGGAAATCCAAATTCTCTTTTGCTTCAGCATCAGAAATGGGTGCGAATCCTGACTCGCCCGAGAATTTATTGAAATTTTCAACCGCGTAAATTGCATAATCGAGAACTTGTGGTTTTTCTTTTGCAAAGTTTACATTTAAATATGTGAAGACCGGTCGTGTAAAGTTTGCATAGTCGCCATCTTCAGAGATTGTATCGAGTGATGGTTCAACTGGACCGCTACCGAAGTCAACATGCACGGCATTCAGTTTGTCTTTGTTGTTGACGTAGTATCCAAAACCGAAGAAGGCAATTCCATTTTTGTCTTCGGACACTAAACTAACAAGTGTTGAGTAGTCTTGTTGAAGACTCACACTGCTTACTAAATCTTCTTTATTTAAAATATTTTCATAGAAAAACTCATAAGTTCCATGATTTTCGTTTGGACCCATTGGATTAATTGCTTCATCTGGCCATTCTGAATTGATATCAGACCATTTTTCTATGCCACTATCTGCTTTGAAAATGCTGATCAGTTGTTCCGGTGTCATTTCATTTGCCCAGTCATTGTCTTTGTTGATAACGAAAGTTAAGCCGTCTAATGCAACTTTCAATTCCTTAACTTCAATGCCTAGGCTATCAGCTTCTGCTGTTTCCTCATCTTTTATATTACGAGAAGCATCGTTAAAATCGGTACCATTTTCAATTAAGAACTTCTTAAATCCAGCACTTGTCCCTGCACGACTTACTTCAACTGAAACATTTTCTTGTTCAGTTAACATATACTCTTCAGCGACTCTCGCCATTAATGGATATACTGTACCAGAACCATCGATGACAACGCTACCCTCTAAAGTTGAATCTTCATTTGTTGTTTTAGGAGTTTCCTGACCCTTAGGTTTTTCATCTTCTATTTCATTTCCTTTTGTATCCGTGCTGCATGCTGCTAACAAAACTGCAAGTGCTGTGATGACTAAAAACAAAAGATATTTTTGGAACTTCATTTGAATTGTCCTCCCCTAAATGTTTTTTGAAAGACTTACTCTCTCTTTCAATTTCTAGTATATCTATCGAATGTTAAGGACTCATTAAGGAATTGTAAATATATTGTAAACTTTATATAATATGTAACCCTGTTTGATTCCTAGATGAATACAGAATTGTATATTCAGCCAAATCGGCCATTAATATAGTCGTTTGTTAGTGGATCAGAAGGGTTATTAAAGATTGTAGTTGTTTGATCACATTCGATAATTTCTCCATTCAGGAAAAATGCAGTTCGATCGGAAATTCGAGAAGCCTGTTGCATGTTGTGCGTGACAATGGCAATTGTGACATCATTTTTTATGCTATTGATTAACTCTTCGACTTTATGTGTGGATACAGGATCGAGTGCAGAAGTGGGTTCATCCATTAGTATTACTTCCGGATCTACTGCTAAACAGCGGGCAATACAAAGTCTTTGTTGCTGACCACCAGAAAGACCATATGCGCTTTTATGAAGCCGGTCTTTCACTTCGTCCCAGAGTGCCGCTTTTTGCAAACTTTCTTCAACAATTCTATCCAGCAAAGATTTGTTCCGGATTCCGTGTATTTTAAGGCCGAAAGCAACGTTTTCATAAATTGATTTTGGAAATGGATTTGGTTTTTGGAAAACCATTCCTACTTTGGAGCGAATCATTTCTACGGGAATCGATTTATCAAATATGTTTTCTCCTTTGAGCGTAATGCTTCCTGAAATGTTTACATCGGGTATGAGTTCAACCATCCGATTGAGTGTTTTTAAATAGGTTGATTTTCCGCAACCAGAAGGTCCGATGATAGCTGTTACTTCTTTTTCATTAATAGAGAGGTCTATATTCTTTAGTGCATGAGATGATCCGTACCAAAGGTTTAAACCGTTTGTTTCATATACGGGTTTTTTCCAGTTTGAATTTTCCATAACACGAAATTTCGTGTTTTTATTATGTTCACTAGTTAATGTCATGAGAATCCTCCATTCAATATTTGGACTGATTTATAAAATCTTTATACATTTCATAGTACAGAAAGATTGTTGAGACAATATGAAGATGGTGTTAAGGTTTTGTAAATTCGAACAATCCACTGGGGAACTGTGATGAAATACGATGCTTTCCTGTCGAATTGGCAAACAAAAAAACACTTCTGATGAGATATCAGAAGTGTTTTTGTCTTAATCTTTATTCGAGAATATAATGCAAAGCTTTTATCGCTTGATCAACTGTTTCTACAGTGGCGTTTGCTTTTCTTGAAAGTTCTTTCAGTGCATGATGATGATCTTCGCTCCGAATGAGTATCAGCGGTTTCCCGTAAGCAACAGCGGCACTGGCATCCATAGCTGTATTCCATTGTTTGTATTTTTCTCCGAAAAGTGCGATGACTAGATCTGCTTTCTTCATTAAAATCTCCGTCCGAAGATTATTAAAGTTCGAAGCGGCAGCGTCTTTAAAGATAGCACTCGGTTGTTTGCCTAATATCTCTTCCCCAATGTTATCGGACCGGTCGTGATTTTCCATTGGACCAACAAAATGAATGGGTAAATTCAGTGCGGCTACTTTTTGCTTGATCTCATCACGCCAAGTACTGTGAATCTCTCCTGCTAGGTAAACGGTTAAATTCATAACGGGCTCCCTCCAATGCATATATATATATATTATAACATTAAGGTAAGACTCTTGCTCGTTGTTGTTTGAAAGTTTAGAATATAGGTATAGACAGGGGGAATTATTTTGAAAACTATTTGGCATAGTGGTACGTTCTATACTATGGAAGAAGAAGGTCAACGCGTTGAAGCACTTTTAACAGACAATGACAAAATTATAGCAATGGGTACATATGAGGAACTAAAAGGACAAGCAAACAACGAGGTGAATCTACAAGGAACAGTTCTTTATCCGGGTTTTGTGGACAGCCATATGCATATGATTATGCACGGAGAAAAGCTTCTTGGTCTTGACTTATCAAGAGCAAATACAGCGGATGAAGTGATGGATACGCTTCTGGCAAGTCATAAAGATTTAAGTGCGGATGAATGGTTCCTAGGGGATGGCTGGAACGAAAATAATTATCCAGATAAAAAAATATTTACACGTTATGAGCTCGATAAAGTGACAGATTCACCAATGTTATTAAGACGCGCGTGTAGACATGTAGGTGTTGCCAATTCAAAGGCTCTAGAACTTGCCGGGATTACAAAAGATACACCAAATCCAGCGGACGGAGTATTTGTGCGGGATGCAAACGGTGAAGCGACTGGTTTATTATTAGAAGGTGCAGTAAACGTCATTTCAGATTTAATTCCAGAACCAACTGTAGAATCGTTGAAAAATGCGCTTCGAAGTGCCGCGGATGACCTTTTATCGCTGGGACTAACGGGTGCTGTAACGGATGACCTTGGGTATACAGACGATTATCACGATGCACTTCAAGCATACAATGATGTTATAGGCCCTGAGAAAAAGTTTCGTGCTCATTTACTGAAGCGTTCAACGATCTTTGCGCAGATAATGGAAGACGAAGCGACGTATAATGGACCATGGGTCGAACCCGGTGGATTGAAGTTTTTCATTGACGGCGCGCTTGGCGGAAAAACAGCCTTACTAAGCAATCCTTATTCAGATACGCCAGAAACTTCTGGTATGACAGTTCTTACCGATGATGAAATCAATGATTTAGTCGTTCTCGCAAGGAAGTACGGGGAGGCTGTAGCGATTCACGTTATTGGGGATGCGGCAGCTGAAAAGGCTCTTGATGCGATTGAAAAGAATCCCGTTCCACAAGGGAAATTGGATCGGTTCATTCATGTCAATGTGTTGCGTGATGATCTTGTTGAACGCATGGCTAAGCTGCCAATCGTATTAGATCTTCAACCCATATTTGTATCGTCTGATTTTCCTTGGGTGATGGACCGCTTAGGCGAAGAACGTCTTGATTGGGCATACGCTTGGAAGAGCTTACTGGACCGTGGATTCATTTGCGGTGGGGGGTCAGATGCTCCGGTCGAAGAAGTTGACCCACTGCTTGGAATTTATGCAGGTGTCACAAGAAGGAAACCTGGTGAAACTCATGAAGGCTATTTACCAGATGAGAAACTTAGTCGTTTTGAATCCGTAGGCCTCTTTACAACTGGAAGTGCAGCGTCGATTGGTAAAGAGAATTCGCGTGGTAAACTTGCGATTGGATTTGACGCTGATTTCACTGTACTAGACATTGATTTGTTTGAAGTGGAAGAAGATGAAGAAATTCTAGGAGCAAAAGTTGTGATGACAGTTGTTGGCGGAGAGGTTATGTTTAAAAAGTAAGTATAAAAGTTTAAAAGTATAAAAAGGGATAGATACAAGCCGAAACAAGTGGCTTGTATCTATCCTTTTTAATGTATTTATTTTCTAAATGGCCACCAAACACCTTTACCGAATGAAACAGTAATTGCTGGAATAAGTAGTGGCAAGATAATGAGCCCGTATAAGAGAAGCCCCGTAATGACGACGGATGCGATTTGCATGAGACTCAATACTCCTGATGGGATCATTGCCCCGAATGTGCCCGCAAGGATAATTGCAGCCGTAATGATGACCGTACCCATTTTTGCCATGGATTTCATAAGCGCATCACGGACAGTTAATCCATTGATGCTTTCTTCACGAAAACGATCGAGTAAGAAGATGGAGTAATCGACACCGAGTGCTATGAGCATTATGAATCCAAAGAATGGCACAGCCCAGCTAATACCGTTATATCCGAGTCCGTTGACAAAGATAAGCTCCGTAATTGAAATAGATGTGTAATACGTTAATAATAATGACCCGAGCATGTAAAGGGGCATTATGGCTGATCGGAATAAGACTGTCAGTACAACGAACAAGCCAACGAGCATAATCATTACAGTTCGTGTAAAGTCATTCGATGAAATCGTCGATAAATCAGAGTTTGTACTTGAAATACCGCTATACGCAATTTCAGCATTTTCGAACGGTGTATCAATTACAGAACGTTTTATCGAATCTTTAATCTCTTGAACTACAGCGATTGCATCACGTGAATATGGATTTTTGTCCAAAATCACTTCTAGGAAAATACCAGATCCATTATCAAATGCATATTGTTCAAGGACCGGCTTAAAGTCACTAGTCGCAAGCGTACCTTTCGGGATAAAGAGCCCAGTATCACGAACGCTTGCAGATTCACTCATTTCTTTTAGCATAGAAGAGAGTTCTTCAAGACCTGAATTGATTTCACCAATACCGTTATTCGAGGCTTCAACACCAGCGGACAGTTCTTGCAGCCCACCTGCGAGTGCTCCTAATTGTGACTGGATTCCACCGGGTTGGACGCCGGCTCCAGAAGTCAACTGGCTTCCCAGTCCATCTAGTCCACCTTGTACTTGACTAAGCCCACCTTGCACTTCATCAAGACCTTCGGATGCACCGGATAGTCCATCGGCCATTAGTCGAATCTGGTGGTCTACATAAAAGTCTTCGATAATTTCCCCAGTTGGACGAGTCAATGTGCGAACCGCTTTTACACCATCGACTTTCTCCAGGTTCTGACTTATGAGTTCCAAATAAGTAATGTCACTTTCATTCATCATGGAACTATCCTTTTTCAAAATGACTTGAACAGGAAGAGAATCTCCTTCACCAAAAGCCTTGGAAATGGCATTCAGACCCATAACAGATTCCTTGCTTTGATCAATTTCATCTATCATATTGAATGACAAATCATTATCATATGTTAAAAGAAGTGGAACGGTAATTACTGCGACAATGAGCATAGAAAAAAGCGGTCGTTTTACAGAAACTTTACTGAATGCAATCCATAGTTTACTGTCTTTGTGAGAAGCCGCTGCTTTAGAGGGCCAAAATAATTTGTCTTTCAATAAAACCATGAAGAGCGGAACAACTGTAAATAAAACAATCATTAATACAGCTATACCAACGGCCACTGCGACTGCAGATTTAAAGATTGAAAAATCAGCAAATCCAATTGCCGTAAATCCTATAAATACAGCAAGAGCACTAATGAAAAGTGTCCGACCAGCAGTTTTATACGTGTTGATCACTGCTTCTTCTACGGGATGGCCTGCTAGAAGTTCTTCTTTATATCTGCTTAAAAGTAAAATACAATAATCGGTTCCAAGTCCGAACAAAATCGCAACGAGGAAAATTTGCGTATAATTTGAAACCGGGAAGCCAAACCAGTCTATGAAAAATGAAACTAGAGACTGACTTAATAAATATGTAATTCCTACTGCGACAAGTGGAATTATCGGCGTAACAATGGAGCGGAACACAATTAATAATAAAACGAAGATAAGTACAACGGTAATAATCTCAGTCTTTTTTAATCCTTCTTGTGCACTGACATTGACGTCGTTTTCGATAATGGATTCGCCTGTTAAGTAAATCGTTTGATCCTTAGGCAGGATTTCACTTCGTATTTTTTCAGCGAGAGCTACAATTTCGTCCTGTGTACCGTCCACTGTGATGGGTACCAGTACGGTCATTTGGTCTTTGGATACAAGTTGGGCCTCCATATCTTTGTTTTCAAATGGATCGAGCACGCCAGTAACCATTTTACCTAAATCTTTAATTTGTTTCGCAACGGATGAAATATCTTTTTTTATAGAATCATCAATTGGTTTGGTAAGTGGAATGACGAGCGAAATGGTGTCTTCTGACACGCCGGCTTCTTCTAAAAGATCTGCCGCTTTCTGTGAATCCGCGCTGCTTGGAAGTTGAAGCGACCCGGCATTTTCTGCCTGCTTTGTTAAATCAGGTGCTAGGAAAAATAAAACGGTTGTCAAGATAAGTAAGCCTATAAAAATGGGCCATTTGAATTTCAGTACTGTTCTCATTTATTAGATCTCCTTCATTTGTAAAATTGTCTTTAGTTTACGAAAAGTTTCTACAAAAACATCGAGTTCTTCTTCAGTAATTTGTCCTCTGAACAGACTTTCAACATTTTCGTATACAGCATCGTTCGAAATTTGAAGAACCTCTCTTCCTATATCCGTTAATTTAGATACTTTTGCTCGTTGGTCAATTACATCGCGTTCGGATGTAATGAGACCCTTGTCTACAAGTTTTTTTAAGCGGTTCGAAATGGCACTTTTATGTACTCCTTGCATTTCTGCGAGCTTACCATTGGATTGCGGCCCATAGGTCGACAGGATTTTTAATACTTGGATTTGCTCTGGTGAATATTCTTTCCAAATCTGTACATCCATGTTCTTTATGACCTGTTCTGTGCCGTATATCATCACTTCTTCAAATAAGTCAACAGCTTCTTGTAATTTCTCTTTCAATATAGTATACCCCCTCAACCATAAATAGTAGTTTAGGGCATAGACTACTATATGTCAACAATCTTGCATGGTGACTGTTTATATCATATATCCAAAGCTTTTTCTGTGGTAAACTAACGTATAAGCAAGGCACTAAATAGTTATGGATATTCAATATAGAAAGGAAGTAATAAAAATGGACGGACGTAACCGAAGTGATGTAAAAGCGGGTTTGAAAGTAGCAGTTGTATTGAAAAAAGATCAGCGCTCAGGAGTAAAAACGGAGGGCGTTGTAAAAGATTTATTAACGAATTCTAGTTTTCATCCGCACGGCATTAAAGTTCGATTGGAAGATGGACAAGTTGGTCGGGTAAGTGAAATTCTAGGTTAGATTTTGTCATCTTATTTATAAAGGAGGCAATTCATATGGACCTTTCAGAAAAATTAGGAATTAAACACCCTATTATTCAAGCACCGATGGCGGGGGTTACAACACCTGAATTTGTAGCTGCGGCGTCTGAAGCGGGTGCACTTGGATCGATAGGCGCCGGTTATTTAACGGCAGATGACACACGGGACTTTATAAGGAACGTGAAAAAAAAGACGTCGCAACCATTTGCAGTAAACTTATTTGTTCCTGAACAAATAGAATATAGTGAGGAAACAATCCAAGAAGCTCTTGCAGCACTGCAAACAATTGGTCAGGAATTGGGAATGTCCAAATGGAATGCACCTATTTCAAAGTCTGAATTTTACGAACAAGTTCAAGTGGTCATCGAAGAGGCTGTGAAAGTTTGTTCATTTACATTTGGACTACCTGATGAAAGAACAGTACTACGGCTAAAAGAAAACAATGTCTTTCTCATTGGTACCGCTACAACAAAAGAGGAAGCCGAGCTCGCTGAGGAAATTGGAATGGACGCTGTCGTTATACAGGGTAGCGAAGCGGGTGGTCATAGGGGATCCTTTTTGGGTGAGCTAAAACTCATTGCTTTGGATGAGTTGATAAAAGAAGTCCTCTTGTCGGTTCGAATTCCAGTAATTGCGGCAGGAGCTATTGCAAATAAAAAGCGCAAAGAATCCTTGCTTTCCCTTGGTGCTGAAGCGATTCAAGTTGGAACGATACTTATCGCAGCGGATGAAAGCGGTGCACACGTAATGTATAAGGATGCAGTAATAAGCGCAGAAGAAGGATGTACTGAATTTACCAATGCAATTTCTGGTAAAACTGCAAGGGGCATAGGCAACCGTTTAATGGATGAATTAAAGGGGAAATCGATTGCTCCTTATCCCTATCAAAATGATTTAACAAAAGCGGTTCGAAAAGCAGCACAAGAAAATGGGAATCCACAATACATGTCCCTTTGGGCTGGTGAAAATGTACATTTGAGTAGAAGAGGAACAGTTAAGGAAATCCTTAAAGCACTTTTTTGATTAAGTGACTGAAAATAAAGATTTCTCAATCCGACGCGAGACTATACAATAGATTGGTTATGAATAGATGACGGTGGGGGACTAAATGAGAAGATATATAGGAGAAATAGGACTTATTATTACCGCAATCATTTGGGGTAGTGGATTTGTTGCGAGTGCTGTTGCGTTGGATCATTATACGCCATATCAAATATTAGCCGGAAGATTTTTAATAGGTGTTATAATTTTAAGCATTGTTTTTTATAAAAGGTTTAATAAGACTACTAGAAGTACGATAATAAAAGGCATGGTTTTAGGAGTTTTCTTGTATTTGGCTTTTGCACTCCAAACTGTAGGACTTCAATATACAACACCTTCCAAAAATGCTTTTTTAACGGCAATTAATGTTGTGATTGTACCTTTCATAGGATTCGTTATTTACAAGAAAAGACTCGATGTATTCGAACTAATCGGAGCAGTGATGGCAGTGACAGGGGTTGCAGTTTTATCACTAAAACTTTCGTCTGAAATTAATCTCGGCGATATGCTCACATTAGCATGTGCTTTTGCCTTTGCGTTTCATATATTTTATACATCAAGATTCGTCCGAACTGAGGATCCTGTATTAATAACGATTATTCAGATGGCAACAGCTGCAATCATCTCGGTCATCGTGGTGTTATTTAAGGGAGAAACTACTTTCACTATGGAATCGGAAGGTTTGTTACCCCTCATTTACTTAGGAGTTTTTTCAACAACACTTGCATTTTTGTTGCAAACCGTTGCCCAGAAGTATATATCCGAAACGAAGGCGGCAATTATTTTATCAACGGAAGCTTTTTGGGGAATGCTTTTTTCAGTACTCATTTTAAGTGAAGTACTGACTGGTAAAATGGCGATTGGTGCAATTTTAATACTCGGTGCAATTATAGTATCCGAGACGAAATTCAGCTTTTTAGGCGGGAAAAAGTTGTATATCGAGAAGAAATGAGTGGATTACCCATTTGACGGTTATAAAGGCACAAAGAGCAGTTGTTCACTTACATGTTGTATTCAATTAATATTCCAGTTAAAAGAGCCTTCATTAAATTGAAATGGCCCTTTTTTTTTCGCTTGAACCTTACGTTACGTCATGCTCTATAGTTAGAAATTGAAAGAAGGTTATTGTGGTGAAAGTAAAAGAAGTGTCGCAGTTAACAGGTGTAACTACTCGTACATTGCATCATTATGATGACATCGGACTGCTGGTGCCAGATCATTTA
The DNA here is from genome assembly GCF_042681925.1 of Sporosarcina siberiensis. NCBI lineage: Bacteria > Bacillati > Bacillota > Bacilli > Caryophanales > Caryophanaceae > Sporosarcina > Sporosarcina siberiensis. The sequence goes on from NZ_JBHUGI010000037.1 coordinate 173,333, forward strand.
ACAGAGGCCGGGTATCGAATTTATTCCTATGATAATTTGGCGACTTTACAACAAATTCTATTTTTTCGAGAGCTTGAATTTCCATTGGAAAAAATAAAAGTATTACTTACAAGTCCTGCATTTGACCGCCAAGAAGCATTTGAATTGCAGCGCAAAATGCTAATAGAGAAACGAAAACAGCTCGACCGAATGATTGAAACAATTGAGAAGACGATATTAAATGAAAAAGGAGAGATTACCATGACAAATGAAGAGAAATTTGAAGGGTTTGATTTTAGTGAGAATCCATATGAACAAGAAGCAAAAAAACGTTGGGGCGATAAAGCGGTTGAGGAATCGAATAAAAAAGTTTCGCAATTTGGAACAAATGAAGCAGAGGAAATGAACAGAATGTACTTCAACCTGGCAAAACTACGTCATTTGGATCCGACTTCAGAAGAAGCTCAAAAGGGAATTAGTGAATGGTATGATTTTTTAAATAAAATAGGTACCTATTCGTTTGAAGCATTCTCGGGTCTAGGTCAAATATATGTGGATGATGAACGTTTTAAGAAGAACAGAGATGCTTTTGGCGAGGGGCTTTCGGTGTTTTTGAGGGACGCTATGGGAGTCTATAATGGAAAGAAGTTTTGAATTGAAATTAGTTTAAACGCAGTTTCTTCTTAGGCGATAATAGTTACTTTACTTATCCGAAATGTATTGGATTTGTATGAATGGTTTCTTATTTTGGAATTAGATTTGATATGATATAATATTTGCGTCGTACTAAATGTAGTACGTGGATTGAAAATAAGTGCTTTTCAACATTTATAAAATTGGGCCCTTTTACTTTCAAAGTAAAAAGGGCTCGTTTTTTTATATTTCTAAAGCCACGTTGACTATTCTGACAATTCGAGTTAGCATACTCAGTGAGGATATATATATATTTAAAGTACTTAGAAGTAAAGGTTTTTAAGTCTACATTATAAAAGATTAAAAGAGAGATATAAATTATCGGTGTCTTGAACATTTTCTAGAAAATATAAAAATAATAAGATTCATACCACTAGGAAAGCTTTTGTTTAGGCATGTAATTTATTGAATGCTTTGATTTCGTAAATTATAGTCACTTTGAAAAGGAGACCTGTCATGATTGCTCATATGAGAAAATCGGACTTTGGCATTCAAACTGTCCAAAGTCATCTATTGTCAGTTTCAGCCCTTGCGAAAGAGTACGGGAAAAAAACGGGGTTTTCAGCGATGGCTGAACTATCTGGTTTTTTACATGATATGGGTAAAAACACCAAAGCATTTAGTACTTATATTGAAGATGCGGTAAAAGAAACAGGGGAACCGTTGGAGAGAATCGATCATTCTACCGCTGGTGCAAAATATTTATATGAAACATATTATGTAGATGTACCAAAAACTGAATCTGATAAAGTTTCTAACATTGTCGTTGAAGTGGTTGGAATGGTTATTTTATCCCATCACTCCGGTTTACAAAACTTTATACAGCCTGATGGAAGTCGGTCCGACTTTTTCAGAAGAGTGTGTAGGGAAGATCTTCCTTACTATGAGGAAGTACAAAAAAAGTTTCTGAGTATATCAGGTAATAAAGAGAAAGTTGGGAGTCTTTATTATGCTTCGTTAGGGGAAATGGAAATTTTTTTCTCACTCTTACAGCAACTTTTGCAGAAGTACCCAAATACTAAAGGTAAAACAAAAAACTCTCCCTATATTTATTTAAGCTTAGTGATGAAGTATATTTTTAGCTGTCTAATTGATGCAGATCGAACGGACTCTCGTCGATTTGATGAGAGGGATACATCTATTATGCATCAATCAAACCAAGACTTTTTCAAAGATAGCTATAATCATTTGATAAATCAATTGGAAAAATGGGCAACCGGTACAGATGCATCAAAGCCAATTAATAAATTACGTTCCGAAATGTCGGAGCAGTGTGATAAATTAGCGGAGGAACCCTCGTCTATTTTTCAACTATCGATTCCAACTGGCGGAGGAAAAACCTTGGCAAGTTTGCGATATGCACTAAAGCATGCCCAACTGGAAAGTAAAAACCAAATCATTTATGTCGTTCCGTATACTACGATAATAGAGCAAAATGCAGATGCTGTTCGGGAAATCATTAAAAACAAAGAAAAAGTAATGGAGCACCATTCGAATGTGATTGATGACGTGACTAGTGATGGTGAACCTGACGCTTATAGACAAGCTGCACAAAAGAAATTACAGCTTGCTAGAGATAACTGGGATCATCCAATTATTTTTACGACGATGGTTCAGTTTTTAGATACGTTTTATGGGAAGGGTACCCGTAAGGCACGGAGACTACATAACCTTACAAATTCTGTTGTAATTTTTGATGAGGTGCAGTCAGTTCCGGTTAAGCATATTCCTTTATTCAATAGTGCAGTAAACTTCTTACATCATTTTGGGAAAAGCAGTATTATTCTATGTACAGCAACACAACCAACACTCACAAAAACAGCATATCCATTACTAATGTCTAAAGATGCAGAAATGGTTAGAAACCTACCAGACGTTGTTAAAGCATTCGAACGCGTTTCTATCGAAAACAAAGTAGAGAACGAAGGATGGTCAGCAGAAAAGATTGGTAGTTTTGCAGTAGATGTATTGAAGGAAAATAAATCCTTACTTATTATTTTAAATACGAAAAAAGCAGTTCTGAACGTGTATCAGCAGTTAACAAAGAAAACAGATTGTACTGTTTACCATTTAAGTACATCGATGTGTCCACAACACCGTAAAGACATTTTAGCTAATATAAAGAAGCAACTTAAACATGCTAATAAAAAGGTGATTTGCATCAGTACTCAATTAATTGAGGCAGGCGTGGATATTAGTTTTGAATGTGTCATTCGATCACTTGCTGGTCTGGATTCTATAGCACAGGCGGCTGGTAGGTGTAATCGAAACGCCGAAAGAGAAAAAGGGATTGTTTATATTATTCGCACAAAGGATGAAGTGCTATCAAAGTTACCAGAAATTGCACTGGGTCAAGAAGTGACTGAAGAAGATGTTCTAAGTCGAAGTGAGCTGGCAAATGATTTGCTAAGTCCGGTGGCAATCCAAACCTATTTCGATTTTTATTTAAACAAAGCTAGCCGAGAGATTAAGATGACAAATTCCAAACTTAACGTGGAACTTATTGAATTATTGGATCGTTGTCCGAAATATATTGCCGCAATACCAAATGATGATCCCAAAACATTGATGAGTTCTATGTACAAGACACTAGAGTCCCATTTCGAAGTAATTGAGGCGCCAACAACGGCGATACTAGTTCCATACGGTGAAGGAAAAGAATTGATTAATAATCTAAATGAAGATATTCAAGATTATACTAAGCTCAACGAATATTTGAAGAAAGCACAACAATATAGTGTAAATGTATATCGTCATACGTTGCAAGACTTAGCATCGAAAGGGTTAATTACATCGCTTTTTAATGATTCTATATATGCTTTAAAGGATGGAGGATATCATGAGGAGTATGGTTTGGAAGTAGAAGGAGAAGGAAAGTTAAGTCATTCCATTTTTTAAAGGAGGTGAGATATTATGAGAAATCAAATTGAGTTTATTGTTCACGCTAAATATGGTCTTTTTACAGATCCAATTACTAAAATTGGTGGTGAGAAGTTCACATATCAGATCCCGACCTACCAAGCATTAAAAGGTATTGTGGAATCGGTGTATTGGAAGCCTACGATAATTTGGTATATCGATGAGGTTCGAGTAATGAATCCAATACAAACAGAGGTGAAGGGACTGCGCCCAACAAAGTACCAAAACTCTTCAAATGAATTGGCATATTACACTTATTTAAGAAATCCGGCATATCAGGTACGTGCTCATTTCGAGTTCAATGAACATCGTGAAGATCTTGCTTATGATCGAGACGAACATAAACACCATAATATTGCGAAGCGTTCAGTAAGTCGAGGTGGACGTCGTGATATTTTTCTTGGTAGTCGAGAATGCCAAGGATATGTTGAGGCTTGTGAGTTTAATAGTGGGAAAGGCTTTTATGACGATTATGGAGAAATTGGTTTTGGGCCAATGTTTCACGGTTTTAATTATCCAGATGAAACGGGTATAAATGAATTGGAAGCAAGGATTTGGATACCTGTAATGAAAAACGGAATTATTATGTTCGATCATCCTGAAGAGTGTACGCTAGTTCGTCCAATTAAGGAGAAGGAAGCCAAGATGTTCGTTGTGGGCGAGAATTTTAAATCTGTAGAAGAGGAGTATACTGAAACATTTCCGGAAGAGGTGAAAAAATGAGCTGGATGAAACGCTTGTATGATGTTTATGAAAATAATAGTGACAAAGTCGGTGACTTTAATAAGCGTGGAGAGGGACAACCCTTTACTTTATTACCTGTATCTCATGTCACGCAAAGTGCCCAAATTGAAATTAAATTAGACCTTGATGGTAACTTTTTCAAAGCGATAGTAATTCCAAAAGACAAAGCACGAACGATTTTACCAGCCACATTGGATTCTGCCAACCGTGCTGGTTCCAAAGTAGCCGCCTATTTCTTACACGACAAAGTATTTTATGTTGCCGGAGATTATTTGAAATATGGTGGAGCAGAGAAACGGGCTGGCAACTATTCACAGTATATTAATCAAATGAAGGAGTGGGCAAAGAGCGAGTTTACTCATCGCAAAGTAGAACTTATATATAACTACGTAAAGAAAGGCACAGTAATTGAGGATCTAATTTCGGCGAAGATATTATTTGAGGATGAAAATGGAAAACTCGTTGAAAAATGGACAAGGCAAGATGACGAAAAATATGGAATTGAAAAACCCGAGATTTATAAAGTTGTTACTGGAGATAGCAGTGAGGCAACTGTTCGTTTTACCATTTTAAGCGAAACACCAGAAGATCCAGTCGTGTGGGAAGATAAAGAGTTATTTGGAAAATACCAACAATACCTTGCCAATAAAATGGATAAGGTAGTGGAAGTTGGGCTTTGCTATGTAACTGGACAAATAATGCCTTTAACCGATCGTCACGGTTCGCGTCTAAGAAATGCGGGTGATATGTCTAAGCTAATCTCTTCGAATGATAAACAGGGATTTACATATCGTGGCCGCTTTGACAATCCGAATCAAGCAGTGCAAATTGGTTATGATGTCTCCCAAAAAGCACATAATGCAATGCGTTGGCTCATTCAGCGTCAGGGTTATCGTTCAGATACGCGAAACTTTATTACGTTTGGTGTAGAAAGTCTAATAGATATTCAACCATTTGATGGGACCCTAGGTATGTTGGATCATCCACTGGCATCAATTTTTGAAACAGAAACAATAGTAACAGAAAAAGATAATACAAGTCTTGTAATTGCAGAACAAGTACAGCAAGCCTTTCAGGGGAAAAAACACACCTTTAGACTTGGTGGTATTAAAAGTATTGTTGTGATGGCTGTAGATGCTGCGACAACTGGAAGATTAGCGATTGTTTATTACCAAGAGTTGGAAAGTAACCTGTTTTTAGATCGATTAGCTCATTGGCATGGTACATGTAAATGGTATCAAAGTTATTATGATGTTGCTAATAAGAAGATGGTGGGTTATATTGGGACGCCTTCGACCTATCAAATTGTTGAAGCGGTTTATGGAGAACGGACAGATGATAAAATAAAGAAGGAACTCTATACTCGTTTACTTCCTTGTATCGTTGATTATGCAATGATACCGAAAGATATTGTATTGACAATTTTCAACCGAATAAAAAATCCAATGAGCTTTAAAAATGATTTGTCAAGTCCAACAGGAGAATGGCAGCGAACACTGGGCATTGCTTGTGCAATTATCAGAAAGCACTATGAAAAGGAGGAAATCAACATGGCATTAGATCTTGAAAATAAGTCTCGAGATTATCTGTTTGGTCGGCTACTTGGAGTTGCGGAAGTACTAGAGCGAAATGAATTAAATCGTCGTGGGGAAAAACGTGCTACAAATGCAATGCGTTATTTTAATGCCTTTTCACAACGTCCCGCCCGAACTTGGATGACAATACGCAGACAACTTCATCCTTACCAGGTGCGTCAGGGAGAAAAGATTTGGTTTCAAAATAAACTAATTCGTGAAATTGAAGCAGATATCCAAGTGGAAGATATGAATAATGATGCCCTTGGTCCGATGTTTTTACTTGGATATAGTAGCCAAGTAAAGGAATTGTACACAAAAACAGAACTTAAAAAGGAGAATGAAAATGCCGATAATTAAAAATAAAATTGACTTTGCTGTCATATTTACAGTTGATAAAGCGAATCCAAATGGTGACCCATTGAACGGTAACCGTCCACGGCAAGATTATGATGGGCATGGTGAAGTGTCTGACGTTGCAATCAAGCGAAAGATTCGGAACCGCTTACAAGACGAGGGGGAATCAATCTTGGTGCAATCAGATGAGCGTAGAAATGATGAGTATCGTAGTATCTTTGCCCGAGTAGAGGGGAATGAAGATGTTGCTCCTTATTTTGCAAAGAAAAATAAGGAGGCAAATAAAGAAGATTTAGTTGAAACCTTAGCTAGTAAAGCGTGGTACGACGTTCGAGCATTTGGACAAGTATTTGCCTTTAAAGGTAGTGATGTTTCAGTAGGTGTCCGTGGGCCTGTTTCTATTCATACAGCAACTAGTATTTCGCCAGTTGAGGTTACGAGTATGCAGATTACTAAAAGTGTAAACTCTACCACGAATGAAAAAGATCCGAGTAAAAAAACATCGGATACAATGGGGATGAAGCATCGTGTTGATTTTGGCGTATATGTCTTTTGCGGAAGTATCAACACACAATTAGCAGAAAGAACTGGCTTTTCTGAAGAGGATGCAGAAAAGTTGAAACAGGCACTTATTACCCTGTTTGCAAATGACACTTCATCAGCAAGACCAGATGGTAGTATGGAGATAAATAAAGTCTTTTGGTGGGTGCATAATTCGAAGTTGGGCCAATACTCATCAGCTAAGGTACATCGTTCAGTAAAAATAGACTTGAATGATTCCAATGAACTTCCGAAATCGATAGAAGATTATACAATTTCAATAGAAAGTCTTGAAGGTTTATCCGTGAAAGAATATGACGGGCTATGACGCTTCAGATTATCTATTGTTATCAGGCATCCAACATTTTCAATTCTGTGAAAGGCAGTGGGCACTAATTCACATTGAACAAGAATGGGCGGAAAATGTTTTAACAATAGAAGGAAGTCATTTGCATGAAAAGGCAGATGACCCTTTTATTAGAGAAAAACGAAATGATGTCCTATACGTACGGGGGTTGCCAGTCCATTCTTCAAAGTTAGGTCTGACTGGTATTTGTGATGTTGTCGAATTTCACCGTAATGTAAATGGTGTTTCCTTACAAAATGAAACAGGTACTTATTTGCCAATTCCTATTGAATATAAAAGAGGGAAACCCAAAAAAGACCAATCAGATATTTTTCAGCTTGTTACACAAGCCGTGTGTTTAGAAGAAATGTTGTTTTGTCCGGTTCCAGAGGGTTATCTTTATTATCATGAAATTCGTCGCCGAGTAAAAGTAGAGATTACAGAAGAGCTGAAAAACCGAGTAAGATTAATAGCGGAACGTATGCATGAATATTATAGAAGAAGACATACGCCTCGTGTGAAAACAGGAAAACATTGTAACAATTGTTCGCTACGTCATATTTGCTTACCAGAATTGTTGACGAAAGAATCTGTTGCAAGTTATATGCAGAGGATGTTGGCGGAATGAGGAAACTGTTAACTACATTATACGTTACTATACCAGACGTTTATCTCGCATTAAAGGGTGAAAATGTCTCTATCATTAAAGATGAAAAATCGATTGGTCGGGTACCATTGCATAACTTAGAAGGCATTTGCACGTTTGGGCGTCAAGGGGCTAGTCCGGCTTTGATGGCTGCTTGTATAGAACGAGATATTGCAATCACATTTTTAACTACTAACGGTCGCTTCCGTGCAAGAGTAATTGGGCCATCGAATGGAAATGTCGTATTACGAAAAACCCAATATAGAATTTCTGATGATGAGAAAAAAAGTGCCGAAATTGCACGACATTTTCTGGTTGGAAAGCTTTACAATTCGAAATGGACTTTAGAAAGAATGACACGAGATCATGCATTACGAATAGATGTTGAAAAATTTAAAAATGTATCTAAACATCTAACAGTATCGATGAAGCAGTTAATGACTATTAACGATCTAGAAGTGTTAAGAGGAGTAGAAGGGAATGCTGCAAGTACCTACTTTTCTCTGATGGATGATATGATTTTACAACAAAAAGAAGACTTCTTCTTTAAAGGAAGAAATCGAAGGCCACCCCTAGATAATGTCAATGCATTGTTATCTCTAGTTTATACTTTACTAGCTTCTGATGTAGGTGCAGCATTAGAAACTGTTGGTTTGGATGCCTATGTCGGTTTTTTACACCGAGATCGTCCTGGACGAATGTCATTAGCTCTAGATATGATGGAAGAACTGAGAAGTGTTTGTGGAGATCGATTTGTTTTGTCACTAATTAATAAAAAACAAGTACAAGCCTCTGACTTTCTGAAAAAGGAGAGTGGAGCAGTGCTCATGACTGACGAGGCACGGAAGAAGATATTCAAACTTTGGCACGATAGAAAAGACGAACAAATTACACATCCATTTTTAAAGGAGAAAATATCTTGGGGGCTTGTTCCACATGCCCAGGCCCTGTTATTGGCTCGTTTTATTAGAGGAGATTTGGATGCATATCCACCATTCCTATGGAAGTAGGTGATTTACAATTTTGGTTTTAATAACGTATGACGTCAGTACGATATCAGTTGGGGGTAAAAGAAGATTAAGAAGAGTGGCAAAAAAGTGTGAGGATTTTGGAGTACGTGTTCAAAATTCAGTCTTTGAATGTATTGTTGATTCAACTCAATTGAAAATATTAGAAATTGAATTAGAAAAAATAATTAATCCGGCTGTGGATAGTTTGAGGTTTTATAAACTAGGGAAAAATTATAAAAACAAGATAAAGCATGTAGGTGCAAAAGAAAGTTTAAACGTAGAAGGACCGTTAATCTTCTAGTGCGAGTCTGAAGTACACATGAAAAGACTGGCAGATTCGCACCAAAAATAGCTGAGTAATCACCAGTAGTTTGTTAATAATGGTATTTTAAGTATGTGTTTAAGTGTGAAATGATCTGAATTCACAATAAATCCAATGAAACTTAGTTATTTCATTACTTTTTCGCAGTCGCACTCTATATGAGTGCGTGGATTGAAATCTATCTCCAAGAACATAATTAACATCTATCCCCGTCGCACTCTATATGAGTGCGTGGATTGAAATTACTTCCGTATCATATTGCGACTGCTTTTTGGCGTCGCACTCTATATGAGTGCGTGGATTGAAATAGCAATAATGATGTCACGATTAAATATCGTTTCAGTCGCACTCTATATGAGTGCGTGGATTGAAATCAATCTGATGGTAAAGCTACGCGCCTTTTTACGTGTCGCACTCTATATGAGTGCGTGGATTGAAATCGAGTTCAAGCTGAATGTCGTGTGGCGCACCGTGTCGCACTCTATATGAGTGCGTGGATTGAAATACCACGTATAATATCGCTTCGTAAAGACGCAGAAGTCGCACTCTATATGAGTGCGTGGATTGAAATTCAATACCAGCGTCCACATAACTGTTTTGTGCAGCGTCGCACTCTATATGAGTGCGTGGATTGAAATTGCAACAACCTTTTCAAGATTCTCAGCTGAGTATGTCGCACTCTATATGAGTGCGTGGATTGAAATAGAAAGCTATCAAAGCCATCGTCCTCTTTAGGCGGGTCGCACTCTATATGAGTGCGTGGATTGAAATCACTTGTCATACGGAATCCTATCTTCCATTGTTCGTCGCACTCTATATGAGTGCGTGGATTGAAATTCTGTTATAGAAGGAGGTTTTAATATGGCTACTGGTCGCACTCTATATGAGTGCGTGGATTGAAATTGTAATTCACCAGGCGTACCATAACGATTAGCACGTCGCACTCTATATGAGTGCGTGGATTGAAATACTACCCTTTGCATCCTTCTTTAATGCCGTCAAGGTCGCACTCTATATGAGTGCGTGGATTGAAATCGCCTTTAACCACAGGTACGCCCGCAACCTTCGCGTCGCACTCTATATGAGTGCGTGGATTGAAATCTAGCAGGGAGACCAAAATCTCTTATCCATCTTCTGTCGCACTCTATATGAGTGCGTGGATTGAAATCGCCTGTGTAACGTATGTATTAATTGATTTAGAGTCGCACTCTATATGAGTGCGTGGATTGAAATCGTAGCAAACGGAGTCGATATGGCACTCGGAAAGGTCGCACTCTATATGAGTGCGTGGATTGAAATCTTACGAGCAATCGCAACTGCCGTTTTCTTAAATGTCGCACTCTATATGAGTGCGTGGATTGAAATCTCGGCACCCGCGATAATATCAGCGTGCATATCGGTCGCACTCTATATGAGTGCGTGGATTGAAATCTTGTCATGTACGCTATCTCGTTGAGTGCTGTCGCGTCGCACTCTATATGAGTGCGTGGATTGAAATAACTCAACACTTTCCCTGTCGTAACTAACACGAGGTCGCACTCTATATGAGTGCGTGGATTGAAATAATCCTGTGTATTGCAAAGGCAACAAATCTTGTGTCGCACTCTATATGAGTGCGTGGATTGAAATTGTTCCCGTGTTTGCATCAGTCGGATTTGATGTGGTCGCACTCTATATGAGTGCGTGGATTGAAATCATTTTCCCAACTTTCAACCCCGCGTCTTTTGCCGTCGCACTCTATATGAGTGCGTGGATTGAAATTTCAACCATCTCCACAGCGTTCTACCGGAAACGACGTCGCACTCTATATGAGTGCGTGGATTGAAATGTCTTAAAGCGCCGACAAGAGGATTGTTTTCAGGGTCGCACTCTATATGAGTGCGTGGATTGAAATGCAGTTTTGTCCTCCTGTGTGGTAGTCATTACTTCGTCGCACTCTATATGAGTGCGTGGATTGAAATAAGTCCAGCATCAGAAACAAGATTTAGATTTGAGGTCGCACTCTATATGAGTGCGTGGATTGAAATTAAATAGCGTACAATCTTGTATTTAGTCATTAGATGTCGCACTCTATATGAGTGCGTGGATTGAAATACGTTAGCAAGTCGACCGTCCGGTGTGTACCAAGGTCGCACTCTATATGAGTGCGTGGATTAAAATTCCGGACTGTAGGCTCTCGCAAGTCGTTCGATTTGTCGCACTCTATATGAGTGCGTGGATTGAAATATCGTAATGTTTGGTTAGGACTTGCCTCGATTGCGTCGCACTCTTCATAAGTGCGTGGATTGAAATCAGATTTGTGCTTAATTCTTTTTCAGATAAGTTCGGTCGCATTCTCTGTGAGTCCTTGGTGTAGGTCTGTACAAATTTTGAAGATATCTAAAATATATCAGCAGCAATTCGGAAAATATGAGATAATGAATAAAATGAATCAACCTTGAATTTACTCTCGATAAATAAACAACTGTCTGTGCGTGGAGAACAATACCGTCCTCTAGGCATTTTTTAATTATTATAAAAAATAACTTTTGGAATTGAAACTAATGGCTATTATAAAACGTATAATACAGTATAGAGAAAAACTACGACTGAAGTCTTAGTGAAATACCACCTCTCGTCGGTTATGAAAAGAACTTGACTAGTCCATAATTGGAATGGGGACTCCAAGAGGGGGCACTGTCTCCCGACGAACGGGAAAGCAGGGGGAAGCGCCATGGGAAAAACGATTTATATTGTATTAACGGATACTGGAACCGTTTTGTCCAAAATGATCGGCATGTATACTCGGAAAGATTTTAATCATGCATCGATTGCTTTCGATGAGCAGTTAACTGAAGTGTACAGTTTCGGCCGAAAATATCAAAGCAACCCTTTCATAGCAGGATTTGTTAAAGAGAATGTTGCGGAAGGTATATTTCGAGAAGCTAGTTGTGCGGTTTTCAGTTGGAAAGTATCTGAAAGAGAATTTGAACGTATTCGATTTAAAATTCGTCACATTGAACAAAATAAAGAACAGTATCGATTCAACTTCATAGGATTATTTGGTGTTGCTGTAAATAAGGGGATTGATCGTGAGCGTGCTTATTTCTGTTCACAATTCGTTGCCACAGTTCTAAATGAAAGTGATTTACCGATGTTTTCCGTATCACCAAGTTTAGTTCAACCGCATCATTTTTCGAAAATTAAATGCTTTAACCATGTTTATGAAGGAAATTTACATTCGTATTTAGATATGGCAAGGGGTCGTGAAGAACGACGCACTGCGCATATGAGTGCTTGGAAAAGTCTTGTGTTTCGAATACTGGCATAATCTGTCCGATATAAACGGAAATGAACAGTATTCGAACATAGAAAACAGTTTTTAATAACAGCCCTTTTTGGCGACCTTCTATGTCCAGGTCGCTTTTTTGTTTTCGCTATTGTGGAGAAAACGTGCGATAATGGAGAAAACGATGGAATGGATGACAATATGACAAAAACAATTGATTTACAAGTAAATGCAAGAAATATTGCAGATTTTAAAAAAGGCTATCCTTTAATTTTGAAAGACGCCATTATTAATTCTGATGTACTGACAACTGAAGGGACTATTGTTCGCTTACTGGATAAAAACAGACAGTTCGTCGCAAAAGGGTATTACGGCATTCAAAATAAAGGAATTGGTTGGGTACTTACAAGAAGAGAAGAGGTCGAAATTGATTTTGACTTTTTCGAGTCAAGAATTGCAGCAGCATTCGAGCGTCGTGAAGAACTGTTTGAAAACCCCAATACAACTGCTTTCCGTGTATTTAACGGAGAAGGCGACGGTATTGGTGGACTAACTATTGATTATTACGATGGTTTCTTTTTAGTGAGCTGGTACAGCGAAGGTATTTATTCAATGAAACACCATGTATACAGTGTGTTTGATAAAATTATCGAGTATGAAGGAATTTACGAGAAATTGCGATTCGATACGAAGGGTCAATATATTGAACAAGATGACTTTGTAAAAGGTGAGCAAGGTGATTTCCCTATTATTGTTAGAGAAAACGGTATGAAATTTGCAGTTAATTTAAATGACGGAGCTATGACTGGAATCTTTTTAGATCAAAGGGATATGCGGAAAGTCGTTCGTGATAATTACTCTGAAGGTAAGAATGTGTTAAATACATTCTCTTATACTGGAGCATTTTCTGTAGCTGCAATGCTCGGCGGTGCAAAGAAGACGACAAGCGTTGATCTTGCCCAACGAAGCCTTGCGAAAACAATTGAGCAATTTAGTGTGAATGGTATCGATTATGAGCAACAAGATATTAAAGTCATGGATGTTTTCGACTATTTCCGTTACGCAAAACGTCATGAGTTGAAATTTGATCTTGTTATTTTAGATCCACCAAGCTTTGCGCGTTCGAAGAAATATACGTTTAGTTCAGCGAAGGATTATCCTGCACTTTTGATGGATGCAATTGCAATTACTGAGAAAAACGGCGTAATTGTAGCTTCGACGAATAATGCGAGTTTTGGAATGAAGAAGTTTAAGACATTTATAGAAGAGGCATTTAATGAAGCCGGCTCTAGATATAAAATACTTGAGGAATCTACATTGCCAAGAGATTTCCGTACAAACCGCGATTATCCTGAATTCAACTATTTAAAAGTTGTTGTGATTCGGAAAACAAAATAAGTAACAACATAAAAAGCCATTGTCATTTTTATTGACGATGGCTTTTTCTGATGGATTTGGGAAATGATGGAAAGTCCGGCTTATACAATGACCATGCCCTACTTGGATAACTCAAGTAGGGCATTTTTTTGATTATAAATCATTAAGTTCTGCATTTAACTTATCGGCTTCTCTTTTGAAATGCAGATAAAATGAAGTCCATATAATTAAATAAACGATAATGAATAGAGCCAAGTTCAGTAAAGCGCTAATTATTGTGAACGGAATCCATTCTATTACAAATGCCAAAACAAAATAAAGAAGCACGCTTGTAGCGAAATGAAGGACGGTCTGCTGTTGTAAATTCATATTCTTATTCTCGAAATATAACGGTGATACAGTGAAAAACCAACCGCAAAAGACCGCTCCAAGTGAGTTCTTTACGAAAAGGTTTGAGTTTAAGCTTTCCATTTTTTCTAAGTATATAATTGCAAACATGGCGACAAGTGCAAGAAATGCCCCGAAGAAAATGCCGAGTATGCTTCTAATTAAAAACGTTTTCATCCATTTTTCCTCCTGTTCATTTTTAATGCGTCTTTAATGGAATTCACGTATGTTCTTGATACATACTCTTTTGTGCCTGATTTAAAATAGACACAAAGAGTGCCATTAAACGACGCTTCGAAACGACTTAATTCATGTAAGTTCGCTATAACCGATTTCGAAAGTCGAATAAATTTATTTGAAGGGAGCAGAGCCTCAAGTTCATATAGCTTTTCTTTCAGTTTATAAGATCCATTTAAGGTTACCGCCTTGACGCTATCTTCTTCTGTGTGGAAATAATGAATGTCGTCAGGTTTTAAAATGTGTTGCATTTCTCCATCTCTTCCAATGAGAAAATCTGTTTCTTGCCCCTTTAAAAAATCAAGGATTTCCTGTATGGAATTGTCCATCTCTTTGCATTGAATAATCACTTTTGTTTCTTCAAAATCACTATCAATCGTTAAGGAAACTTTCAATTTTAGACACTCCTCTCGATATAATTGTAGTCGTTCCAGGGCGACGTGTCTGCAATTATCAGACTTTAAGAGTTCCGCTTATTTGAAAAATGCAAGACGAATAGTGCTATAACTACTAAACTGACGATGTATCCGGTGGCAATCATTGTACTCTTGTCAAACAAAAGCTGATTGTTCCAAACATCTATAAAGAGCTGGTTCATATGATAAACCGGATTCAAATTTGCAATTGTTTTAACGAATGTTGGCATAAGTTCGATGGGTATGGCGAATCCACCGGTAATCATAATGACTTGGAAAATGATAATGGAAAACACAAGTGCACCGTTCACATTGTTGAATAACGAGTAGATTGCGGAAGAAGTGATGAGAAGTATTACATTTAATAGAATGAAGAAAACGTATGATTTAATTAAACTAATAAGCTGGAATTCTAAATCGTAAGCAACGATTCCGATGGTATAAACTAAGAAAAATCCGATACTTGTTAGAATAATCGATTTTAAAATACTGGAAAACAACAATATTTTTTTCGGTACAGGTGTGAGGCGAATTCTTTTTTCTACGCCCGTAGTTCGATTCATTACTTGTTCAAATCCAAATGTGAAAAAGATCACACCAAAGGTAATAAGTAAGATAAACGATGGGGTATAGACTTGCCCGTAACTAAGATCTCCAGCGTACGTAAAATCACCATACAATTGCCCCATGAATATATACGTAACTGGTGGAACGACTACGATAAATAATAAGTAAAATAATTCGCGCGTGAACATGAGTAAGTCGAACTTAAGTTGTGTTGCTAGCATGCGGTTCCCTCCTTAAATTTCTACATTTTTCAAATAGAACTCATTAATCGTTTTGTAACCTGACGTTAGTAAATCGCTCGTAGTGTTAAACACTTCATTGACTCCATTATTTATCAGCATTACTTTGTCGCAATACATTTCGACTTCGTCCATATTATGGGTAGTCAAAATGACTGTCCCTTCGGTTCGCTCATTGTAATTTTTAATATAAGACCAAATGAGATTTCTCATATGCGGGTCAAGGCCAGTCGTTGGTTCATCTAAAATAAGCAGTTTGGGTTCCGATAAAAAGGCGATTGCAAGACTGACAATTTGTTTCCAACCGCCTGAAAGCTTGTCAAAGTACTTTTTCCGATACGGTTCTAATTTGAAATCTTCGATAATGTTTTCAATATCAACAGGAGATTGGTAATACGACTTAAACAACTTTAGCAACTCACCTACTTTTAACGTCTTATAAAACTGAGTTGGTTGTAGAACGACGGAAATGTTTTTGCGTACTTTTTCAAGTTGGTTTGCAGTAATGTTTTTTAAATCATAATTAAATAAAACGACACTTCCAGCATCATATCCCTTAATTGTCATAAGGGTTTCAAGAAACGTCGATTTCCCTGCCCCATTTTTCCCGATGACCCCAATTACTTCTCCCGCATAAGCCTCGAAATCAATACCCTTCAAAACTATGTTTGCTCCATATGCTTTTTGTAAATTGTTAACGCTAATAATAGCCACTTTATATCCCCCATTCGAATTGACTTTGTATATAAAGTGTATACGTATATTGGTTTCCGTACGCTCAAATTTAGACGACTCGCCTGAATAGGTAGCTAACTCGTAGAAAGTGCTCGGTGAAATGCAGGTTTAACAGAACCTTTACATGTTCCTAATAATTGCTTAACAAATGAACGGTATAGTTTGAAATGTAAGATACAGGTTCACCACTAGAACTCATCGAAGTGACCTTCTCAATCTGAAAGGAAGTGTGGATGTAGATTAAATCGTAAAAAAATAACATTCATTCTAAGCATGTACTTTAATTCTAGAAATGGAGGAATACAAATTGAAAACTTTTACCAAAGCATTGTTTTTCCTGGCAATAATTTTAGTACTAGGTGCTTGTAGTGACAAGGCCGACGAAGCCAGTAAAGAGAAAAAGGAAAATGGAAGTTCAGCGTCGGCCGATAGCGGTAGGGTTGAAATTACGTACTGGTATCCATTTGGAGATAAAATAGGGGAAAATAACGTGAATCTAGTAGAAATGTTTAACGATTCACAGGATGAAATTCTAGTCAATGCAGAATTTCAAGGAAACTACGCAGACCTTCACTCGAAAACTCAGGCAGCTTTCGCAGCAAAGAATGCTCCTGAAGTCACATTGAATGAAATTGCGACTATTGGTGTTTTTGCTAAATCCGGTATGACACAGGATTTAACTCCATTTACTGAGAAGGACGATATTGATTTGGAAGATTTCAATCCGGGTCTAATGGGGAATTCCTATGTGGACGGAAAGCTTTACGGACTTCCCTATCTACGAAGTACTCCCATTCTATATTTGAATGTAGATATGCTTGAAAAAGCTGGACTTGATCCAAAGGGACCGAAGAATTGGAAAGAGTTTGAAGAGTATGCAAGAGCACTTACGGTAGAAGGGGAAACGGTTGGTATGAGTATGCCTGTCGACATGTGGTTTTTCGAAGCTTTTGTAAGACAGGGAAAGGGTCAAATGATTTCTGATGATGAATCTGAAGTCACATTTAACGATGAAGCCGGTGTTGAGGCTTTAACATTTTGGAAAGAGCTTACCGAGGAAGGCATTATAAAAATACCGGGTGGAGAAGAGGCATCAGCTATAGCAATACAAGACTTCTCAAACGGTCGTTCAGGGATGTATTTCTCTTCAACAGCTAACCTCTCAAATGTTTTGGCATTGTCTGAAGAGAATGGATTTAAAGTAAACACTGCGTTTATGCCTGCAAATAAAGTAAGCGGAGTTCCAACAGGTGGAGCAAACCTTGTGATGATAGCGGGATTATCATCTGAAAAACAAGATGCTGCTTGGGAGTTCATCAAATGGATGACAGAGAAAGAGCAAACAATTTATGCAAGTAAATATACTGGTTACTTACCAAGTCGTCTATCTGCTATTGATTCGGAAGAAATGCAAGCCCTGTATGAAGAAGTACCTCAATATAAAGTTGCCGTCGATCAATTGAAAAATGGACATGCACGCCCAATGGCTGAAGCATATCCCGAAATCTCAACAATATTAAGAGATGAAATAACAAGAACATTACTTGAAGAAGATTTATCCCCTCAAGATGCACTAGACAAGGCTGCTGAACTTTCAAATCGATTGTTAAAATAAAGTTTTCGTTGTGTAGATCGGACGCAATACGATTGTATAGCAAAATCCAAATAAAAAACTTGGAAGAAGAGCATTCTGATAGACTCTTCTCCCTCGTTTTCTTAAAAAGGAGCAAACAAATGAAGCGGCTGAATGATATAAAAGTTATTATTTTCGATATGGATGGGACATTATATCAAGACTATACCTTCTTAGGGCGTTATATACAGTATTTATTGGAAGGTTCTCTGACAGAGCAAGAAATCGATCTAAAGATTGAGGAAAGTTATTTGATTCTTGAAGGAAAACATACTGTTCGTTTAGGTTACTTCATGGACAAAGAAAGTTTTGTTGTTCATGCCCATGAAAATTTTTTGCCGGTAAAAACATATTATTGGAATGGAATTGAAAAATCGAGTCAAAATGTAGTGATGGATACGCTCTTTTTCATCGGAGATCCATGGGGGATTGCAAATATCTATGCGGAACAATATGGAGTGAATCAGGAAATACGGAGCACTGCATTTGAAAAAGTGCGCAATGAAATGATTCAAAAGCCAACCGAAATTTATCGACATTCTCCATTATTCGATCAAATAGGGAAACTTGAAGTAGAAAAGAAAATACTTATGACAAACACGCCTGGAGTTACTGGTCCTGCATTTGTGAAACATCTTCAAATGGATGAGTTATTCGATGAGTATGTATACGATGCAAAAAAACCATTAGGTATGGAAATGGCTGTTAAAGAATTAATCGAAAATGGATATAAGCCGAACGAGATTTTATCGATAGGAGATAATCCTTACAATGATTTGTTTCCAGTCAAAAAACTGGGAGGAAGAACTTGTCTTATTTCGCAGTATGAACACCACGGGACGAATGAATGGGATTTCTCAGTTGAAACAATTGAAGAGTTAGCCCATTTGTTAAGTAACAAGACCGCGATTTATATATAAAAGCGAAAAAAGGAGATGTTTTGAATGGCTGAAATTAGGTTGGAAAATATCGTGAAAAAATTTAAAGATGATGTAGTGGTAAATAATATAAATCTAACCATTAAGGACGGTTCATTTACAGTTATTGTTGGACCATCAGGTTGTGGGAAGTCAACTACACTTCGTATGATCGCGGGACTTGAACAGCCTACAAGTGGTGAGATTTGGATTGACAACGAATGTGTTACACATACCCCTCCTGGAAAAAGGAATAGTGCAATGGTGTTTCAAAACTATGCACTTTATCCAACGATGACGGTTAGAAAAAATATTGAGTTTGGACTCGTAAATAATAAGGTGCCAAAAGCGGAGCGAAATGAATTAATAGCAGAGATTAGTGAAATCGTTGGTTTAACAGAATATCTGGATAAGAAACCACAAAATTTATCGGGCGGTCAAAGACAACGTGTTGCTTTAGCGCGAGCCATGGTGAAAAAGCCGAAAGTCTTTATTCTAGATGAACCACTGTCAAATCTTGACGCAAAACTTCGTGGGCAGATGAGAAAGGAATTGATTCACTTACATAAACGTCTGGGAACAACATTCGTTTATGTAACTCATGACCAGGTGGAAGCAATGTCCATGGGTGATGAAATAATTCTATTAAATAAAGGGGAAGTTCAGCAAGTAGATTCTCCTATGACTATGTATTATGATCCGAATAATATCTTTACAGCAGAATTTATCGGAACTCCCGCAATGAATGTATTGAAATATGACGATATGAAAAACGTTCTTCCGCTTTTTAATAAGAGTGTATATTATATCGGGTTTAAGCCTGAACAAGCGACTTTGACTACGATATCGAACGAAACTGCACATCAAATATCATTGCTTAGCAAAGTAATAACTGTAGAAACATTAGGTTCGGAAACGATTTATACAGTTGAAAACAGTGTTGGAGTGATGAATGTAAAAAGTTTTATAGATCCTATGTTGGATATTTCACAGATTCATATCAACATTCCTTATGAAAATCTTTACTTTTTTGATGAAGAAGGAAGCCGAATTAGGTCAGTCTCAATTGATGATTTCGCCCGTGAACATGAGTTAGTTGGAGGAATTTAAGATGGCTTGGATTAAATTTCGACCTTATGCAATGATCTTTCCAGCAATTCTTGTATTCTCCTTATTCTTCATTTACCCAATAGGATACATGATGTACTTGAGTATGTATGATTGGAATTTTGTTAATCCGGTTAAAGATTTTGTAGGACTGTCGAACTTTACAACTCTTCTTGCAGATGAGAAGTTTCTTGAAGTCCTTAGAAATACCTTTCTATATACATCATTAACTGTTTCGTTGACAATCTGTATCTCTTTGCTTTTTGCACTTTGGTTAAACAAACAAGGAACAATGTATGGATTTGTTCAAGGAGCCATTTTTAGCCCACATATCATTTCTCTAGTATCTATATCAATGCTTTGGATGTGGATTATGGATAAAGACTACGGATTATTGAACTGGTTTTTAAATTTGTTTGGTATATCTAGTGTTGCTTGGCTAACGGATCCGAACACTTCACTTATCTCACTTGTTATTGTTGCGGTGTGGAAAGGAATTGGTTTTAATACGCTTATCTTTATAGCTGGTCTTCAAAGTATCCCGCGAGATATATATGAAGCTGCTTCACTTGATAACACAAGTAAAATCAGAACGTTTTTACATCTAACGATACCAATGCTATCCCCAACAATGTTTTTCTTAACAATAATAAGCGTGATCAATTCGTTCCAAGTGTTTGAAACGATTTCAATTATGACGCAAGGGGGGCCCATTAACTCAACGAACACAATAGTCTATTACATATATGAGAACGGCTTCCGATTCTTTAAAATCGGTTATGCATCAACTGCGGGAGTTTTACTTCTCATCATTATTGGGTTGTTAACGATTGTCTATTTCAAAGTACTTTCAAAGAAAGTTCATTATCAATAAGAAAGGGATGGTATTTATGAAGAAAACGCCACTGAAAAATATTTTGAATGGACTTGCCTTATTGTTGGTCGTTTGTATTTTTGCCCTTCCTTTCTTGTGGATGGTATCTACGTCATTTAAAACGTTAGGTGAGACAATGGTTTTTCCACCTAAGTGGATACCAAATCAGTTTTTGTGGGAAAACTTTTCCAAGGCTTGGAATTCAGGTCCATTCCCCAAATACATTCTTAATAGTGTGATTGTCTCGGTAGGGATATTGGCTTTGCAGTTTTTAACAATTATTCCCGCGTCTTATGCCTTTGCCCGATATAAATTTAGAGGGAGTAACTTTTTCTTCGCTCTAACGATGATCACACTTATGATTCCAACACAACTTATTTTTCTACCTGTCTATTTGCAAATGAGTTCATGGGGGATACTCGATACGCTTTGGGCTCTAATTCTGCCTTTTGCTTCCAGCGCATTTGGAATTTTTTTATTGAGACAGTCCTTTAAGCAGGTTCCGGAAGAGCTTTTGGAAGCAGCGCGGCTAGATAATGCAAGTGAATGGAAGATTATCACGCGAATCATGGTGCCTATCGCTAAACCTGTTCTGATAACATTTGCTCTGTTTAGTTTTATTACACACTGGAATGATTACTTTTGGCCACTTGTTATGACGACAACGGATGCTTCTAGAACGTTGCCGCTCGGTATTACAAAACTACGTGAAGTAGATGGCGGTGTTGCATGGAACGTGTTAATGGCTGGGAACTTAATATTAGTTATTCCAATACTCATCGTGTTTTTCTTTGCTCAACGTCAGATTATCCAAGCGTTTGTTTACACTGGAGTAAAATAATGAAAATGAAATGGGGAAGTTTAAATGCTGAAAGCAGTAGCACACAGAGGGTGGTCGGGTAAGGCTCCTGAAAATACAATTGCTGCATTTTCACTTGCGATAGAAGACACATCGATTTATGCAATTGAATTGGATGTTCATCTTTCAAAAGACGGGGTACCCGTTGTCATTCATGACTATACACTGGAACGTACAACGAACGGAAAGGGTTTAGTTAGTGAATACACAGTTGAAGAATTACGCACGCTTGATGTGGGCCGGTGGTTTGACGAGAGCTTTTCAAACGAAAAGATTCCTTTATTAGAAGAAGTGTTGAAACTGGCTAAGGGGAAAACGAAAGTGTTTATTGAATTAAAACAGAAAGCCCGTTTTTATAAAGATATAGAAGTGAAAGTCGTGGAACTCATCCAACAACTTGAGATGCAGCAAGAAGTGCTCGTCATTTCTTTTGATCATCCTTCGTTAATGAAAATGAAAGAGCTGGATTCAACTATACAAATTGGTCTTGTTTATCTGGGCGTTACGACATTACAGGCTGAACAAATACAGCATACGAGTGCAAGTTATATTGGATTGCATCATGAGTTTATAACAAAAGAATTTGTAGATTCACTAAAAGATGTGGACGTTTTAGTAGGTGCGTGGACCGTCAATGATGCAGATGCAATTTTAAAGCTTGGAAAAATAAGCAGCGATTTGATCATTACTACAAATTATCCGGATTTAGTAGTCGATAATCGGAATTTACTGATCTAAAGTCTGTGTTAAAAACTTGAAAAGTGGGTGAGCTTATGAACAATTTGACGATTTCATTTATTATCCCTTCGTATAATGAAGCAGAAAACATCGCAAATGTATGTAAAGCGATTCACCACGAAATGAATCGTCACTATTATGGCTTTGAAATCATTTTCATTGACGATGGTAGTACGGATGAAACAATGGAAGAAATTCGAAAAGTTATATTTGCTTATCCAGAGGCAAGGTATCTTTCTTTTACGAGAAACTTCGGAAAAGAGTCGGCTATTTTAGCTGGCCTCCAACATGCTAAGGGTCATGCTGTAATTATGATGGATGCAGATTTGCAACACCCAACTTCAATGATCCCTGAGTTGTTGAAAGGATTTGAAGAAGGGTACGACCAAGTGATTGCGAAAAGAAACCGAAAAGGGGATTCACCTGTTCGTTCCGCACTTTCTAAATCATTCTACCGCTTTGTAAATAAGGCGGTGGATGTTCAATTGACGGATGGTGAAGGAGATTTCCGGTTGTTAAATCGGAAAGCAGTTAATGCATTGTTGCAGCTGAGTGAAGGAAATCGCTTTTCGAAAGGTCTTTACTCTTGGATTGGTCTAGAACAAAAAACGATTTCCTATGAAAATGTCGCACGTGAAGAAGGAGCAACAAAATGGTCTTTTTCAAAGCTTCTAAATTACGGAATTGATGGGATTGTTTCGTTTAACAATAAACCATTACGTCTTTGTTTCTATATGGGATCATTTGCTTTATCTCTTGCTCTTCTATATATATGCATTACTTTTTTTCAAATAAGTAAACACGGTGTGGATGTGCCAGGATACTTTACAACAATATCAGCGGTCCTCTTTTTAGGGGGAATTCAATTACTCTCTTTGGGGATAATTGGTGAATATATTGGTCGGATTTATAATGAAACAAAGAAAAGGCCTCATTTTTTGATCAAACAGACAAACATTGAGCAATCGATCGTTGAAGAGAGAGAAAAACATGCGGTTTATTAATGAAGAGTTCTTGAAGTTTATAGTAGTAGGGGTATTAAATACAGCCATCTATTATTTCGTTTTTTTGTTCTGTCTTCATTTTTTAAACTTGCATTATTTCGTTGCACATATCTTTTCAGTCGTAATCAGTATTGTTGGATCATTTTTTCTTAACACGAAGTATACATATAATGTGGAAATCACATGGAGAAAGTTTTTCTATTTTCCGCTTACACAACTTGTGAATGTAATCGTCACGATGTTATTGCTCGTATTATTGGTTGAATCATTACATGTAAATAGCCAGTTTGCACCTCTTCTAGCATTAGTTGTTACAATTCCGATTACCTTTATCATCACGGGAAGGGTGCTGAAGTCCGCGTGAAAGTTTTCTTTCGAAATAGAGGTAATCGGTTTCGGATGGGTATCCTTCTTATAAGTAGTTTTCTGCTCGCTTTTTTAAGTCATTTATTCTTTTTTTCTGAGTTCTTGGAAGGCAGGTATATGACGGGATTGAATGATGGGTTATCACAAATGATTCCATTTAAATATTTTTTATATAATGAGTATACAAACGGCAACTTTTTTTATTCGAACGAGTTTGGTTTTGGAGGAGGAACTTTTTCACAACTGGGTTATTATTTTTCTACTTCACTCGTTTTCATAAGTACAGTTCTTTTCACGTATTTACTAGAAGTGTTACATATTATTCAAAAGCCTGATTTATTATACTGGGCGAATGCAGTTATTTTCATAAGCATCATTCGATTGACATTAATTATTACGGTAACGACAACCTATTTTTCGATGATGAAATTCAAATTGTTTCCTGCCTTTATTGGGGCGAGTATTTACGGTACAAGCATCATTTATTTTAGACATGTAACGTACTGGGAGTTTTTTGCGGATGCAATGTTATTTTTGCCTTTACTGTTAATTGGTGTCGAAAAAATTATTCGGCATCACAATCCGCGCTGGTTTATTGTTGTAGTGTCTTTAAGTATGATTGATAATTTTTATTTTGCTTATGTGAATTTTCTACTGGCGGCTATTTATATCCTGTTTCGTTGGTTCTTTCGATTAAGTGAAAATGAAGTAAATAAGTTAAAGCAAACAAAACAATTTTTAATGAGTGGATTGCTGGGTTTCGGTGTAAGTGCAGTCTTTTTCATTCCTTCTGTTTATGGTTATTTAAATAATGACAGACCTCCTTATAAAGATTCGATATCTATGTTTGGTGTGGTAGATAACGTTTTATTGAACGGACGTATTGTTATTTTACCTACGTTTGCATTCCTGTGTTTATTCCTATTTTCGTTTTACAGGGATCGGCGTTTTGCACTTTTTGCCAGTCTGACTGGAGTATTAGTAATCTTACATTACAGTCCACTTGTTGCGAGTTTGTTTAATGGTTTTTCTGCACCGCAGTACAGATGGGAATACTTTCTTTCTTTGGCGGCAGGAGGCTTATCGGCAGCTGGATTCCAACTATTGAAGACTGTGAAAAAACGGCAACTTACATTTGCGATTATTGTGATATGTGGTTTGTATACTCTTTCATACGTTGCCGACCCGAAATTAATTATCTCATCGATTAAAGACAGTTATATGGTGTTTTGTTCGTTGATTATTATTTGTTCGGTAATTTTTGCGGCATGGAAACGGAAAAAGTGGGCGTACAGGTTCGTAGGTCTGATGATTTTAATTACAAGTCTTTTAACCGTAAATATGTTTCAACAAGATAAGTTAATGTATCAAGCAAAAGAGATAGGGTTAGAGAACGGAGTCTCGAAAGAATATATGCTAGGTGAAGACTATTTTGGTGTTGACCAAAGAAAGCTAGTAGGGAAGATTCAGGCGAATGAAAGTGATCCATTGGCACGAATAGATTGGATGGTTCCAACGAGAAATAATACGCCAATTGTTCAAGACTTCAAGGGAATGAGTGTCTATTCCAGTATATTAAACAAACATTTACTATCGTTTTATTTGAATGATTTAAAGATTGATATGGGAAGAGAAAGTGTAAGTCGCTATGCTTCACTTGGAAATCGAGCGAACTTATATGGAATTCTAAATGGGAAATACTACATTTCGGAAAATGAAGATGGAAATGTTCCTTATGGATTTTCTAAATACGCTAAAGAAGGGAATTATACTGCATATAAAAACAATTATGCATTACCCTTTGCCCGTGTAACAACGGAAGTTTATTCAGAGAAAAGTTTGGCAGTTGCCTCAGCTTTAGCGAAAGAGCAAGCGATGCTCCGAGGAATCATTTTGGAGAATGCCTTGGATGAAAATCGTCCGATTCCAGAGAGTGTGAACATAATCAGTCAAACACAGGTTGTAGAAGTGAATTCAAAATATGAGGACGATATCCTTACAGTAACGGGTAAGGAAGGCGGACTGGATATTGTAGTAGAAGAAATAAATGAAGACATCGAAGATCTATTCGTTTCGTTTTACCTGAAGAAGATAGGAAGCGGAAAAGATTATAACCTAAAAGTGAATGATTTCGTAACAGAGCGAAAGAATAACGAATCCATTTACCGAACGAATGTCAATGACCTCACAATAAGAGTTGCAAATGAAAAACGTATTTCCATTCGACTTCCGAAAGGGAATTATTCATTAAAGGACTTTGAATTATTCGGTGAGAATTACGAAGTACTTAAATCAGCCAAAAGAAAAAGCGAGGTAGAGAAAGAGATTCCGGTGATATGGGAAGGCAACACGGCTACGTTATCTTATATAAATGATACAGGACAAAAGTATTTGACTGTGCCCATTCCTTATGAGAAAGGATGGTCTGTTAAAATCAATGGTGAAAAACAAACAATTGAGCGAGCAAACTATGCATTTACAGGTATAAAGTTGAAACCAGGTATAAATGATGTGAAATTTAAGTATTATCCACCATTCTTTTTTCCAGCATTGTTCCTAACGTTACTTTCTATGCTAGTGACATTTATTGCTTTTAGGGAGAAGAAATAGGCTGCCGGAGAAAATGAAGGCCGTAATGGCTGAACTGAGTGCAAGCAAATCGTGTTTGCTTGCACTCAGTTTGGTTTGCTTGCACTCGGCACTCGTTGCTTGCACTCCGGTTGTGTTTCCTTGCTCCACGCGCTCATTTGCTTGCAAGTAGTGACTTTCGGACTAACTATATATAAGGCGAGCCAATAAAAAAAGGGGATGTCACAGAAAATCAGTTTTAACTGACTTTCTGGACAGCCCCTTCTCGCCGAACTAAACCAAGTTTGCAGTTATAGCGAGTGGAATTACGCAACTACGATTATCCTCGGATCCACGCGCATCGGGCTGGTGTGTATAATGATTAATGTTCTCGTAGATGACTGCTGCTTTTTCAAGTAGTTCTTCAGTGTCTATATCAATGGCGGAAACCGTTATTTTTTCATCACCAATATCAATTAATCGAAAAGCGGGTTGGTCTAAACATGATGAGGTCTGAATAAATGACCAATTGTCACGCTGAACGATTGAATCCTTGTGAGTATGGCCGTTAAAATAAATTCCAACGCCTTGCTTTTGGTCGAGAATCCTCCACATATCAATGCTGGGATGAATCGAACCATTTTCACCATCTGATCTTTCGGTAGTATTGTATACGGGATGGTGTGCGAATACGAGCAATGGCTTTTCACCCGACTCTTGTACAATATGTTCGAGCCATTCTTGTTGGTCTTCGTCTACCCAACCACCCCAAACTTCAAAATCTAATTCTCTTGCTGTATCTAAAAATACAAAAACTGCTTGGTCTGTTTCAAATGAGCTATATCGCTTTTGTCCTGTAATTTCTAACAACTCATCTTTGGGTAATGAGTACACATCGTGGTTGCCAAGGACATGAATAAATTCTCTGTGGTCTCCTAGTAGTGAATAAATACCTTTAAGTTCTAGTGGACGACCGAAATTTGTTAAGTCTCCAACGGATACATGCAAATCCGCGTCTACGTTTAAAAAACATCCAATAAATTGTTCGTAAAACTCTTCACGTGCTTCAAAAAGACCGGGGACTGTTTCGTCAATTGCGGGATAGTGCAAATCACCAATTAGCACAATTTTCAAATGAAATCTCCTCTCGAGTCATGCTCGTTTTTTAGTTTAGAAATCAGTAAGGATAACGATTTCTACTCTTTATTATAAAGAAGGCATATTAACGTTTTAGTAAGATACGGTTAAGAATTTGTAAATTCGTACTAAGTATAAGTAGCATGTCGAAGTAATCGCCTTTTAAATTCTTGTTATTAAATGTCACCAATATGTCGGATGACAAACTGTTCCATCTTTAGTATTCTGATAACAATAGATTGTGAAGTTTTTGTGAGGAGGGTTTAATCATGAAGCGAATCGTGTTACTTCTTTTAATTGCCGTTACGATGGTTGGTTGTTCGAATGTATACAGTGCAGACGAGGGATATCGTATGTCGCTAATTAATTATGGTTTTCCGATACCAAAAAATTCGAGTGAAATTAAACCTGAAGCCTGTGTGGGTGAAATATCGAAGTCTTCCAAATATAAATTAAAAAATATTGGCGGAGATGAAAATGGCCCCCCAGCACATTATCTTAATGAGATTAAGGAATGGGGTTGGGAACCTGTAGAAGAAAGAAGCAGCGATATGATTCGTTTCTTTAGTAAAGAAAATATAACGATATGTGTGTTGTTTAATAAGAACGTGTTCGATGTTTATGAAATCACAGCTGAAAAATAAACTTTAAGGAATCCATGATGAGTGGGTTCTGTTTTTTTAGTAATAAATATATTCTGAAATTTCATTGTATTGAGATAAGACTTTGTTTATAATTAAACATTAATACTACTAGTAAGAGATAAGGGGGAGTTTAATTGAAAATCAAAAAGTATGGCTTACTTATGTTGGTTGGATTATTATTTATCTTTATTGTAGGTTGTACAAATGATTCGGCGAATGAAGATGAGAAAGAAACTACAGAGCCGGACAAGTCTACTGAATCGACAGAAACTGATGAACCAAGCACTGATTCAGCTTATACAGGTGGAGAAATCCGTGTAGCTTTAAATACACAACCGCCATCTTTGGATCCTCATATGGGAACTGCGACTGCAACAAAGGACGCAGCAAGACCAATTTTTGAAACGCTTTTAGCTTTAAATGCAAATTATGAAGTTGAACCAATGCTTGCTGAAAGTTATGAACAAAGTGAAGATGGTTTGCAATTCACATTTAACTTAAGACAAGGCATCAAATTCCATAATGGCAACGAAATGAAAGCAGAAGATGTTGTTGCGTCGTTAGAACGTTGGGTTAGTAAGGCGGGAAGAGCGAAGAATGCAATTGGTGATGGGAAATTTGAAATAGTAGATGAATATACTGTGACGTTAACTCTACCTGAACCTTCTGTAGGAGCGTTACATGTTTTGGCATCATTTAATCAGTTTGGTGGAATTATGCCAAAAGAAATCGTTGATAATGCACCTGTAGATGGAATTACCGAATACATTGGTACAGGGCCATATAAATTTGTTGAATGGAAGCAAGATCAATACATTAAGTATGAACGCTATGAAGAGTATCAACCTGTTGAAGGAACACCGAGTGGATTAGCTGGAAAACGTGAAGCGCTTGTGGATACTATTTTTATTGAGTTTGTAGCGGACAGTTCAACTCGTGTTGCGGGTATGACTACAGAGGAGTATGACATCGGCATTGCAATGCCTGTAGATAGTTATGACCAACTTAAAAGCATGGATGAGTTGAAAACTGAAATAGCTTTAGCAAGCGGTCCAGTTGTTGTTTTTAATAAAAAAGAAGGTTTGATGACGAATCCAGATATGCGCCATGCGTTTAATATGGCACTTGACTACGATTCCGTTATGAAAGCCGGATTTGTAAGTTCTGATTTCTATCGATTGTCTCCGGGAATTATGTTTCCAGAACAAAAAGATTGGTTTACAGACGTAGGGAAAGAAAATTATAATCCAAACAATCCAGAACTAGCAAAAGAAATGTTTGAAAAAGCGGGCTACAATGGAGAAACGATTCGCATCTTGACGACTCGTGACTATGAATACATGTACAATATCGCAATTGTTGTACAGGCTGAACTTAAGAAAATTGGTGTACCTGTAGATGTTCAAGTATTAGATTGGCCGACTTTGTTGGAGAAGATGAAAGACCCGTCTGCTTATGATTTAGTTACTACTGGCTATTCAACAGTGACGGATCCAACGCAACACCTTATATTTGACCCTAAAAATCCCGGTTGGAATGACGATGCAAAAACAGCTGAATTAATCGCTAAAATTAGAACTTCATCTACACCTGCAGAGGCGTTCCCGTATTGGGAAGAACTTCAAGAACACACATGGATGACCCAATTGCCGTATATACGTTTTGGAGATAACTATGTATTATACGCCTATAATAAAGGTCTAGAAGGATTTACTCAGTTTGAAGGACTTGTACTTTGGAATATAGGTAAAAAACAAGACTAAATATCGCTACATTACAACTATGTTTTAAATAAACCGGGGGAAATTCTCCGGTTTATTTTTTGGTTTTCTTAGAGAATCTTGTAGTACTTATAGAAAATAGTATCTAATTTTACTAAAAGATTTTAAAAAGAAATCTGGAAAAACGAAACTTTTCTAATTCGGAAAACGTATATATAGCACGTGGAAAACAAGTTGGGAAAGTATCCGGAAAATGGGGATTAAAAATGACTCTCCCAATTTGTAGTCTCATTTCATATGTAGTAATATTTAGATTAACATTAAGATTGGTTTCAGTTAGAGATACATATTCTTTCTGAACAATGGAGGAGTGTTTCATTTGGCAATTATTTTGCAAAAAGGACAAAGAATCGATTTAACAAAAGGTCGTCCTGGACTTGAGAAAATTACTGTAGGACTTGGTTGGGATCCGATTGAGCAGAAGTCTAAAGGCTTACTTGGCGGGCTTTTTGGCGGCGGTGGTAGTGGTTCGAATATGGATATTGATGCTTCAGTCATAATGCTGGAAGATGATAAGTTTCTGAGTAAAGAAAATCTGGTTTACTTTGGTAATTTAAAGAGTAAATGCGGTAGTATTACACATACAGGTGACAATATTACGGGTGAGGGTGATGGGGACGATGAGCAAGTCATTGTAGACTTGAAACGTATTCCAGCTAATATAAATAAACTTGTTTTCGTTGTTAATATCTACGATTGTGTAAAGCGTAAGCAAGACTTTGGACAAGTTGAAAACGCATTTATTCGCGTAATGAATTCGTCTAATAATGAAGAATTACTAAAGTTTAACCTTTCCGAAAGTTACGCGGGATCTACTAGTCTAATTGTTGCAGAAATCTATCGACATGGTAGTGATTGGAAGTTCGGTGCAGTTGGAACGGGTTCTATGGATCCGGGCTTGTCTCAAATGGTTCAGCGTTATAGCTAAATAGTAAAGTCTGTTCAATAAAGCTTTTTCACGAAAATAATATAATAGAGGAAGAGGTTGTCTAAATGGCTATTTCATTAAGTAAAGGACAAAAGATAGATTTAACAAAAAGTAATCCTGGATTATCGAATATTACTGTTGGTGTAGGTTGGGATACGAATAAGTATGATGGTGGACAAGATTTTGATCTTGACTCATCTGTATTCTTATTAGATGCAACTGGGAAATGTGCAAATGAATTGGATTTTGTTTTCTTCAATAATCTTGAAGGCGGAAACGGTTCAGTCGTTCACACTGGAGATAATTTAACAGGTGAAGGCGATGGCGACGACGAGCAAGTTAAAATAAGCTTGGCGAATGTGCCTGCAACAACTGAGAAAATTGCTTTTGCAATCACAATCCATGATGCAGAACAGCGCAGTCAAAATTTTGGACAAGTATCGAACAGTTATGTTCGAATTGTCAATGATGCGAACGGCGAAGAGCTTGTGCGTTATGATCTTGGAGAAGATTTCTCTATTGAAACAGCCGTTGTTGTTGGCGAACTATATAGACATGGTGCTGAGTGGAAATTCAATGCAATCGGTAGTGGTTACCAAGGCGGACTTGGTTCACTAGTAAAGGATTATGGACTTCAAGCTTAATATTGAGTTCCGTACAACCCGCTAAACGCTATATAACGGGCTGCTTCGATCGACTATTGTTATTAGGAGTGAGATAAATGGCAATTATTTTATCAAAAGGTCAAAAAATTGATTTAACAAAGACAAACCCAGGTCTTGTAAGAGCTGTTATTGGACTTGGTTGGGATACGAATAAATATTCGGGTGGACAAGACTTTGATTTAGATGCTTCTGCATTTCTGGTCGACGCTTCGAACCGTTGTCAGAACGATCATGATTTCATCTTTTATAATAATCTTGAACATCCAAGCGGTGCGCTATTGCACACTGGGGATAACCGAACTGGAGACGGGGACGGGGATGATGAACAAGTAATTGTTGATTTCTCCAAAATCCCTGCTTATGTAGATCGAATTGGAATCACTGTAACGATTCACGATGCAGATGCAAGAAGTCAAAACTTTGGTCAGGTGACAAATGCTTTTGTTCGACTTGCGGATGAAGCGACAGGCGAAGAATTACTTCGTTTTGATTTAGGTGAAGACTTTTCGATTGAAACGGCTGTTGTTTTTTGTGAACTATATAAGCATGGAAACGACTGGAAATTCAACGCTATTGGCAGCGGTTTTTCTGGTGGTCTGGCTTCACTTTGTCGGAATTACGGTTTAGAAGTTTAAAAGATTTCTTACGCGAGTCGATTGAGTTAAGCATCAAGCCTCCGTAGAAAAATACATCGCTATATTCATTTACAACAGGAGGAACTAATGGAAATTCTTAACGGTATATTAAGTACGTATGCAGCCTTTTTTGACTGGGATATGTGGGTAAATGTATTGACTGATCCTGTAAGTTGGGGCCTAATAGGAACGCTAATCATATTAGAAGGTTTATTATCAGCAGATAATGCCCTGGTTTTAGCCGTTATGGTAAAACATTTGCCAGAGAAGCAACGAAAAAAAGCCTTGTTTTATGGATTACTAGGAGCTTATGTATTCCGTTTTATTGCAATTGGAGTAGGTGTCTTCTTAATTCAGTTATGGTGGGTAAAAGTATTAGGAGCAGGTTATCTCGCTTGGCTATCGATTAAGTACTTTATCGATAAATCCAAAGAGAATGGTGAAGAAGGCGAGATTAAAGGGATCAACAAAAAAGGTATTTTAATCCGTCTTTTCGGTACATTCTGGGGTACGATTGTTGCAGTTGAAATAATGGATATTGCGTTTTCTGTAGACAGTGTACTCGCAGCTTTTGGTGTTAGTGAACAGATCTGGGTGCTACTACTTGGTGGTATGCTCGGAGTGCTCATGATGCGAGGAATTGCTGGTGTATTCTTGAAGTTGATTGATAAGGTTCCTGAACTCGAAACGACTGCGTATATCTTAATCGCAATAATCGCTTTGAAAATGGGCTTAAGTGTTATTCATATTGAGATTAGTCACTATGTATTCTTTGGTATTTTGATTGTTACATTCATAGCAACATTTATCGTTCACCGTATAAATTTGCGTAAAGTTGCAGTATAAAGAGATTGAAAAGGAGGAGGCCTGTGTCTTCTTCTTTTCATTTATAGAAATATGAGCATGGGGAAGGTGAAATGAGTGAGATATTTTAACGACTTACCGGCAATGCATAAAGAAAGTTTGTTTTATCGTCAACCAAAAATGATTACTAAGTTTACTGATAAAAAGAGCTTATCCTATAGCCTTGGTCCTATTTTGTATATGCCTGCTACAAGATTGGATATTGCTGATTTAATTATTAAGAACAAGTTCAAGGCGTTAATAACACTCGTTATTTGTTTGGAAGATGCGGTTGGCGATTTAGAAGTTGAAATTGCTGAAGACCTATTAATTGAACATATGAAAAAGATAAATAGTGCTGTTCGGGATGGACTGTTAACACAGGATTCGACGCCACTTATTTTCGTTAGAGTGAGAAGTGTAGGACAAATGTCTTCGATAGCAAGTCGACTTGGTGATGCAGTGAAAAGTTTGGTAGGATTTGTATTTCCAAAGTTCTCTTCAGAAAATGCAGAAGGATACCTCGCCGAGCTTCGCCAAATAAACGAACAGTCCGGTTCAATTCTTTACGGTATGCCGATTTTAGAATCGCCTCATGTACTCTATAAAGAACGAAGGTTGGACGAATTGCTTAGTTTAAAAGATACCGTTGACCGATATAGTGATCTTGTACTCAATATACGCATTGGAGCTACGGATTTATGTGGATTATATGGTCTCAGAAGGGACAATGAGACGACGGTTTATGAGATTTCAATTATTAATGAGCTCATTACAGATGTCGTAAATGTTTTCGGTAGAGAACCAGGGGGCTACGTAGTATCGGGTCCAGTATGGGAACATTTTTCATCCAACAGTCGCATTTTAAAACCACAGTTACGAGAAAAACCATTCCACGATCATCTAGGTTCAGAAGGTTTGCTTCTTAGAAAAGAATTAATTCGAAAAGACTTTGATGGTCTCATACAGGAAACGTTGCTTGATAAAGCGAATGGTCTCGTTGGGAAAACGATTATCCATCCGTCACATCTTTTACCGGTTCAAGCATTACATGTAGTTTCAAAAGAAGAATATATGGATGCGCTGGCAATCGTTTCACAGGCAACTGGTGAAAAGGGTGTCATTAAAAGCGAATATCAAAACAAGATGAATGAAATCAAGCCGCATTTAAACTGGGCAAAAAAGGTATTACTTAAGTCGGACATATATGGGGTGTACAATGAAAACAGCACGTTCATCGATTTATTGTCCGAGCCGGTTTACACATAAAGTTGGTGAGAGTCTCGTTGTAGAGGTAGAGCTGACAGAGAATCCGTACGATCTTCCGGCCGAAACGTTATATGAAATGGCTGCACGCATCAATAAGAAACGTTCTTTTTTATTTGTCAGTAAAGTACTTGGGAAACACATCCCTACCCGACCTGAAATTCCTTTAATCGCTTCTGCCCTTCTTGCTTCTATTTATTATGAAGGGAAAACAGGTAAGCAAGCGCATGAGAGCGTACAGCTTATTGAGGCTTTGAAAGACGGTTCAATTGTGAAAACGCAGGCGGCATACTCTGTAGTAAAGGACCTAAACTATTCACTTGGTGAACCGGTTGTTTTTATTGGATTTGCTGAAACGGCAACAGCACTTGGTCACGGTGTCTTTGAAAGTTTTTCCGATGCGGACTATATTCATTCAACGAGGGATTTACTTCTGAATGAAGATGTGACTCTTTATTTTGAGGAAGAACATTCTCACGCAACGGATCAGAGATGTTACGCACCAGAACATTTATTGAACAATACAAAGCCTATTTGTCTTGTGGATGATGAAATTACGACAGGGAAAACGGCCTTAAATATCATAGCGTCCATTCAAAGACGATATCCCCGAAAAGAGTATTCCGTGTTGTCCGTTTTGGATTGGAGGAGTGAAGAGGATCGGCGTTTGTTAACGGAATTTGAAGTGGAACACGGAGTAACCATTCATACGTACTCGTTAATGTCTGGTAAAATCCAAGTAGTTGGAACCCCTTCATTCGATGAAACTGAAGTTCATTCGGAGAAAAAGAGTGCCGAAGAAACAAAAGTAAATCGGATCAGCTTGAGTTCGGTGCCAACAGATTTTCCTCATCATTTACACGTCTCAGTGGACTCGCTCGGGATTGAAAATAAGTCGCCTTTCTCTGCGATTACTGGGAGATTTGGAATCCATTCAGATAGCAAAAAAGAAGTTGAGGCATTTTGCGAGCGAGCTGGATTGTATTTGCAATCGTATCGCAAAGGGAAGAAAACATTGTGTCTTGGTACAGGAGAATTCATGTATTTACCGATGAAAATCGCTTTGTATATGGGAACTGAAGTTTTATATCATTCCACAACAAGAAGTCCGATTTATCCGATTAATCGTGAGGGTTATCCCATAAAGAATCGTTTTTCTTTTAAGAGTCCAGACGACCCAAAGGTAATGAATTATACGTATAATGTTACCGAACAGAACTATGATGAAGTATTTTTGTTTTTTGAAAGGCCGATAGATGATGAAAGACTTCAGCCTATGTTGGAGCAGTTTAGTGGAATACCTGTAATTCATATTGTGGATTTTACTTAAAGAGGGGTGTTTAAATGCCGCAACAAGAGAAAGTGAAAACGCTTTTAGGAAGCTATTCATCGGATGACGTCATTTTTTTATTAAAAGATCTTTCAGAAATAGACTTGGAAAAAGGCTTGGATGAGAGAGAAAAAGCAATTCAAAGTGGAATTCATTATTCGGAAATGCTTCCGGTAGAATATGAGCCAACGGAAGACTATTTAAAATTATTTTATGAGTCGCTTACCATGTATAAGCAAAAAGTGGCCGTGGCTGTTGGTACAGTTACTGAGCTTCTTGTCGAGAAAAAAGGCCGTAATATTGTCTTAGTTTCACTTGCTCGGGCAGGCACACCCATCGGTATTCTTATGAAGCGATATGCGGACAAGAAATACGATATCAATGTGCCTCATTACAGCATTTCGATTATTCGTGGACGTGGTATCGATGAAAACGCAATGTTGCACATCATTCATACGCATCCCCATCAACAAATTGTTTTTGTTGATGGCTGGACTGGTAAAGGTGCCATTGCGATAGAATTGACGCGGTCAGTGGAATCGTTCAAGGAAAAGTATGGAATTACTCTAGATGATGAACTTGTTGTATTGGCTGATCCTGGTTACTGTTCATCTTTATACGGTACAAGAGAAGATTTTCTCATTCCGAGCGCTTGTTTAAATTCAACAGTTTCAGGTCTTGTGAGCCGAACAGTATTAAATAGCAATTGGATCAGTGGAACGGATTTTCACGGTGCGAAGGTTTACTGGGATCTTATAGAAAAAGATGTATCGAATCATCATATAGATGTGATTACTGAAGAATTCGCTACTGCGGGCTCATTGATCCGTAAAGCGAAAGAAGAGCTGTTGAAAACGGATATGACACCAACTTGGAATGGGCTGCAAACAATTGCCTCGATTCAAGAATTATACGGCATTGATGACGTCAATCTGATTAAACCCGGTGTAGGAGAAACAACACGTGTCCTACTGCGCCGTGTTCCGTGGAAAATTCTTGTGCAAGATGAGAATGATCCACGTTTAAAACATATTTTCCAATTAGCGAAAGAGCGCAGTGTTCCTATAGAGGTTTATAAGGATATGGTTTATACTTGCTGTGGACTCATTAGGCCTTTAGATATGGATTTATGATGTTTGGATGCGACTTGGATGGCACTCTGATTTATTCTTACAGATCTTTGGGTATGGACAAAGGAGACTCGCCAATTCGGTGTATAGAAATGAATAAAGGTAAAGAACTGTCCTATATGACTGAAAAGGCAATTGTGCTTTTACAGGAACTTTCGGAAAAGATGATGTTTGTTCCGGTGACGACGAGAACAGTCGAGCAATACAATCGCATTTCACTTTTTAAAGATGAAATCCGTCCTACTTATGCTGTTGTTTGCAATGGCGGAATTGTTTTGGAAGATGGACAAATTGATTTGAATTGGCAGGAGTATATACGTAAAAAAGTTTCGAAGAGTAAAATATCAGTAACAGATATTAAACGAAAAATAGAGAAGACGTCTGATTCTACATGGCTCGAATCGATTCGTGTAGTGGATTTGTTTTTTATATGTATAATTATTAAACCAGACTTCACACCTCTTCATATTCTTGATGAATATTCAAAGTGGGCAGAAGAAAATGATTTGTTATTCTCGATACAAGGTCGAAGAGTTTACTTTATTCCTTCTTTTATTAACAAATGGGATGCAGTTCAGTATATTGCCGAAAAAGAAGACAAGAAGACAGTTTTTGCAGCAGGTGATTCCCTACTCGACGTCGATATGGTTGAAAAGTCGACGTTTGGTTTAATTCCACGACATGGGAGTGCGGCAGCAAAACATGCCCATCTTGGATTGACGCAGGAAAAAGGTGTTTTGGCTGCAGAAGAGATTATTGAAAAAGTTCTTTCAAGAGCAGCTGGACACAACTTTTAACACTCGTTAATGAGCCCGGCTTGCACTTCTTCTTTTGCCTTGAAAAAATAAAGGGGGAGTTGTGATGATTAGAAAACCGGTTCTTACAGTAGTAGATTATACAAACTGGGCATCGGAACTGGTGAAGCCAATTACAAGCCGAGTGGATTATCAGTTAGATGAAGACAGCATACAGTACAGCCGTATTGCTGCACGTGTCCTTGGAACGGGATTTGACGAAACTGAATACTTGATTTCACTTCACGAAGTGAGTCAAGTACCAGGAGTACATCTATTATCTGAAACGCTTGATAAGACAATGCCGTCACAACGATTCCAGTCCATTCAACGCATTTACGATCTTATTCAGGAACAACCAAAGCTTTCAATCAACCGATTTGTTGCATTTTTGGAAGGGGAACAGCTCCTACCCAAATACGGAACAGATCCGGATTTTAACAGATTAGTTCGGGCAGCACTTATTGATGTGTTTAAATTGTTTCAAGCAAATCATGTAGGGGCATTCAATCATCCCGAATTTCGACGGGTCTTTTTGGATCTTATTAAATGGACATGGAACCATCTAGATCCATGGATCAAAGAAACATCGATTACGGAGAATATCCCTCATATTGTCTGGTATGGTGATATGAATAAAAGTCAGGCTTACTTTTTATATTATTTACTTCTCCTAGGACTGGATGTCGTGATACTACATCCAGAAGGAAAAGATGATTTTAAAGAAATTGACCCTGAAAATAAGTGGACTGTTATCGCTAGTTATCCAAC
Organism: Sporosarcina siberiensis; assembly: GCF_042681925.1. NCBI lineage: Bacteria > Bacillati > Bacillota > Bacilli > Caryophanales > Caryophanaceae > Sporosarcina > Sporosarcina siberiensis. The sequence continues at coordinate 211,679 of NZ_JBHUGI010000037.1, forward strand.
TACAATGACGCTACAACCGTTTCCATTAGAAGAGCCACAACGACAAGGAACCGTTGCCTACCGTGCATCCAAAGAAATAGATCATGTTTTGCATCATGAAGGCTCTGCTTATATAAAACCGTGGCAGTTTAGAAATCACTTACCTGTAACGGTTACGTTGAAAACGACGTATGATGAAATCTTTTTATTGGCGAAAGAAAAAGCCTTTATTCGTCCAAACTTTTCATCTAATTCGGAGGAAGTTAAAATCCCATCACTGTTCACTAAAGTTTCCGGTGTTTCGTCAAACCGCAAAGACTACTGGGATAAAATGCACAAACTTCTGAGCTATCCGAACAGCATACTGGTGAAAAGTTTTCCACATATGAAGGAAAGTAAAGCAAATAACCAATATCATTACCAGCATTCACTAGGTAAGGATGGCCGGTTAGATCCTGAAAAAATGATGAAGAGCAATTGGTGGCAGTACCATCATCTTCATGACGGAGCACAGAGAGGAATTGCGGCGGCAATTTCTAGAATGTGTGCCAATCCGAGAATGAAGGCTCAGCACGGGGAAAGTGAAGAGCAAATACGACTTTACCTGTTTACACAGGCAATTATCATTCCTGAAGAATTGCTGAACAGTATGCAGACATTCGATTATTCTCAGGATATCCCAAAGATTATTTTATTTAATAATGAACTAAACGGAATCTTATCAAAAGCGGATGCTGCACTTTTATTACTGTTGAATGAGTTTGGGCTCGATATTGTTTTATACAATCCGCCAGGACATAATGATGTGGAAGTTTATATTGATAAAGACTATTTTGATCATCATTTATTGGACGATATGGTGTTCGACTTATCGTTTCAGGAGAGAAAAAAAGACATTCCAATTGTAAGTGGCTTTTTAAATCGTTTTTTTAGTGGAAAGGACTGATTGTCATAGAAGATATAAAAGATTATGAAGTTGAAGTGTTGACGGAAAATAAAGCGGAGGCAATGCGACTTCAATTAAAAGAAGACCCGGAAGTGCAAAATTTAGTACGTTCTATAGATACGAGAAATCAGCTAGATCTTTTGGAATTCGGAAAAGAACCAGCTGTTGAAATATCTACTTTTGCCGATCGTATATTAGCTTCAATGCGTTCTTCAAGTGTGACGGATTCAGGTACCATGCTGAAACAACTAGGTAAAACAATGGACAAGTTTGATAAAAATGATTTTGATGAGCCAAAGGGTTTGTTTGGTAAATTATTTAACCGCGGAGAAAAAATGATTGAAAAAGTTTTTGGAAAGTATCAATCGATTGGTAAGGAAATAGAGACGATTCATATTGAGATATCCAAATACAAAGATGAAATGATTCGGTCTACAAAAACTATGGATGAAATGTATGAACAAAACTTCAACTTCTATATGGCTCTTGAAAAGTATGTTGTAGCCGGTCAAATAAAAGTTGAAGAACTAAGGGCGTTTGTACCAAGCCTAGAGCAGCGTTCAGCAGGCGGAGACCAATTGGCTCACATGGAGCTGGATACGATGAATAACGCGATACAAGCACTCGAAGAACGTATCTATGACCTTGAAATGGCGAGAATGGTAGCACTTCAAACGGCACCACAACTTCGCCTTTTACAGCGAGGGAATACAAAACTCATCGGGAAAATCAATTCTGCCTTCATCACGACAATTCCAATCTTTAAAAATGGAATTATCCAAGCTGTTGCAGCGAAACGACAAAAGCTTGTTGCAGATTCAATGAGCGAGCTCGATAAACGAACAAATGAAATGCTCTTGAAAAACTCACAAAACATTGCGAGTCAGAGTACCGACATTGCTCGTCTTGCAGGTGGCCCAAGTATTAAGATTGAAACAATTGAAGAGAGCTGGAACACAATTGTTAAAGGTTTGGATGAGACAAGAGCGATTGAAGATGAGAATAAACGTGCTAGAGAAGATGGAATGAAGCGGATTGCAGAACTCCAAGAAACAATGAAGAATTACGGTAAATAATATACTGCTCTATACCTTAACGTATATCAGATTAAAAATACAGTAAGCATCGCATTTGTGTTGTGCGCCCAAAAAGTTAGGTGCGCAGCAATTGAGCGATGCTTTTTTTGTACGAAGAGTATTGTTTTTCATTCGCATTTTTGAAATGAAATCCCTATCTTTTTAGTCCTGCGATCTCATCTTCAGTTAAGTAGCGCCATTGACCAAGCCCTAATGAACCGAGCCGAATGTGCTTTATCCGAACCCTTTGCAAGTGCGTAACTGTATATTGAGAATGTCTGCACATTCTACGGATTTGCCGGTTTAATCCCTGTGAAAGCGTCATGCGAAACGTATAATCATCCAACTGAATTACGGAGCACGGATTTGTTCTTGAAAAGTCTTTTTTTCTTGGATTATAAATAGTGACACCGTTTGATAAGTTCGTTATAAAAGTATCTGTAATTTTTTTGTCAACTTTTACTATGTATTCTTTTTCATGGTTGTTTTCTTCCTTCATTAGCTCATTTACAATACTTCCGTCATTTGTTAATAAAATAAGGCCTTCTGTTTCTTTATCTAGACGTCCAACTGGAAATATACGTTCAGGAAAAGATATAAAGTCAATAATATTATTAACAATAGTGGGAGAGGCAGTACAAATAACACCACTTGGTTTATTAAGCACAATATATATGTCTTGAGTAGGTTGCTTGATTTTATGACCGTCCACCTCGACTTGATCATTCTCTTCTACAAAATAAACATGAGGCGCAATCTCACCGTTTACTAAAACTTTCTCGGCAGTAATATAACGCTCCGCTTGTCTCCTAGAACAGAATCCGGAAGAACTAATATAGAGATTTAACCTCAAAATATACACTCCTTGTCTATCTGTAACATCTTATTTCCGAAAAATATTTAAAAAAAGAAAAGGTCCCTACTGATTAATTTTACTTAACCGTAGGGATCCTTTCTTTTATATTATGCTTTCTTTATTGAATCGCCTTCTCGTCTGAAGAATCCGAAGATCCCCACAGTTTGAACGATGTTTGTAAAGGCATTTGGATCTACTTCTTTAATAATTTTTTCTAAATCATACAATTCGTATCGTGTGATTACAAGATACATCATATTTTTATCTTCTCTTGAATAAGCGCCTTTTGCTGGAATAATCGTGATGCCGCGTACCATTTGTTGATGGATAGCATACTGTAATTCGTCCGCTTTGTGCGTAACAATCATCGCAGTTACTTTTTCATGTCGTGTATGGATTGTATCAATAATAGCTGTTGTTACATACAGTGCAACCATTGTATACAAAGCGTTTTCAGGTTCGTACAAAAACCCTGCTGCTACGATAATGATACCGTTTAATACTAAGAAATAGGCTCCAATTGGTTTATCTTGTAAACGTGATAAAACCATTGCGACAATGTCCATACCGCCTGTCGAAGCACCTAGTTTAAAGGATATTCCAACACCGATTCCGGCAATAGCTCCGCCAAAAACCGCGTTTAGTAGAATATCATCGGAAACTGATAAGATAGGTAGTATTCCCATAAAAGCAGTTGCAAAAATAACGGAAACGATACTGTAAATTGTGAATCCTTTTCCTACTTTGAACCAACCTAATATGAAAACCGGAATATTGAACAGCAATAATAAAATACCGGTGCTTATACTTAATCCAGAGTAATCTTTTAAAACACTTGATACAAGCTGGGCGGCCCCTGCAAATCCACTGGCATAGACATTTGCATTAATTAAGAAAAAGTTTAGAGAAATTGCTACTAATAAGGAACCGAAAATAACGACTACGATACGTTTTGCTTCAATAAAAAACATAGGGACCTCCTCTTGTAAGAAAACAGGATGTTGCTTGTTAGGTGAAAGAATTGTCAAAGGATAATTGTACCGAACTTTATAATGAAATGATACTTTTTATTATTAATTATACACACTCTTTTGAGAACCTGTACGGATGAACTGTTTCTAAGGTTTCAAGCAAGCAGTAAGGCATCCAAATCGATAATGTCAATCGTATTTTGATTCAACTGCTTGATCCAACCAGAGTCTTCGAATTCTTTTAATTTGCGACTTACAGTTTCAGGTGTTGTGCCAATATGGGAAGCGATGTCTTTTCGACTCAACGGTAATGTTATTACGTTTTGGTTCTGTTTTTCAACTAAATGAGCTAAATACATGGCTATGCGTGTTTCGGCAGACTCCATAGCAATGCTAGCTGATTGTTTTTCTGTTTGTGCTAACCTCGATGAAAACTCAGTAAGTACTTTTAACGAAATCGATGGATATTTCAATAAAAATGCTTGGAAATTTTCACGGCTCATGACGCAGAGTTCCGTAGTTTCCATTGACTCAGCATAAGCATCATGAACAGATTCTGTAAATAAGCTCAGTTCACCCGTGAAATCACCGGGTTCCAAAATGCGCACAATCTGTTCTTTTCCTGTTTCAGAAAGTCTGTAAATTTTTACTCGGCCTTTATGAACGATATATAAACCATCTGATTTGTCACCGGCATGGTAAATTGTATGACCACGAGGATGTTTAATGGAGTTCGTTTCTTTTACAATCTCTTTCATTTCCTTTGGGTCTAAATGATTGAAAATAGGCACGATGGAGATACACATGTTTCGTATCTCCGCTGCACCGCCTGAAAAATGTTCACATTGATTTTTATCGGTCAATTGTAATCTCCCGCCTTACTTGCTTAGTTAGTTTGCAGTATTGGTTTCAAATTGCGAACGGCCTGTATTTCTCTTAGTATACCGAACTAATCGGATTGCGTTTAGTATTTCGGTTATTACACTAAGTTTATGTAGTTTTTTCGCTTACGTTCTAGCTCGAGGATAGGATAGTTCTTAAAGTTGCACCTTTACGAAAATCATTTATTTGAAAAAAGTTTCTCGTATTCTTTTTCTTATTGCAAAAGTGCTTTATAATAGAAGTATCGTAATTAATGATGAATGGAGAGGGACAAAGCATATGGAACTTATCTACAAAGGAAAAACTAAAGATGTATACGAGATGGACGGTGGCAATGTCTTATTGAAATTTAAAGATGATGTAACAGGAGAAGATGGTGTTTTCGATCCTGGAGCAAATACGGTTGGACTTACAATTGAAGGAGCTGGGAAGTCAGGCTTACGAATGACGACTCACTTTTTTGAAAAGCTGATAGAAAAAAACATTCCAACTCATTTTGTGGATTCAAATATAGACGAAGTCACGATGACGGTAAAGAAAGCTGAGATGTTTGGACGAGGGCTTGAAGTCATTTGTAGGTATCGTGCAGTAGGAAGTTTCTTAAAGAGATTTGGGGCATATTGCGAAGAAGGACAACCATTGAATGCTTTTGTAGAGGTTACATTAAAAGACGATGACCGAAAAGACCCTCCTATTAATCAAGATGGACTGTCACAACTTGGAATCTTATCGATAGAGGATTACAAGAAACTTGAAGAGTTAACGAAAGAAATTTCGGGAATTGTGAAAGATGAACTTGCTTTAAAAGGTCTCGAATTATATGATATAAAATTAGAATTTGGTCGTCATATTGAAACAAATGAAATCATGTTAATTGATGAAATCTCTGGTGGAAATATGCGTGTTTACAAAAACGGCGTATATATATCACCGATGGAACTTGAAAAATTAGTTTTAGCGTAAAACAAAAGTTCATGATTAAATAATATTTGTGAAGAATGTTAGTTTGCTACAACTGAATCTTACATTTGTTACGAGACTGTCCAGAAAGTCGGTGAAAACCGATTTTAGGACAGTCCTTTTTAGTTAGGCTTCTGAGTAAACAGTTGTTTTCCGTTCCAGGGGGGTGTCCACACAACATTTATCCAACCAATCCTTGCCTTAGTACAACCAATTTTAATATAGTCCAACCAGATCCGTTTTGTCCAACCAAGACTCGGGTTTGCCCAACCAATCACTAAGATGATCCAACCAAATTCAACATAGTCCAACCAGATTTCCCCAAGCACCTGGTACTCAATCTATAATCAGAATTGTTTCTAAATTGCAAAGGGGACTATTATGTAATATAACCTCGAAAATGCAAAAAACCACCGTTTTCGGGGTATATAAGAAGTACCAATCACAGAACTTCCATTACCCAACCCAATCC